>NZ_OZ244997.1:2723927-3026585 GCF_965223285.1 Candidatus Leptofilum sp. | reverse complement strand
TGACGGTGGCCAGATGGTAGAGCGGGTCGCCATTGCTGCGCACGATGATGGGGTCTTGGTTACGGCCGTTCTCAAAGCGTATCTCCCCGCGAATGGCATCGTGCAAAGTGGTTTCGCCCGCTCGAGGCATTCTCAGGCGCAGGGGGTTGCCGCTGGGGGTGGCCGGATTTGCCGGATCGTCACCGTAGTAGGCATGGCCTTCGTCTACCAGCTTTTCGATGGTGCGTTGGTGAAACGGCCGTCTTTCAGATTGCACATACGGCCCAAAATCGCCGCCGATGTCTGGCCCTTCGTCCCAATCCAGCCCTAGCCAGTTGAGGGCATCAAAAATGAGCTGGGTGGCTTCGGGCGTGTTGCGGGCGGCGTCTGTATCTTCGATGCGAAGAATGAAATCCCCTTTGAGCGCGCGAGACAAGGCCCAGCAGAAAACGGCCGTGTGCATGTTGCCTACGTGGATTGGCCCGGTGGGGCTGGGCGGAAAACGAAGCCGGGGAACCATAGTGGGTTACGGCTTTGCGAAAATCATGCGCCCAGCCGAAGTTTGCAGCACTTTGGTGACGGTGACATTAAGGGTTCTGTTGATGAGGGAACGGCCGTCTTCTACCACCACCATCGTGCCATCCTGCAAAAAGCCCACGCCCTGGTCTGCTTCCCGCCCTTCCTGGATGATTTTCACCTTCAACTCTTCACCGGGCAACGATGTGATTTTGACAGCGTTGGCCAAGTCGTTGATGTTTAGCACGCTCACGCCTTGCAGCTCGGCAACGCGGTTGAGGTTGTAATCGTTGGTCATGATGGGGCAGTGCAGGTGACGCGCCAACGCCACCAGCTTGCTATCGGCGTCACGCACTTCGCTCACGTCCATATCGGTGATTTGGGTAGGGATTGGCGTGTCGTTTTGCAGTTGGGTGAGCACCTCCAGCCCCAAACGGCCGCGTCCTCGGCGTAATGGGTCGGCACTGTCGGCAATGTGCTGTAATTCAGACAGGATGAAATTGGGAATAAGCAGGGTGGCCCGGATAAACCCGGTTTTGCTAATGTCGGCAATACGGCCGTCGATGATGACACTGGTATCCAATAAGATAAATTGGTCAGTGCCATCGGTATCTGACCTTTGTTCCGAACTGGTTTGAACCATCGGTATGCGCAATCCGCTGAAAAACGCTTGCAAATCATTTTGGCGCGACACTAAAATGACCACACTGAGATAGCAAAGAACAGCGGCTGCCACCAGCGGCAAAATCTGGCGGAAAGGTGACCCTAGCAATGCCAGCGGCAGTGAAAGCAGGGCAGCCGCCACCAACCCAATGAACAGCCCCAGCACAATGGCAATGAGCCGCTCGGCAGGCATTTTGGCCAACCGGGCACTGATGTGGCGTAACGGCCGTATTGTGACGAATGGGGTTAAGATTAGCCCCACTAGAATGCCAAGCAGAATGAAGACAATCACATATGCTTCTGGCGATACGCGCAAAAATTGAGCCACAGAATTACCCAAAAATGCGCCACCGATGCCAAAAAGGATGGCCCCCACAATGCGAAAAATAAATTCACTGCTCATAAATGATTCCTTGCCTCAAATTGTGCCAAAATGACAAATGGCAAATAGCCTCAGGCTTTGTTGCCAGAATCAGATTAGCTGCTGAGTAAGCAAACTGTAGCCCATGCTGCAATTTGAACAGAGCGCACCATCAATATTTATTTGGATGAATCAACAAAGGGCGAGCAAACCTTGTTCTGTCAGAGTAACCATCCCTAAAATAAGCGGTCGGCTATTTCTCGATGAAGTTTTTGATCTGACAGTTGCTTGACGAAGGATAAGTCCCAAAAATGCTTGGCGCGACGGTAATTTTGCATGGGTGGAATGATGCGCCGCAATTTGCTTATTGCCATTGTGCTGGCAATAAAGTGGCACTAACGAAATAAACGGGCCACTCTGGAATAATTTGGTAAGCGTTTGCCAAAACCTTTGTGGAGCAAATCAGAAAGATAGCTAAATTGTATAGATAGATTTGCTCTTGAATCAATAAATATGGACGGGCATGAACAAAATAAAAAGAATCTACATTTTGATGGTATCACAGCCATTATGGAGGGGCAATATGCAACCACAGACTGTGTTTGGTAAATCGAAGAGCAATTCCTTCATGGTTTAGCTAGGCGATAGCAGTTTTCCGGCGGGGCTGCTGCAAAATTCTATTGGCTGTTGCCCAAATCGGGGAAAAAGGTGGCGAATTTTTGGGATGAGTTTGGAGACGGCCGTGCCTGAAACGGCCGTCTTTTCTAAAGCGATGCTAATGTGCCTCACCGTTGTGGTGGGGTGCCAGAACGGCCCGGTGCCTTCATGCTGCCGCGCGATGGACGGCTGTGGTTGGGGGAATTGCTGGGCGGGCGACGGCCGTTTTCCCGTTTGGGTGCAGCGCGCATGGGAGCTGGATTGGGTCGGAACGGCCGTCCGGCTGGCGATGTATTGCGTTGAGTGCGGGTGGCAGACGGCCGTTTGGCTGGTTGACGCCTGTGTTGTAAAAGCGATCCGGCAAACATATATTCCCCTGCCACAGAGATGGCCCCGATGAACAGGATGCGCGTCAGCCACACTAGCGTCGCCACGAAAAATGGCACCCAGCGCAATAGCTGTTCCCGACTCAGCACTTCGTTGCCAAAATCGTGGGACAGCAGCGTGAGTGAGATGGCCCACCAGGTCATGACCGCATTCATGGTGGCTCCTAACAGCCAGGCACCCATCAGATACCAAACGGCCGTTGGTTCATTTTTACCTCGTTCTGGTGTGAACAAACGTGCCAGCCCCGCAAAATCAATGGCGCAAAAGGCGATGGCTAGGATGGTTGCCCAGCCAACGCCGGCAAAGCGCACGTCGCCCAGTAAGTTGCCCAGCGCGTACCGTGTTGTATCAAAGTTAAATAGTTCAAACGCCACCAGTGCTACCACCAGGATGACACCCATAATGCTTTTTTGCGGCAAATTCAGCCCCAATAAAGCATTGTTGTCGGATTGTAGAGGGCGTGGCGTTGCACCATTGTTCGTTGCGCCCTTTGTTTTCATGATCTTTCTCCCGCAAACTTTCTTTGCAAATCTTCGCTTCCGCAGAAACGAAAAAGTACGAACCTCAGGTTCGTAAGCTCTTTCCTCTTTGAATTTAGTGTCATGTCCCCAGTTGTTTATTTGATGAAAGAGGATGTGGCGCTGATAAGGGTCGCTACTCATCAGCACCACGTTTTGAGGGGAAGAGGGTATGTGTAGAGAAGAGGGAAGAGGGTTCCGTATGTCTGCCAAGGATATTAGCACAGATGTTCTAAAAAGTCAAACGAAATTTAGAACAAATTTGGGTAATTTTCCAAAATGGTATGAAATTGAGGGACTTTCAGATTTAGTGGGAGGTTAACTGATGTTTGCAACGAATTTGCCCGAATTATTGCTAATTTCCGTGGACATTTGCGTTCGTTTTTATTGTTCCCAGGAAATCCCAAAGGGTTGAATTTTTATCCTGGCTGGGGCCAAAGGCGATACGGCCGAAATGTATAATATTTGGGTCGCGAATCCAGCCGAACGTGCAGCCAATACACCCCTAAACCAGAGGTGCTGAGCCACAACGGCCGTTCCCCCATGTGATTGGTTACGGCCGTCCCCACTCGCTGCCAAAAGTGATGCTGCTGGGCGGGCAGTGCGCTGCGGCTAAAGGTAGCTAAATGTGCAAACGCATCGGCAGGCGTTTGCGGGCAAGGCACAACCAGGTGCGCATCTTTGCCTAAATTTGGGAAATCAACCACGGGTTCATCAGTGAAATAATTGGCGAAAGCACGACGCTCGGCCGAAACGCGCGCCAGTGGGGGCGCATTGACGAGGACAAATTCAAACGGCCGTTCCCGCGTCTCTTGCATGATGGGTGGCGTCTCCCAAAAGTAGGCGGCAAATGGTGCATCCGCCAGCAGCTGAATGAAGAAGTCGCGAAACGCGTCATCAGTTTGCCATTTTTGCAGGATTTGGGCGTAGGTGAACGGCCGTTTCCCATCGAGGAGGGTGTGGACATGGCCGTCTTGCAAAATTTCAACTTGCACTTGAATGTCTGGACTGTTCATGTTGAAATGATTGTACAGACAATGTTGCCACGCACAAACGCAAAAGAGCAACCAGGTAACAAAATATGATTGCTCTTTTGCAGAATTAGTTGCTGATTTTGTAATTAGCCAGGATTGGACTCGATGTAAGCGGCCAGCTTCTTGAACGCCTGAGCCCACCCGCCTGCGCCGCCGGAATCGGTCGGAACGCCAGCGTGAGTCATGGTCATTTTGGTACGGCCGTTTAAATCTTCTAGCTCAACTGTAACCTGCGTGGTCTCTGGCGTGCCTTCTGGCATGCCCATTGCTGCTGGCGACAGTACATTGCCCTCTGCATCTGACATGCTGTCTGTGTACACCAGCCGTGTGGTGGGCGTTACTTCAAGATATTCGCCCGTTGTCCACATTTGCCTGCTGCCATCCGGTGTCTGCATTTCCATGCAGACCAGGCGTTTACCGCCAACCTGCACATCCATTTTGGCAACGGGCACGCTGAAGCCATGTGGCCCATACCACTGCCTGAAATGCTCTGCACTGGCCCACATTTGCCACACCAGATCAATCGGTGCTTCAAAAATCCGCTCAATGACGACTGCATCTTTAGATGCTGTTTGCTCACTCATTGTTTTGCTCCTTTTCTTTGAGTTGCTTGAGATAGATGTCCATTTGGTCAAAACGCGCTTCCCATATGTGCCGATACTGCTCTGTCCAGTTAGCGACTGCTTGCAAAGGAGCAACATCAATCGTGCAGGGGCGGTACTGTGCCTTTTGCCCTCGTTGAATAAGACCAGCACGCTCTAGCACTTTGATATGCTTTGAAATAGCTGGCAGGCTCATGTTGAATGGTTCGGCCAGTTCGTTGACGGTTGCTTCCCCTTCTGCCAAACGGGCCAATATTGCCCGCCGAGTCCTGCTCGCTAGCGCAGCAAAAGTTTGATCTAGTAATGTATCAACGCTCCTTTTCATTTTGAAAAACCCTTATTTAACTAAATAGTTAATTAACTGGTTGGTATAATAAACTCAACCCGTTTATTTGTCAAACTGGAATTTTTATTGAGGACAAAATTGTAAAACCTGTTACGATCTTTTGCAGACAAAAGGAACCACCAGATGAGCCGATCTGAATTTACCATTGCCGATGCCCACACTTACGATCATCGTTCGCCGCTGCGCTGGCTACAATCCCACATTTTGCGCTATAAAGCATTGCTCACCACCTTTTTGTTAACTACTTTGGGAATGGCTGCGACGCAAAGCATGACGGCCGTTACCGTCGGCTGGGCGTTTGACAGCGTCATTCAAAACGAAGGGCGTTCTGGGCTTACCGTGGCCACGCTGTACGTGGTGGCTGCTTACGTAGGCTACGGCTTGTTCGACATCGTCAACAGCCTGTCGATCCGCGTATTGGCCCAGCGGGTGGAGCGCAATGCCCGCGACGAACTGTATCTGAGCCTGCTCAGCAAAAGCCAAACGTTTCATGGCCAGCAGCGCGTCGGGGATTTGATGGCACGGGCCACCAACGACGTGCAGCAGCTTAATCTGTTTGTTAGCCCGGCGTTAGGTACCACCACCGAATCAATTCTCACGCTGCTGGTGCCCTTGGTTACAATTACTACGCTCGATTACCGTTTGCTTCTCGTGCCAATTTTGTTCCTCATTACCACCTATTTTGCCCTACGCCGCTACAACAATAATCTGCGCCCTGTTGCTACCGATTTGCGCTCGACGTTTGGCGTGATGAACGCCGGGCTGGCAGAAACGATTTCGGGCATTGAGGTGGTGAAGGGATTTGCCCAGGAACCAGCCGAGGAAGCTCAATTCAGCCATAACGCTGGCGCATACCGTGATGCGTTTGTGCGCGAGGGTGAAGTGACCGCCCGCTATCTGCCGCTGCTGCTGTATGGCCTGACGATTGGGCTCGGCTTCGGCCATACGCTCTACCTGTTCATGCAGGAAATTGTTTCTGTAGGGCAGGTGATCGCCTTTATGGCCCTGCTGGGGACGCTGCGGATGCCGATTCGCTTTTTGCTGCGCAACGTGGCCACTTTTCAACAAAGTTTTGCCAGCGCGCGTCGCATTTTGGAGATGATTCTCACGGAGACAGAGCTGGACCAAAACGAGGCAGGCGTGGTGCAGCAGATGGAAGGCGAGATCGTTTTTGAGAATGCGGATTTTAGTTATAGTGGCGAACTGGCAACCCAATCTTTGGTTTTGCAAAATATATCGTTTAGGGCGAAGCCAGGACAGACGGTGGCGATTGTGGGGCAGACGGGCGCGGGCAAGAGCACACTAACCAAGCTGCTAAATCGAACCTTTGATGTGGGCAACGGCCGTATCATCATCGACAGCATTGACGTGCGCGACTGGAACCTGGACAGCCTGCGTGGGCAAATTGGCACCATTGAGCAGGATATCTTCCTCTTTTCGCGCACCATTGCCGAAAATATTGCCTTTGGCGCGCAAGCCGACGTGCCCCAGACGGAAATTGAGGCGGCGGCCAAGCAGGCGCAGGCGCATGAGTTTATCATGCGCTTCCCCGACGGCTACCAGACAATGATTGGCGAGCGCGGCGTGATGCTTTCTGGCGGACAGCGGCAGCGGCTGGCCATCGCCCGCGCCTTTCTGAGCGACCCGCGCATTTTGGTGCTGGATGATTCCACTAGCGCCATCGACAGCAACACCGAGGACCAGATTCAGCGGGCGATGCACAACGTGCTGGCAGGGCGGACCACCTTGCTCATTACCCACCGTCTGTCCCAAATACGGAGTGCAGATTTGATTTTGTTGATGAAAAACGGCCGTCTTATCGCTCAGGGCACTCATGAGGAGCTGATGGACGGGAGTGCGGTTTACCGACAGATTTTTGTACGTGAATAGAAAATATCGACGCAAAGAGCGCAAAGAAACAGAAGGGGCAAAGGGCTTTTTTTCTTTAACCTCTTTGCCCCTTTGCGTCAAAAATTTTTCAAACAGAAAAACGAGGCAAACATGGGTATCACCGGCGGCTTAAACCCAGAAGAATACGACCGCAGCTACAGTGACCGAGAGCTGGTACGGCGGATTGTGGGCTATTTTCGTCCGCACATCGGCAAGGTGCTGCTGGTGGCAGCGATGGTGTCACTCATCTCCATTTTGGCGACGGCGACGCCGATCATCATCTCGCGCGGGATTGATACGCTGGCGGCCAATCCGCAGCTACAGCTTTTACTGACGCTGGCGGCCGTTGTTACCGTGATGGGTGCGTTGAGCTGGGGCTTCAACTTTGTTAGCCTCTGGTTTTCGGCGCGCGCCGTAGGTGAAGTGGTGCTGGCGCTGCGCGAAGATGCATTTCGGGCCGTCATGCGCCGCGATTTGTCCTTTTACGACCAGTTCGCCTCTGGGCGCATCGTCAGCCGCGTCACGTCTGACACGCAAGATTTTGCTACCGTCGTCACCCTAACGATTGATTTGCTGAGCCAAATTGTGCTGGTTTTGGTGATTGGCCTCGTTTTGGCGACGCAAAACACGCGGCTGGCGCTTATCACCTTCACTGTGGGGCCCATTGTGGTGACGATTGCACTCGTTTTCCGGCGGCTGGCGCGGAACGCGATGCAGCAGGCGCAGCGCGCGTTGGCCACTGTCAACGCCACCATTCAGGAGACGATTAGCGGCATTGGCGTCGCCAAAAACTTCCGGCAAGAGGCGGCCATTTATGACGATTTTCAAGAGGTAAATGAGCTGGCGTATCGCGTGCAGCTAAACCGCGTGGCCGTCTTTGGCAGCATCTTCCCCCTGCTCAACACCGTCTCCGGGATTGCCGTCTCGGTCATTATTTATGTGGGTGGGCTGATGGCGATCCAGCAAGATATTTCCGTGGGAGAATGGTATTTGTTTGTGCAGGGACTAACGATTTTCTTTTACCCAATTACCAGTTTGGCGTCGTTTTGGAGCCAGTTTCAGCAGGGATTGGCGGCCAGCGAGCGGGTCTTTGCCCTGATTGACGATGAGCCACTGGTGATTCAGAAAGCAAATGATCCGATAGAGCAGCTGCGGGGCGACATTGCTTTCGACAAGGTGACGTTTAATTACAGCACTGGACGCAGCACGGTGCTGCAAGATTTTTCGCTAAACATCCCGGCGGGGCAAACGTTGGCGATTGTGGGGCACACGGGCGCGGGCAAATCGAGCCTGGTGAAGGTGCTGATGCGGTTTTATGAGTATCAGGGGGGTGATGTGTTGGTAGACGGCCGTTCCATCCGCAGCCTCGATCTCAGCCAGTACCGCCGCCAACTGGGGCTGGTGCCGCAAGCCCCCTTCCTGTTTTCGGGAACGGTGGCGGAGAATGTGAAGTACGGCCGTCCTAATGCGAGCGATGTTGAAGTGGAAACGGCCGCACGGCAGCTAGGCGACGGCAGTTGGTTGGAAGATTTACCCAATGGCCTTCAAACGGACGTGGGGGAGCGGGGAGCGCGGCTCTCGCTGGGGCAGCGACAGTTGGTGGCTTTGGCGCGGGTGCTGCTGCAAAATCCGGCCATCCTGCTGCTGGATGAAGCCACCGCCAGCATCGATCCGCTCACGGAAGCGCAGGTGCAGGACGCCCTGGCCACCGTCCTGCAAAATCGCACCAGCATCATCATCGCCCACCGCCTCTCCACCGTGCGCGCCGCCGACCGCATCATCGTCCTACGCGACGGGCAGATCATCGAGGAAGGCAACCACGACGCGCTGCTGGCCCAAAACGGCCACTACGCCGAACTGTACACCACCTACTTCCGCCACCAATCGCTGGAATATCGGCCGTGGTGATCTAGTGATCTATAAGCTTTGAGCATAAAGTCAGGGCAGAAAACCCAGAGAACCGATTGACCAATTAAAGTTATCATTGGCGGGAACTTTGATAGAGAATCGGAGTTCCATCTTCATTTGTGTATCCGACCAATTCTGCGACTCTATCGGTTTCCAATGTTGGCGTCCCCCAAGTCTTTTTGGTTACTATTACTTGCTCAACTAGACTTTTCAGCCTGGGAAGTGCCTCTGAAATCTGGCTATTAGTGTCATGAAATTCATGCACGCCTTTCTTGCTCTCAGCATGACTTGCCCTCCCGCGAAGGATTAATAATCCCCTAAGCTCCTCTTCGCTAAAACCAATATTGGATGCTGGTTTGTATTTGGACAACAGTTGGATAAGTCTACGATCTTTTGCCCCAAATGCTGATTCAAGAACCTTCCAAAACTCTCTATAGACACCTATCGGTTCTTGCAACAATAAGGCTTGCCTGTATAGAGCAACACCGAGTCCCCGTTGATAAAGTTTTTCTAGTGCATCATCGACCATGGTCGATAAAGACACAGAACGCAAACTTAACGAAACTGACATGCGTTGATAAATCCGAGAGGTTCCGAGTAAATCTAACTTCTGCCGATCCTCTTCAGTCTCGACGATAAGTTGATCATTGCCTATTCTATGAGAAAATCGAATCGGAACGTCAATTAGGAAGGAAAGAATATTGACCATAACCGTGAAAAAATGGCTCAATTCTCCTCGCTCATTTATCTCTACCCCCTGATTAGGTTCTCCACCATCAATGGGCAACTCACCAACCCGAAGCTTCAACTTATCCGTATCAACATTGCATTCCACGTGCGCCGACGCTCGAAGTCTTTCCTCATCATATTCCTCAATCCGGAACAGCCTTTCTCGAAGCTGAATTTCCAAGGGTATATTCAGCCTCGATGAAGGTTTTGTTAGGAAGATTAACGTGTAAGCAAGTCTAAGTCTCATGTGAGATTCTCGTAAGTTCGTTGCCTAATGATGAAGGATTCTTCCTGCTCTGGCAAGGTCTTTGGCCAGCGCGAAACCTCACCCAGCCGTGGTCGGCATCCCGCCGTACCGCTTGCTACACAATCTAGAACGCTTGAATTTTAGCATAAGTTGGGTGGAACGACTGATTGACCTTACCCTTGAACTTCCAGCAAAACTGAGAGCCTTGCCAAAACCTGCTTGTGAATTCGTGCTGGTAATTGGTCAATGTACTCAGCTTGCCGTACCCGCCAATCCATGCTTTTAACCTGATCCGCCAAAATCACGCCAGTTACCCCTAAATCGGCCGGAATCTTGACTTCAAACGGGTACCCTTTTTGCTGATTGGTGATGGGGCATAAAATGGCTAGTCCCACCTTTCTGTTGTAGCTGGCTGGCGATAAAACAAGGGCAGGGCGTCGCCCTGCCTGTTCATGTCCTGCCTGTGGATTAAACGTTAGCCAGATCAAATCGCCTTGATTGGGAACATATGCCATTACCAAACCTCACTGCCAACGGCCGTTCCCGTTTCAACTTCATTGTGAAGGTTTTCGTCCGTAATTTGAGCCAGCAATTCTTCGAGCGTTAGGGCGGGTTCAGGTAACGGCCGTATCAGCAACTGCCCATCCTCAACCACAATTTCAACCTCTGTGTCGGTTTTGATGGCTAACTGCTCTGCCAACGGTTTTGGAATCCGCAATGCAAGGCTGTTGCCCCATTTTTTCACCTGTGTTTGCATATCTCACCTCATCAAATGTATATACAAAGATGATACATTGTTTAGTGAGCAAAGGCAATAGGGGATTTTACGGCCGTTCCAACCCCACATCACTCCACTTTCCGCTGGTAGCGAATTTGCCACATGATTTGCCACGTCTGGCCGCCGTCTTCGGAGCGTTCCCAGTTCCAATCCAGCGCTTGCTCAGTAATGTTGTACCAGACCATGCGCTGTAAGATGGGTTTGCCCTCCAGCATGGCCTCGCGGGACAAAACCATCTTGCCATCCGCAAATTCGCCCACAAAATCGAGGTAGCTGCCGGAATTATCCACCCACGTTTGCTGCCACTTGCCTAGCTGCGTGTTGTAAGTGGAAACGCTCAACCCTTGCAGTGGCGTGGATGGCGTGCCATCGAACTGTTCCTGAATGACGCGATTGTCGAGAACGGCCGTAATCAAATTCGTACCTCGCCCATTGTCCCCCCAAGTTAAATCCCATTCGCCCAGCCAAAAATCAAACTGGCGCAGCTTTGATTCGTCGTTTTCACTCATCATTTCCTTCCTTTAGAGACGTCCTTGAGAGTGCTGT
This sequence comes from Candidatus Leptofilum sp., assembly GCF_965223285.1. Classification (GTDB taxonomy): domain Bacteria; phylum Chloroflexota; class Anaerolineae; order Promineifilales; family Promineifilaceae; genus Leptofilum. Next base: position 3,015,424 of record NZ_OZ244997.1, on the reverse strand, counting down.
ACAGCCATTCCCGTTCAACCTCTGTGGCTCGGGTAGCTATGTCAATGCGGTCAGCACCGCGATCGATAGTGAGGCGGTTGCCACTATCAGTCTCCCGCAGGCGCAGGCTTTTTAGCTCAATAGGCATAAACTCAATTTTTTTGCGGCGATGAAACATTGATTTCCAATATTCCATGGAGTAGCGTGTACCAAACTTGAGGTCGAGTGGCGGTACCCCTGTATCGAAAGTCAGATTGGGGAGGTTTAGGTGAAGTGCTTCTGGAATGGGTTTCCTGAACAGACGATACACCATGTAGAATGCAAATGCACCGCCAAGCGTCCAGCCCCCCAGCCAAATAAGCAAAAATGGCTCCGGTGATCTAAGTAGCTGTGTTACGGTCGTTACCAATGCAAGCGCCCATCCACCCAGCCAAAATATAAGAAATGCGCCAATAAAATAGCGGAAAGCTCCCACTTTTTTATGGGGAACAATGATGGTTTGATAGCCATCAGTAAATTGAGTCGATATTTTTGAGCCATTTGGGGGTGTTGTGTTCATTGTTTTTCCTACTGTTGAGAGCTTTCTTTTCTTGAAAATATAGTGACTCTCCAAACGCGATTCCTTATCCAAATAATCTGAGATAGTATCAGTACTTCGGAATGGAGGGGCGGGTATCCTCAGATACCCGGTTCGTATCCTCAGATGCGAACTCCTCGTTTCGATCTGCTGAGTATAGTCAACAAGTAAATCATTTGGCAAGATGATCGTGTGTTGACTTGGGAGTTAGCGTGATGGGAAACGGCCGTTCCTCCAACCATTAACCATTTACAAATAACCATTAACCATTGTCGTCGGCATCCCGTCAGCCAAGCAACGCCCCAGCGTTGTGCAGCCCATACAGGCAAAAGCGTATCCTATCCATTAACGGTAATCCGTAATCAGTGTCCAGTAATCAGTGACTGATTACCGATTACCGAATACTGATTACTGCCTTTCAGGGGGTATAACATGAACCAACGCTTGCGCTTTTTGCTTATTTGTTTTGCTATTTTCACCATTTTGGCCGCTTGCCAGGGGGAACAATCTACTCCCCCCACGATGACGGCCGTTTCTACCAACAATCGCAGCGAAACCGTCACTATAGACGAAGCTGAACCTACGGCCGTTGCGCCTGCCGAATTGCCCGACCATTTGGCCTGGGAACTGGTAGGCGACCACGATCTAGACGATTTTCCGCCCTATGAACGGCTCGTGATTCGCTTCAATCAACCGATGGTGATCAGCGTGCCCCGTCCGATCCACTTCTCCCCGTCCGTGCGTGGTGAATATCGTTGGAGTGCCGACCACACCATGCTGTTCTTCACGCCAGACACCGCTTTCAGCAGCAATCGGCAGTACCAGGTGGAATTGGATTCTCGTTTGGAAAGCGAAACGGGCCTGAAGCCAACGGCCGTCTCCTTCCAACTCCACACCCAATACAGCCCCCGCATTACCAGCCGCACGCCCAACAGCCTCACCCTCACCGAGCGGCAGCCCAGCTTCGATCTCACCTTCATTCGCGCCATGAACCGCGATTCTGTGGCCGAGGCGATCCAAATCAGTCCGGCTGTACCTTACGAACTCGCCTGGAGCAGCAATATTCTTACCCTGAGGCTCACCGAGCCGCTGGATTTTGACACCGAATACAGTTTCAGGATTGCCAACAGCGCCGCCGACACGGACGGCCGTCGCCTGGCACAATCTTACGTCTGGACAGCAACCTTGGCCGAGCCAGTAGATAGAATCACCTGGCCAACCGCTGCCGATCATCTGGCACCTATTGCCATCCAGTTCAACTACCCTATGAACCGCGCCAGCGTCAGCAGTGCCCTCAAAATCGAGCCAGCCGTCAGCGGCAAGCTCGCCTGGAACGACGAGTACACCCGCCTGGAGCTAACGCCCAACAGCCAACTCCCCGCCGACACCACCTACGCCATTCGCTTTGATGCTGACCTGCGTGACGCCGCTGGCTTTGATATGCCTGCACCGGAAGTAGTTGAATTCACCACGCCGCCCGTCATCCTCTCGGCCACGCCGCGCGGCAGCGGCAACCACCCGGCCGACACTGTTAAAATTCTGTTCGATCGGCTGATGGATGCCGCCAGCACCGAAGCGGCCTTCCAAATTGAACCCGCTACCAGCGGCAGCTTCCGCTGGGAAGAAACCACCCTCATCTTTGCCCCGGAAGAAGGCTATCTGGCCGAAAACAGCAGCTACACCGTCACCATTGCCGGCACAGCCCTGAGTGCCGACGGCGAGCAAATCATGAACGCCGCCTACAGTTGGGAGTTCCGCACTAAAGAGCTGGAAGATGTGGCTAACTTTGGCTATGGCCCCAACGCACAGGTTTTGGACGTGAACGGCCGTCGCGCCATTCAGTTCCAGGCGTTCCGCCGCAGCGAGCTACAGTTTGATTTTGAACTGTATCGGCTCACCATGCCCCAATTTTTAGACCGATACGACTCCGGTTTTCATGGCTGGATTTGGCGCGACCAAGACGATACCCACATTGATTTGGATGGCACCGAGCTGGTAGCCGCCTGGCAAATGAGCAGCACCGATCCGCTGCAAGAATGGGCCAACGTTCAGGAAACGATCCTGCCAGAAGATGTGTCGCCCGGACTTTACATCCTCAACCTCATCGCGGGCAACGTGAATGATCAGCTCATCCTCATCGTGACAGAGAATGTGGTTTCTGTGAAGCAGGCCGATGAGCAACTGCTGGTTTGGGTCACCGACATCAACGACGCGCCTTTGCCCAATACGGCCGTCACCATCTACGCCCGCAGCGGCAGCATCCTGGCCAACGGACAAACCAACGCCGATGGCCTCTTTGAAACAGAGCTGCTTACCTTTGAAGAGGCCGGCCCGCCCGCCACCGAGCCGCTCATCGTGGCAGCCCAAGTGGGTAACGACGTGACGCTCACCGGACTCTCAGCCGAGTGGCAAAGCAGCGGCGGCTTTTACGACTGGCAATCCCGCCGCCCGCAGGAGGCCCAATCCGCCGCCTTTGTCTTCACCGAACGGCCGATCTACAAACCAGGCCAAATCGTCTACTTCAAAGCGATTCTGCGCCTGGATGATGATGCCCTGCTTTCTGTACCGCCGGAAGGAACGGCCGTAACCATTCGCATTCGTGATTCCCGCAACAACGTGGTGCAAACCCAAGAGCTTACTACCAACAGCTTTGGCAGCGTCAACGGCAGCTTCCAAATTGCCGAAGGCGCCTCGTTGGGCGTCTACTCCGTGGAAGCCACGCTCAACGGCACATCGCACAGCCAAATCTTCAAGGTAGAAGATTACCGCAAGCCGGACTATGAAGTGACCGTGACTACCGATTCCGCCATTTACGTGCAGGGCGATTCGGTTCAGGTAACCGTAGACACCGCCTACTTCTTTGGCGAACCAGTCGTGAATGCAGAAGTTACCCTGAACCGCTTCCGGGTGGAGGAGGATTGGTACACGCCCAGCCTCTACACCTGGTTCGAGCTGTACGGAGACAGTGCCATGACCCGCACCACCGATGAAAACGGCCGTGCCACCTTCATCTTCCCCCTCCGCGACGATTTGCTGTATTTTAATCAGCAAGATTGGCAGAGCAGCCTGGGGCAGATTCAGTGGGGACTGGAAGCCACCGTAGACGACGGCAGCCGCCAAACCGTCAGTGGTCACGCCATCATCACCATCTACGACGCGACTGAATACCTTAGCGTGGACGCAGGCGGCTATGTGCAGGAACCAGGCGTTCCATTCAGCATCAGCGCCGCCGTGCAAACCATCTTTGGTGAGCCAGTGGCCAATCGCCAACTAGAGCTTACCCTGCGCCGCTGGAACCGCAGCAGCTACGAATACAGCACTGTCGTGCAAACGGCTGAACTGACCACCGATGAAAACGGCCGTGCCAGCCTCAACTTCACCATCGAAGAACCGGGTTACTACCAACTTCGCCTCGCTGGCACCGACAGCCAGGGTAAGTCCATGCACTACAATACCTGGGTCTACGCCTTCAGCAGCTTCTACTCAAGCTGGTACGGCAGCGAAAGTGGCAATCTAAATATCGAAGCAGACCAGCCAGAGTACCGCCCTGGAGACGTGGCCCAACTGCTGGTGGAATCCACCTTTAGCGGCCTCGCGCTGCTCACCGTGGAGCGCGGCTCCATTCGCCGTCAGGAGCTAGTTGAGCTCACCGCACCCGTCACCATGATTCCGCTCACTATTGAAGAGGGCGACGCGCCCAATGTGTACGTGGCTATCAACGCCTGGCAAGAGCAAGAAACCGAGCTTGATGCCCACACGAGCACCAATCTGCCGGACAGTCGCCTGCTGACGAGTTATGTTAACCTATCCGTGCCGGCCTTCACCAAACGGCTCAACGTGACGATTACGCCCGATAAGCCAGAGTACGCTCCCGGTGAGGAAGCGACCTTCACCGTGCGCGTCACCAACTATCGCGGCGAGCCGGTTTCGGCTGAGGTGTCGCTGGCACTGGTAGATGAGGCGATCTTTGCCCTTAGCCCGGAGCTAAACGGCCCGATGTATGACGATTTTTACTATGAACGGAGCAGCACCGTGCGTACTTTCAACGGCTTATACCCAACCCGCTACCTGTGGGAAGGCGGCATGGGTGGCGGTGGTGATGGGGGGCCGTCTACAGGTGGCCCGCGTCAGGATTTCCCGGACACGGCCGTTTGGGAACCTGTCTTGTACACCGACTTCAACGGCGAAGTGAGCGTCACCGTGACCCTGCCAGACAGCCTGACAAGCTGGCGCGCCACCGCCAAGGCCACCACGGCGGACACGCAGGTGGGCGAAGCCATCGCCAACGTCATTACCAAGCAAGATGTAATTATACGGCCGTTGCTGCCGCGCATCCTCACCGCTGGGGATACGATGGCTTTGTCGGCAATCGTCCATAACTACAGCGATGAACCCCAATCTTTGCAGGTAACTTTGGAGATTGGAGACCAGAGATTGGAGATTGGGGGGGAGGCGGTGCAAACCGTCACCATCGAGCCGGGGCAGCAGCAAATTGTGGGTTGGCCTGTGGCAGCCGTTGAGGCAGGCGAAGTGGAGGTGGTAATTACGGCCGTTTCCACCCGCGAAAATGGCCCCTCAGACGCCATCTTGCTGCCCCTCACCATCCAGCCGCTGGCCGTGCCGGACGTTACCACTGAGGTGGGGCAATTTACCGGAAACTATGAAACGGCCGTCACCGTACCAGCCGATGCCCTGCCGATGAGCCAGGTGGAGCTGCAACTGAGCCGCTCCATTGCGGGCAGCCTGCTGGAAGGGTTGCAATATCTCACTGGCTACCCGTACGGCTGCGTGGAGCAAACGATGAGCAAAGCTTTGCCCAACGCTGTCGTGGGTCGCGCCCTAAACCAGCTTGGCGTGACCAACCCCACTCTGCAAGCAGAGCTACCGGGGCAGATCAACGCCAGCATTCAGCGGCTGTACGGCTTCCAGCACAATGACGGCGGCTGGGGCTGGTGGTACGATGACAGCACCGACGCTTACCAAACCGCCTGGGTCATCTTTGGTCTGGCGCAGGTTGCCGACGCTGGCTACGAAATTGATCCGGGCGTGATTGAGCGCGGGGTTACCTGGCTTAACGAACATCGGGCGGGGATGGATCCGCGCACCCGTGCCTTTGCCCAGTATGCAATGGCCCTGGCTGACTTACCAAATGAAGAAGCCACGCTTGCCCTGTATCAAAATCGGGAAGATTTCGACGGGGATGAATTTAGTTTGGCTGCCCTGGCGCTGACGCTGCACGAAATCGGCGAAGCCGAATTGGCGGCTGAGGTGTTGGCAGAATTAGGCGAAACGGCCGTTTCCGATGACACCGATATCTATTGGGAAGGCTCATCCAGCGATGGCTACTACAACAACAAAGTGATGGCCTCCGACATTCGCACCACCGCCCTGGCGTTAAGCGCCTACAGCCAGATTCAGCCCAGCAGTGAGCTGGTTCCCGGCATGGTGCGCTGGCTGATGAGCCAACGACGCAGCCACGGCTGGGGCAGCACCAACGAAACCTCCTTTGCCATCCTGGGGCTTACCGACCACCTGCTGGCGACCAGCTTTAACGAAGCGGCCGCCAACACAGGCTACACGGTGCAGGTCAACGGCGAAACTGTTGCCAGCGGCACGCTGGGGCGCGGCGCACCGGCCGTTTCCCTCACGATTCCCATGGACGATCTGCAGGTTGGCGAAAACGAGATTGTGCTGACTCAAAACGGTGGTGGGCGGCTCTACTTTGTGCTGAACGGCCGTATGCTCCTCCCCCGTGAACAGATTGAAGCGGCTGGCAATGTACAGATCACCCGCACCTACCTCGACGCGGAAACGGGCGAACTGCTGGAGACAATCCAGCCGGGACAGCTTGTACAAATCCGCCTGACGGTTGATTTACCAAACCAGGGCAGCTACATCATCATTGAAGACCAGCTACCGGGCGGGCTAGAAGCGCTCAACGAAGGGCTGGCGACCACCAGCCACGTCGCAGATGCGTACAGCAGCCCTCGCTTCTATTGGCAGGACCTGGGTTATAACTACAAAGAGATTCGCGGTGACCGGGTCAGCTTCTTCATCACAGAGATGGACGGCCGTCCCCGGACCATCACCTACTTTGCTCGCGCCACCCAGGGAGGCAGCTTCACCGCCATGCCCACTGAGGTGTACGCAATGTACGATGCGGCCGTCTGGGGCCGCTCCGCCAGCGACCAAATTGTGATTGAATTTTCAGAATGATCTCGTAGGGGCGAGGCAGCGCGGATTCAACATTTCCCAGCAGCATAACCATGCCCGCGCTGCCTCGCCCAAAACCCACATGAATAATCGTTTTCGGTTGGCAAAATATTTGGTAATTGGAACCATTGGGCGAGGCGTTTGGTGAGGAAAATGGTTTGTTATTAAGGAGATCGTGGCCAAACGCCTCGCCCCTACCGCACGGTACGGTATGATGGATGTGAGGATGAAATTGAAATCTTTTGCGTTAATTGGATTGTTTTTTTTGGTGGCCTGTGCGCCAACGGCCGTTGAACCCGAACCTGAAATTGCTAGCCGACCGACTGTGATAGCAACTGCACTAAGCGGAGTCGAAGCGACCGTTGCCCAACCAACCAAATTTCCCTTGCCGCAACCAAGCCCGTCGCTGACACCGTTGCCATCGCCAACAGTGACGCCTTTGTCCGCAACGGCCGTCCCCGACACCCTTGCCCGCTTTGACCGCTTTCTGCCCTTTGCCGAACAAGAGGGTGCCAGCCCTATCCTGACCGGGCTGGTGCGCCAGGGAGACGGCTGGCGGCTGGAGCGCATCCCTTACTCACCCGGCCTTTACGTAGAGGAACTGGGTTACGCCCTGGGTACCGACCCGGTGGATTCCGATTACGCGGTGGCCACAGATCGACTCATCGCCTGGCAGTTTACGGGTGGAGGTGGGCCGGGTAATCTGGCAATGGGCCAGCTTTTCATTGTGAACGTAGCCACGGAGGAAGTAGAAATTGTGGCCGACAACGTTGTGTCGGCGGGCTGGGCGCCCAACGGGCTAGATTTTGCCTACATTTTGGCCACGCCAGAAACCTATGAGCTGCGCTGGCGCACGGCCAACGGCGAGGATCGCTTGTTGGCCGTAGATGTGCCGCATTCGCTTAGAGTTTCGCCAGACGGACGTTTTGTCGCCTTCACCCGCGAATCGTGGTATGAGGTAGACGGCACCCCGCCTGGCCTGTACGTGGTCGAAATTGAAACTGGCATCGAGACGCAAATTTCCATCCTAGATCGGGCAGGCTATGGTGGCTCTGGCCCGTACTGGAAGCCCCACTGGACGCCAGACAGCAGCCAGGTTTTCCTCTTCGCCACCGCCAACGACGATCGCACCGAAAACCCATTTGAAACTGGCTACATCTGGGCCGCCGTTGATGGCAGCTTCAGCCATTTCTTGCCCGTGTCTACCTTCAAAACTTTCTTTGCCGAAGAACCAGTTACGAATCCAGATTTTGTGCGCTGCGTGGGTGCGCCAACCTTGTTTGCTGCCAACCAGATTTTGCTCTCTGTCGGTGAATGCCCACCGATGGGGCCAGGCAACCCGGAAAGTGCGAATACGGCCGTCTTCACCCTCGATCCCCAAACTGGAGACGTTAGCTTAACGGCCGTCTTGCCCATTCCAGACACCGCCCAACTGCTCACCTGGGACGTCCCAAGCGAGTCGGTGCTCATTTTAGATGAGGGGAATATTTTCAGTGTGGGTATTGAATAAGAGAAGCTATAGTGCCGTTATTTTGAATCTTTCGATTCAACAAGTACATACCATAGCGCGCCGCCAAAAATGAAGAAAATGTTACAACAAATTGCCTCGCCAAGACCGCTATATCCCGATCGAACATCCAAAACTACAAAGAATAGATAAAATAAGAGAAGACCAGCAAAAAGCAATATGGCCTGCCACAAATTCTTATTCACAGAATTTATTCCCACGGAAATCGCTAATTCATTTTGGCCAGCAGTGCAGTAAGCGCCCAGTGGGCGGGCAGGTAAAACGGTTCTTCAACCAGGGCTTGCTCAAAATGCTGCTTGGCCGTTTCATATTGGCCTAAATTTTGGTACGCTCTGCCTAAATTCATATACGGAAATTGGCGCGTTTCGTAGCGGGGGGCTTGGGTCGCTTTCTTTAGCCAGGGAATGGCTTCCTCCCACTTCTCCTGGTCAATCAGGTAGGCACCAATGTCGTTGTACGGATTGCCATAGGTGGGGTCTGTTTCGATGGCTTGCTGGCAGAGGGCAATCGCTTTTTCAGTGTGCCCAATTTGGCTGTAGGTCCAGCCGAGGAAAGTGTACGCTTCGGCGGTAGGGTAGGTGGCGATGGAGCGTTTGTACAGCGCAATGGCATCCCCAAACTCGCCATCCATCTGCTTGCGGTACGCTTGCTCAAAATAGACCTTCGCTTTTTCGCGGGTAATCTCTTCGTCGCTGGCCATGCTGGTAGTTTAGCAAGTGGGGGGAAGTCTGCAAGTCTGCGAGTATGTGTCTGCTCAATTCAACTTGCCCACTTGCAAACATGCATACCTGAAACCTTTTTACCAGCTGGCCAGGAGCGGCAGCAGTTCCGCCAGGTTTTGGATTTCGCCATCTGGTTCCACGCCGTCGGGCTTGTGGAAGCGGTGGCTGGAAGGAAAGTAGATGGTGCGCATTCCGGCGGCGCGACCCCCAACCATGTCGCTGGCTGGATCGTCGCCGATGTAAACGGCCGTTTCCGCTCCCACCTCCAATTCATCTAACACGTGCAAAAACGGGTCTGCATTCGGCTTCCACTTGTTCACATCGGCGGAAAAGACCGTTGCATCAAACTGTTCCAGCAAGCCAAACCGGGCCATGTCTGCCTTGTGCATTTCGCCGGGGAACATCGTGTTAGAGACCAGTCCCACTTTGTAGCCTGCGGCTTTTACGGCCGTAACCGCCTCAACCGCCCCCTCAATTACAAATGCCTGCTGCTGAATCGCCGTGCCATATGCTTTCGCTGCTGCTAGCAAGTCGCCATTGCTAAAGCTGTTTATCCCCAAACCAGTCAGCGTTTCGCCGAGCAGGGCATGAACCTGCAAGTTGGCCGCTGTGCGCGTGGCAGCTTGCCACAGGCGGGGCAGGTGGGCAAAACCAGCGTCGCGGAACTGGGCAAATGAGGGGAGGGAACGGCCGTTTCCCTCCAAAACTTCATATGCCGCCGCAAACCCCGGTGTCTCCAGCTCCGGCCACGCATCATACTCTCCAGCGTACTCAATCAGCGTCCCGCCCAAATCAAAAACAACGGTTTCAACAGCCAAAACAATCTCCCAAGTGGCTAGTATATAGTGGTTAGCGGCTGGTTTTTGGTACGAGCTACTAGCCACTAGCCGCCAGCCACCAAAACAAAAATAAGTGTAGCAAAAGTGAGCCATTTTAGGTATTGATATTGCATGGGGGATATGATAAGATATTCAAACATCTGATTAATTTGATTTATTGGATCATTTGGATGAACATACCCACACCCACTTCTACTCACCGCTTATTTTTGCCTACCAGTCACGGCCGTATCCCCCATGCGCCTCAATAAATTAGACTCGAACTTCCTGCGGTACCTGGTAGACAGCCAGGTGGCTCCCGGAGAGCGTTTGCCTACGTTAAACCAGATTGGGCAAGAGCTGGGTGTGAGCGTGGGCAAACTGCGTGAGCAGCTAGAAATTGCCCGCAATTTGGGGCTGGTTTCCGTACGGCCGCGCGTTGGCATTGTACGGGAACCGTTCGACTTTTCTCAGGCGGTACTGGCTGGCGTGCTGTTTGGCCTGGGTACGGGCGAGGCGAATTTTCAGCAGTACAGCATGTTGCGGCAGGCAATCGAAGTAAAGTTTTGGGATACGGCCGTTCGCAACCTCACCCCCGACGACAAGCAAAAATTACAGCAGTTGGTAAACAAAGCATGGGCTCGGCTTAAAGGCGACCCCATCCACGTGCCAAATGAAGAACATCGCCAGCTTCACCTCACCATTTTTAGCCGATTAGATAATCCCTTTGTCAAAGGGATGTTGGCCGCCTACTGGGATGCGTACGAGGCCAGCGAACTAACCCGCTTCTCGCCTTACAGCTATTGGTTGGAGGTTTGGGGTTACCATGAACGGATTGTTGCCGCCATCGTTGCTGATGAGTTTGATGAAGGATTGACCCTGCTTTCTGCGCATTTTAATTTGTTGCCGACTCAGCCCGAACTGCCCAGCAGCAACAATCGATAACTATTTCTTAAAGCATTTGTTAATTGGAGCATCGTAAGGTTGCTCTCACAGGAGGTTTGCTCCCATGAGTTTAAAAGAAGAATTGATAAGCGAGCGCGTGTCCCATCTCGACTTGTCAAAATTTTGCCAGATTGCCAGGGGAACGGCCGTACGCGACGCTCTGGCAGAAATGCGGCAAAGCAAAACCAATGTTTGTCTCATCACCAGCGGCAGCAGCCTGGTAGGCATCCTCACCGAGCGGGACGTGCTGACCAAAGTTGCGGCTGTGCCAGAGAATCTGGATACGGCCGTAGACGAAATTATGACCGCCAATCCCATCACCGTTACCCCAGATAGCAGCGCAGCCGATGCCCTGTGGTTGATGGATGACAAACAGTTCCGCAACCTGCCCGTTGTTGATCGCAGCGGCAAAATAATGGGTAATATGACCCATCAGGCTGTCATTAGCTTTTTGGCCGCCCGCTATCCAGTAGAAGTTATTAACCGCCCACCCCGCCCAGACCAATTTCCACGTAAGCAGGAAGGTGGTTAGCGGTGTACAGTAAACAGTATTCAGTAAACAGTTAACTGACCCACTGACTTACTGAACACTGACCTACTGAATTCAGGAGAAACCATGAGTGAAGAAACCCAATTCAAAGAATTAGACTCGATAGTTGTCCGCTTTGCTGGCGATTCCGGGGATGGAATGCAGCTAACCGGCACGCAATTTACCAATACATCGGCCGTTTTTGGCAACGACATCAGCACCATGCCAGACTTTCCCGCCGAAATCCGCGCCCCTGCTGGCACACTGGCAGGCGTGAGTGGCTTTCAGGTCAATTTTTCCAACAGCGACATCCTAACGCCAGGCGATTCGCCGCAGGTGCTGGTTGCCATGAACCCCGCCGCCCTCAAAGCCAGCCTCGGCGAACTCGAGCGTGGCGGTACCATCGTTGTCAACACCGATGCATTCACTAGAACCAATTTACGCAAAGCAGGCTATGAAACCAATCCGCTGGAAGATGAATCACTCGCTGGCTACCAAGTTATTGAAGTGCCGCTAACCAGCATGAACCGGGAAGCCCTCAAAGATATAGAATCTCTTTCAACCAAAGAGAAAGATCGTTCGCAAAACTTCTTTGCCCTGGGCATTGTGTTTTGGATGTTTGAACGGCCGATGGAAACCACCCTGGAATGGGTACAGAAAAAGTTTTCCAAGCGGCCTGACGTTGTCGAGGCAAATACTAGAGCCCTGCAAGCAGGCTTCTTTTTTGGCGATACTACCCGCACTTTCCAGCAGCGGTATCGGGTTCGCCCCGCAGAGCTGGCACCCGGCACTTACCGCAAGGTTACGGGGAATGAGGCAATGGCCATGGGATTGGTAACGGCCGCTTACAAAATGGGCAAATCGCTTTTTTACGGCACTTATCCCATCACTCCAGCCAGCGACATCTTGCACGCACTGGCACCGCTGCGCCATTTTGATGTGCGTACCTTCCAGGCAGAAGATGAAATTGCGGCAATGGGCTCGATTATTGGGGCAGCTTTTGGCGGTGCATTTGCCGTAACTGGCACCAGCGGCCCCGGCGTGGCTCTGAAAAGCGAGGGGATGGGGTTAGCCATTGCCCTGGAACTGCCGATGGTAATTGTGAACGTGCAGCGGGGTGGCCCTAGCACTGGTTTACCCACCAAAACAGAGCAGTCGGACTTGCTGCAGGCCATGTTTGGCCGCAACGGGGAAAGCCCCATTGTGGTGCTTGCCCCACAAAGCCCAGCTGATTGCTTCGATATTGCTGTAGAAGCCGCTCGCTGCGCCATGCGTGCCACTACCCCCGTCCTGATTTTGTCGGACGGGTTCTTGGCCAATAGCTCTGAGCCGTGGGCGGTGCCAAACCCGGATGAAATTGCCCCGATTACGATCAGTCACCCTGCCCCCAAGGACAACGGCAGCGATGAACCGTTTCTGCCCTACGCCCGCGATGAAGAAACATTGGCACGGCCGTGGGCCATTCCCGGCACGCGTGGTTTGGAACATCGCATTGGCGGGTTGAGCAAGGCACCACTTACGGGCAATGTTTCCTACAACCCAGAACACCACGAAACCATGACGCGGGATCGTGCTGAGAAGATTGCCCGTTTGGCAGAGTTCCTGCCAGCGCAAGAGGTGTTTGGCCCCAGCCATGGCGATTTGTTGGTGATTAGTTGGGGTGGCACCTTTGGTGCTGTTCGGTCTGCCGTAACAAAAGCGTTGGCAAACGGCCGTTCCGTGGCGCACGTGCATTTACGGTATCTCAACCCGCTGCCGCGCAACTTGCGCGACATTTTGAGCAATTACAAGCAGATCGTCGTGCCAGAACTGAACGGGGGTCAACTTGCCTTTTTGCTGCGCGGCCGTTTTGCCTTGAACATCCAGTCCTACCCGAAGATGCACGCACGGCCGTTCAAAATCAGCGAAATTACTGCCAAAATCGAGGAGCTGTTGCCGTAGTAGAGACGTTGCACTGCAACGTCTCTGCCTGGAGAAAATTATGAGCATTCCAATTGAATTAACCCGCAAAGATTTCGTTTCAGACCAAACCGTTCGCTGGTGTCCTGGCTGTGGTGATTACGCCATTCTGGCCTCTGTCCAAAAAACGCTGCCAGAGATCGGCGTTCCTAAAGAAAACATCGTCTTTATTTCCGGCATCGGCTGCTCTAGCCGCTTTCCGTATTACATGAATACCTACGGCATTCACAGCATTCACGGCCGTGCGCCCACGCTAGCCACTGGGCTGGCCATTTCCAACCCGGAACTCAGCGTTTGGGTCATCACCGGGGATGGGGATGGGCTGTCCATCGGTGGTAACCACCTCATTCATGCCATCCGCCGCAACGTGAATCTGAACATTTTGCTGTTCAATAACCGCATTTATGGCCTCACCAAAGGGCAATATTCCCCTACCTCACGCCAGGGGCATAAAACCAAATCGTCCCCGATGGGCTCGCTGGAACAGCCGCTGAACCCCATTGCCCTGGCCATGGCAGCCGAAGCCACCTTCATTGCTCGCTCCATTGACGCCCACACCCAACATCTGGGCGAAGTGCTGTATGAAGCCTCGCAGCATAATGGCGTCTCGTTCGTGGAGATTTACCAAAACTGCGTCATCTTCAACCCAACTGAGTGGGAAGGGTTGGATGATCGGCGGGTGCGGGATGAGAACATTTTGTACCTGGAACACGGTAAGCCGATGGTTTTTGGTAAGGACCTTGACAAAGGCATTCGCCTGAATGGGTTCCGGCCAGAGGTTGTGCATTTGGGCAACGGCATTACAGAAGATGATCTGCTGGTGCATGATGAAACTTCAACCCAGTTGGCTTTCATTTTATCCAGCATGGAGCATCCTGAATTCCCAGCCCCGATGGGCGTGATCCGTCGCGTGGAAAAGCGTACCTACGGCGAGGGGTTGATGGACCAGATTGCCACCGCGCAAGACGCAAAGGGCAAGGGCGATCTGCGGACGCTGTATGAATCGGCCGATTTGTGGACGGTGACGGCGAAAGAGAAACCGGACGTAAAATCTAAGCAGACGGGTCGGTTGTCGCTTGAAGTGGATGAGGCGTATGTGGATGAAATTGAGCAAGAACCAAAATCCACAACCCCAATTCAGGATCGCCTGATTACAGATACGCTGTCTACCTTAAATCCGAAGGTACCTATCACCATTGACGTTTCAGCCTCTTTGGCCAAGGCGGTACACCAGATGAATGGTCATCGCATTGGCTGCTTGTTGGTTACAGACGCACAGGACAAGCTGGTGGGCATTTTTACGGAGAAGGATTTGTTGCACCGGGTAGTGGGCTTGGTAGAGGATATGGATACGGCCGTTATTGCTGATTACATGACCCCAGACCCCATTGCTCTCACGGCTGACCTGCCCATTGCCCAGGCACTGCACGAAATGCACGTTCATGGCTTCCGCCACCTGCCGCTGGTAGATGAGGAGCATCGCCCCGAAGGGATTGTTTCCTTCCGGGACGTGGTGCATCATTTAAAAGAAAAACTTGCCTAGCTAGACGGTAAGAAATTAAGCGAACCCGACAGGTTGAGATTGTATGAACTCATAAGCGTGTCCCACACGTGCTTATGAGTTTCTTTTTCCCACAGGTCCATTTCACAACTGAAGTGGATATAACCGCAGGGTGCAAGCCACACCTGCCGCCAAGTAAATGAAAGGAGATAATTTTATGGGCGTAACACACCTAGCTCCAGACGAGACTTTGCCCGCCGAACAGCCTAACGGTGGCGAACGGCCGTCTGTTGTCAACGACTTTTCTATTGTGGCAGCCACCGCCAACGGCACCGGCAGCCAAACGGCCAACCTGGCACTTTTGCGGGCGTTGTTCAAAATGGGCATTCCGGTCAACGGCAAAAATATCTTCCCGTCCAACATCCAGGGGTTGCCCACCTGGTATCACATCCGCGTCAGCCATGAAGGGTATGTGGCCCGACGACATACGTCTGAGGTACTCATTGCCTTCAACGCTGCCACCGTGGATGAAGATATAGAAATATTGCCTCCCGGTGGCATTTGCATCTACAACGACGACTGGCGCACCGTGCCGCAGCGTGACGACACCACCGCTTACGGCATTCCCGTAAACCAATTTGTGAAGGAGACGGGGCTAACAGGCAAGCTCAAGGATTACATCGCCAACATGGTGTACGTAGGTGCGGTGGCGCAACTGCTGGGCATTCCGTTGGAGAAAATAGATGATGCGCTGGATTACCATTTCAAGGGGCGGCGCAAGCTGGTTGATTCTAACATGGGGGTGGTGCGAGCGGCGTTTGAGTGGACGGCCGTCAACATCGAAAAAAGCGATCCGTACCGCGTGGCCGAAATGAATGCCACCGCAGGCAAACTTATGATCACGGGCAATGAAGCGGGGGCGTTGGGGTCTGTGTATGGCGGTGCCAGCTTTGTGGCCTGGTATCCTATCACCCCATCTACCAGCTTTGTAGATGCCATGAGCAGCTATCTGGCTAAGCTCCGGCGTGACCCGGAAACAGGGGAACAAACGTACGCTGTGGTGCAGGCGGAAGATGAACTAGCAGCGATTGGCATGATTTTGGGTGCAGGCTGGGCCGGGGCGCGCTCAGTCACTGCCACTTCTGGCCCCGGCATCTCGCTCATGTCCGAATTTGCTGGCTTGGGCTACTTTGCCGAAATTCCGGCCGTCATTTGGGACGTGCAGCGGGTGGGGCCAAGCACTGGTTTGCCCACGCGCACCGGGCAAGGGGATTTGCTCTCGACGTATTACCTGGGGCATGGCGATACCAAAAACGTGATTTTGCTGCCCGCCACCGTGGGCGAATGCTTTGACTTTGGCACCATCTCCTTTGACCTGGCAGAGACGCTACAAACGCCGGTTTTTGTGTTGAGCGACCTGGATTTAGGCATGAACAATTGGATGACGGAACCTTTCACCTTCCCGAATGCGCCTTTGCAGCGGGGCAAGGTGCTCACGGCTGATGAGGTGCATGAAAAAGGATTTGCCCGGTACAAAGATATTGATGGGGATGGCGTAGGCTATCGCACGCTCCCCGGCAATGAGCATCCTCTGGGTGCGTGGTTTGCGCGTGGTACCGGCCATGATGAGAATGCGGTTTACAGCGAGAAGTCTGAAGATTGGCTGAACAACATGGCACGGCTAGAACGCAAGTTCAACACGGCGCGTGACTCTGTGCCTGCGCCAATTACTGATCAAAATGGTGAAGCCAAGATTGGCATTATAGCCTTTGGCACGACGCTGTTTGCCATTGACGAAGCGCGGGATCGTCTTGCGGCTGATGGCATGGCCACCAGCTTCATGCGGCTGCGGGCCTTGCCGATTAATGAAGCGGTTGCCAAGTTTGTGGCTGAACATGACCGAGTATATGTGGTTGAGCTAAACCGGGATGGGCAGATGCACAATATTTTGCAGACCGAAATGCCAGAGATGGCTACGAAACTCATTTCGCTGGCATTTTTGGACGGGATGCCGTTGACGGCGCATTGGGTGGTTGACGCAATTTTGAATGGAGAGGGCAAATAATTATGGGCGCAAAGCGAAAAGCACGTGTTAATTTAATTGGATTAGAAAAAGCGGATTACAATGGGAAGACCTCCACATTATGTAAAGGGTGTGGCCATAACTCCATCTCTAGCCAGATTGTGTCGGTGGCGTATGAGTTAAGCATTCAGCCGCACGAGATTATAAAGTTGAGCGGGATTGGCTGTTCTAGCAAGTCGCCTGCTTACTTTTTGGGGCGGTCGCATGGGTTCAACTCGCTGCACGGCCGTATGCCATCCATTGCTACCGGGGCATTAATGGCAAATCACAGTTTGAATGCGATTGGCGTAAGCGGTGATGGCGACACGGCCAGTATCGGCATGGGACAGTTCAAGCATTTGATGCGGCGCAACGTGCGCATGGTCTACATTGTGGAAAACAACGGCGTCTACGGCTTGACCAAAGGCCAATTCTCGGCCACGGCCGACGAAGGGCAGGAGCTGAAGTATGCGGGTTCCAATGAGCTGCCGCCCATTGATATTTGCATGGAAGCGATTATGGCGGGCTGCGGCTTTGTAGCCCGATCCTTCTCCGGAGACGCCAAGCAGGTGCGTGAGTTGCTGAAGGCGGCGTTGAGTCATCGAGGTACGGCCGTTTTGGACATCATCAGCCCGTGTGTGGCCTTTAACAATCATGATACCTCGACTAAAAGCTACGGCTACGGCAGGGAGCATGAAGAGCAGCTACACGACATTGGTTGGGTGCCTCCTGCCGAAGAAATTATGATTGACGACTATGCGCCGGGCGAAATGAAGGTGGTGGAACTGCACGATGGTTCTCATTTGCAGCTACGTAAACTGGACGAGGATTACGACCCAAAAGACAAAATGGGGGCGTTAAACCGCCTGATGTGGGCGCAGGAGAAGCAAGAGTTCATCACCGGGTTGATTTATTACGATGGTGAGCGGGAAAATTTGGCGGAAGCGAGCCATTTGCCCCAACAGCCACTGGCGCATTTGCCGGAAGATAAGTTACGGCCGTCTGCTGATTCACTTGATGAGATTATGGCTAGTTTGATGTAGATTGTTGTAGGGGCGACCCACCGTGTCGCCCTTACGGTTATTTTTTTAGCTTTCTTTTCAGGAGGTGTTTCCAGGGGGAAGCCAATTCAGGAATTTCCAGTAGTTGACGAGCAATTTGAGGCTCAAGGGTGCGGTGGGCTTGTTCGTTGATGCATTGAATGGTGTGGGAGGGATACGGCCGTTCTACCAACTTCAGCTCATCCCCAACTACTACCACGCCGGGTTCCAACACCCGCAAATAAAACCCCGTCCGCAAAGTAGCCACCACTTCGTTTAAGAATTTGGGCAGCTTTAGCTTGCGCTGCTGCTTGGCACAGGGGTAGCGCGGGCCGCTTACCTGCACTGTTGCCTCACCTACCTGAAATGTATCGCCAACGCAGATGTCTGATTCCGTGATGCCGCTGAGCGTCCAATTTTCGCCAACGCCGCCTGGGCCGAGCCTGGTATCCCCATCCAGATTGTAGAAATCGTTCCAAAAATCGTAATGCGCCAGCGGATGACAGCAGACGGCCTGATCCAGAGAGCCATGATGCTTTGTATCGGCAACTTTGTCGCCTACCAACCCGGTAACCTCCAGCAGTAGCGGCTCGTTCACTGACTGGCGGAAGATGGCGGAACGCCAGGTGCCGCGTTTGTCGGTATGTGTTTGGGGTTGCCCGATGAGTTGAGTGTAAATCTGAATCATAAAATCTCCTTCTTGACTGCGCCGATTTTAGCACACACGCTTCTACCAAAGTAACCATACGGAAGTAAGTATCACGCCAAGGCGCAAAGTTCTTCAGCAGACGGCTTTGTGTATTGGCGGCTTTGAGTGAGCAACAATCTGATTTTGGTAGAGGTCCGTTTTAGCACAGGATTCAGTTGACAGATATTGCGGCACTGCGTAGTCTTGGCGGTGAGGATAGCAAATATGAACGGCAAAGAGCCACCCAAACTAATTGACCCAACCGGCCGCACTCACGAATTAAGCGGCGCGGCAACGACCATTGGCCGCGCTATTGAAAATGAAATTGTGGTGAGCAGCAAGCGCATCTCGCGGGAACATGCCCGGATTCGCCGTGAAGGGTGGCGGGTGCTGGTGGAAGATTTGGGCAGCACCAACGGTACGTTTCTCAACGGCCAGCGATTGTTGGAGCCAACGCAACTGCGTGACAGAGATCAAATCAAAGTGGGGGACGTGCAGTTTGTGTTTCATGATCCAGAGGTAACGCACCAGGATACGCCCTTGCCTGAGTTGGAAATGGACGTGCCTGCCGGGTTGGTGCGGGTGAATCGCCAATTGGTGGAGCTAGCCCCCAAAGAGTTTGACCTGCTGGCGCATTTGTATTCGCGGCCAGGTTTGGTTTGCTCTAAAGATGAGATTGGCACGGCCGTTTGGCCAGAGTATCAGGATGGGGTGTTTGATTACCAGATTGAAAACCTCGTGCGTCGCCTGCGCCTCAAGCTGGAGCCAGACCCCAAAAATCCCCAATTGCTCCTTACCGTGCGCGGTCGTGGCTACAAACTTATTGTGTAATTTCCCAAGCATTTGTGATAGATAGCCAGTTGTTAGCTATCGGTTAGGCAACCGAATCCGGCTCTGCATTACTATGCCTTCATACAAAGTTTATTGCGTGATGGCATGGAGGTAAGTGATGAATCAAGAGACGGTACGGCAAAGTAAGCCAAAGCAACGATCATTTTGGCAAGATTTTGGCGGCGCGACGCTGTTATTGGCGGGCGTTGTGTTCCTGGTGGTGAACGTTTTGGGTGTGCGCCATCTTGAAAATTGGTGGAGCCTGTTTATTGCGCTGCCGGGTGTATTGTTTTTGGGCATGGGGGGGATGATCTGGTCGGGAAACGGCCGTTTCACCATCCTCCCTCGCATAAGCACGGGCATTGGCATCATTGTCCTGACGGTGGCACTGATCTTTGCCTTGAATCTGAATTGGGAAGTTTGGTGGCCACTGATGGTGATTGTGCCGGGTACGGCCGTTTGGCTGCTGGGTGGTGCGAAAATTGGTGTGGGGGGAACGGCCGTGCTGCGCTTTGGTCGCTGGATTGGCGGCATGATGATTTTGCTAGGCTTCACCTTTTTGGCCGATCAACACAATTTGATCGATTTGGCGGCCCGGTTTGGCAATTTTCACTGGTGGGGCTTCTTCATCCTCATTCCCGGTTTGGGCGCATTTTTTGAAGGTGTGCGCGTGGCTCGCCAATCCACCTGGGCTTCCACCAGCTTGCTCATCGTTGGAGTGTGGATTGTTAGCAGTGGCCTGATGGAGCTATTTGCCCCAAACTGGCTTTCATGGGAAGGTATGGTGGGTATTGGTTTGATTGGCACTGGCTTGCTGAGTCGCGGCTTGTTTTTCCTCAAGCCGCGCCCTCAATCCAGCAATTAGACAATACTGGATTTAAGAGTTTATCCACAGATTAACGCAGATTTTGCAGGTTTTTGCCTTTAATCTGCGCCAATCTGCGAAATCTGTGGATTATTTTTGATCATAGATGAGGTAGCAATGAACCGAGCATCCTTGTCGGGGCAAAATTTAGGCAAATATCGCGTTTTGGAGCCGCTGGGCAGCGGCGGCATGGCGCGCGTGTATCGCGGCTATCATCCTCAACTGGATCGGTATGTGGCCATCAAAGTGCTGCGCTCTGATCTGGTTGAGGACGAAACGTTTCTAACACGCTTTCGGCATGAAGCGCAATCTGTCGCCGCATTGCGCCACCCCAACATCATTCAGGTGTATGATTTTGATGTTGAAGATGGCATCTACTTCATGGTGATGGAGCTGCTGGACGGGGACACGCTGCACACGCGGCTCAACGATTATCGGGTGCGGAATGAGCAAATGAGTTGGGGGGAGATGATTCGCATTTTGCTGGATGTGTTGGACGGCCTCACCTATGCCCATCAGGAGGGGATGATTCACCGGGACATCAAGCCAGCCAATATTTTACTGACGCAGCAGGGGCAAGCGGTGGTGGCCGATTTTGGCATTGCTCAAATTGTGGGCGGCACGCGGCATACCGTCTCTGGTGCGCTGCTGGGCACGCTCAACTACATGGCGCCTGAGCAGGGGTTGGAAGGGGTGAGCGATGTCCGCTCCGATTTGTATTCGTTGGGCATTGTGCTTTATGAGATGTTGACGCGCCAGCCGCCGTTTAATGCAGACACGCCGCTGGCAATTTTGCTAAAGCATGTCAACGATCCATTGCCGCTGCCATCTGAACTAAATCCAGATATCCCGCTGCCGCTGGAACGAATCGTGCTAAAGGCGTTGGCCAAGGAGCCAGACGGCCGTTTCCAAACTGGCACAGAGATGATTGAGGCGTTGAAAACGGCCGCTGCCGAAGCCAACATCGAGGTGCCGGAGTTCATCTCGCCGCCACTTTCGTTTTCTACGGCTGATGCCCCGGCCGATTCGGTGGCTGTTTATTCTGGCGAAGCGCGAGAAAAGTTGGTGGATGCCCAATTTGCGGCGCAGGATACGGCCGTTACCCACAATGAATCTATTAGCGAGGCATTGGCTCAGTTAAAAGCAGAGGAGCCGCCTGTAAATTCTATAACCAAAGCGAAACCAGAAACGGCTACTTCGACTACACTCAGCACAAGCGTTGCCCCCAAGCCGGAGCAATCTGGCGGCAGGGCTGTTTTAAGCGGTTTGGGAATTTTGATATTTGCAAACGCGCTAATCATCATGTTTTCTGGAGTGGTTGGTGCGGATTGGTTTTACAGCCGGGGCTGGCCCATAGAACTGATACTGGGTTCCGTGATTTTTAGTCAGCTCATGATAAGCCAACGAAGCTATTGGTTAAGCATTCCCACTGGATTGATTTTGGGCCAAGGAATATTATTGGGATTCTACGCACTGACAGGGCGATGGAGTGATTGGTCTTATTTGTGGCCGTTGCAGGTTTTTGTTGTTCTGGGGGTGCTTTGGTTCACGATTCGTGGGGGCATAGAGGCCACCGATTTAGAGCGGTTGGCAGTGCTGTGGGGCAAGCGGCTGCGCCTTTTGGCTTTTTTGGTGGCTGGTTCTTATGTTGCGGCTATTTTGCTGTTTTGATAGCTGAAAGATAGCTGCTGGTTAGGTGGGTAAACGGCCGTTCCATTACACTCCTTTATATAGCTAGAGATAACATAAAGGAGCGACATCATGCCAAAGAAAACATCAAATTACAGTGGTTTGTTCTTAATTTTGCTGGGGGGGCTAGCACTGTTGCAGGCCACCGTCTTCCCACATTTAGGTTGGGATTTTAGCTTATGGCGCTTTTGGCCGTTAGGCATTGGTGCTATTGGCCTGGCCTTTATTGCTGCGCCATTTATTTACACCGACCAGCCCGGACTGAAAGCGTTATTCATTCCTGGCTTCCCAGTGATGGTAGTTAGTGCGCTGCTGCTGTGGGGCAGCCTCTTTAATGCGTTGGGTGTTTGGGAATATTTCTGGCCGATGATTCTGCTTGGGCTGGCCGTTGGTTTTTTGGCGTCATCACTGTTTTTGCGAAACGTTTGGCTGATGATTCCCGCGATTATCATTGGCATGAACGGCCTCATTTTCCAATTTTGTACCTTGACTGGCCTGTGGGGTGCCTGGGCAATTTTGTGGACGCTGGAACCCTTAGCCGTTGGCCTGGCCCTGCTGGTTGCCAGCCAAGGTAAAAACCTCGGTTTGATGTGGGTTGGCCTGGCGATGAGTGCAGTTTCTGTTGGCGGCTTTGCACTGATGAGTTTGACGATGTCTGGGTGGGTAAGCTCGTTTGGTGCAATCCTGCTAATTGTTGCCGGTATTGGCTTACTGGCTCGCGGACGCGCCCATGTTTATTTGAAGGAAAAATCACCGGATGATCTGTTGGTGGACAAAGTGAAGCTGTAGAGCAACACATTCCCGAAAGCAAAAAAACGGCCGATTCCGAGGAAGAATCGGCCGTTTTTGTGTAATTGGCATGAAATTTTGAATTTAGCAAACTAAGATTTTGGCCAATTACAAGTAAAAGCGGGAGAAAAAAACTTCTTGTTCCCAAGAACTTTCCCGCTTTTACATGAAAACAGGAGAAACTTGATATGTTTGTTACACAGGCGTGTTACGTGTGTTTGAAACGATAAACGAGCCTTTTAAGATAGAAAATCCAGTAACATCATCCATTTGCTCAAGCAAGCAAAGGATTTGTTCGCGTGCGCCGGCAATCGTTAGATTTAAAATGACATCTTCTTGCGATGCCCCCGTTGGAACGGCCGTTTTGGTTTGGCTTTCTTTTTGCATGATACTGCACAGCTCCCCGAAAAATTCAATAAAATTGGGGCTTCCAATACGTCGCTTGCTGCCCCACCCGATACAGCTTGTGTGGCTGATGTCGTTACGGCCGTTACATCACACTTATAAACCTGATCAAATTAGTGTGATTCTCGGAAAATCATTCTGTTCGCTCATCGCTAGAATCCGAGAATCACGAAAAATAAAAGTGAAAACAGGCAACCAGGTTACGATCAAGCGGTTTTCCCTTTTATGAACGCAAAACCAGATGATTAGATAATGTGAAATGGATGATATGGTTTTACGTTGCTGTTTTGTTCAGGTTGTGCAAAACGGGCGAATGATGGCTTATGAAGAAAAATTTCACGCCCGTTTTACGTTTGCTCCCATGAGATAAAAATAGCTTAGAAGAAATTGCCTTATCTGCCAATTGCATAAAAGTCATGAATCGGTATTCCTATTGGCTATCTTGGGATGATGAGAGCATCTTGCTGAACAACTTTCTGTTTGTGGAAGGCAAACGGCCGTCTTTTGAAAAGTTGGCTGTTTTTGCCTACAATCGGGTGACAGCAGAGCGAGGAGGTTGTTATGCAGAAAAGTTTATTCGATGAACCAGACAGCACGTACAGCTCACTCGATGAACTCATCGACGTGATGATGAAGATGGACGACGATCCGTTGGCCAATGCCGGTACAAATGTGGTCATCTGCCGCGGCAACCCCCAGGCCAAACTGATGATCGTTGGCGAAGCCCCCGGCCCACAAGAAAATATTCAAGGAAAGCCATTTGTGGGGCGTTCTGGGCAGCTGCTCGACCAAATTTTACAGTCCGTAAACTTTGATTCCGAGCAGGATGTATTTATCAGCAACTCTGTCTTTCGGATGCCACCAGGAGAAGGGGGCAAAAATTTCCGCAAGCCCACCAACGACGAAATCGCTTATTACAAGCCATATTTGTTTGAGATTATTCGGCTGATAGATCCTGAAATTGTGTTGCTCACGGGAAATGTTGCCACCCAATCCTTGCTTGGCTTAACGGGAATTACCAAACTGCGCGGGCAGTGGCACGAGTGGAACGGCCGTAAAGTCATGCCCATCTTCCATCCTGCTTACTTGCTGCGTAACCCCAGCCGCAAGCCGGGCAGCCCTAAATCACTCATGTGGCAAGACATACAGGAAGTTCGCCGCGTGTATGATTCTTTGGTAAGTGAGCGATCTTGACGGGATGGGCATTATTGTGTTAAAGTAACCGTCAGAAACTTACGGAACTTACGGAATCTGGGTGGCACATTATGACTACGATCAAAATGTCTAGCGATGAAGCACGGTCTAAATGGCGTGAGGTGATTGATACGGCCGTTGCTGGCAATCATGTGGTTATTGAGCGGTACGGTAAACCAGTTGTAACTATTATTGCTCATGCTGAATATGAAACCATGTTTGAGCAAGAAAGCGTGTTGCGAGAGGCAGCGGCCGTTTACCAAATTGCGCCACAGGAACGAGACTCTCTTAAAGCAGATTTGCTTAAAGAAATAACGGCGGAACTGTTAGCTAAATTTAGCAAACAAGCCATCTCCAACGCTGATGATCCCGTTAATGAGCAATCAGTTAGTAAAGCCGCAAAAATTTTCTCGCCTCGGCTGGCCTACCCTGAGCAAAGTTCAGACTTCAAAAAGGAAATCGTCACGGAATAATTTAATGCCTAATTATGATGCCAATTTGTTTGATCCGCCTGCGCCGTTAGCAATTGTCACGCTGCGCGTCTCAAAAAACCGGGACAATTTGGCAATGGTGCCAATGTTGCTGGATTCCGGGGCGGATGTTACGCTCATTCCGGCCACATCTGCTAATCAACTTGGGCTGGCAGTTGATGATAATGAGGTTTATGAATTGATGGGCTTTGATGGTTCTCGCAGCCTGGCAACGGCCGTTCGGCTAGAGATGCTCTTTCTGCACAAAATATTTAGAGGACGTTTCTTGCTGGTTGATCAAGAATGGGGGGTTTTAGGGCGAGATATTTTGAACCTGGTTTCCTTGTCATTAGATGGCCCCAATTTGACATGGGGCGAGCAACGGCACAGTCGCTAAACTCAGTTGCCAGAAAATGCCTTCAACTGTTTCTTATTCAGACAAAGCTGCTTTGCGTGGCGAACCAGGGTATGTGTGGCGTTCCGGCCAGGAACGTCGCCTGCGGATGATTCAAGAATGGATCGACCTCACTAACGCGACAATTTTGGACAATGGTTGTGGCCTGGGTACCTACCTGGATGCGTTTGCCTCGTTCACGCCACACCGTTTTGGCCTGGAACTAGAGCTGGATCGCGCCCAAAAAGCGTTATCTGTAACGCCTGGCATTGTTCAGGCAAAGGGAGAAACTTTACCCTTTGTTAGCGATAATTTCGACTTTGTTTTTAGCAATGAGGTGATTGAACACGTGGAAGATGATCGGCTGGCTATGGCCGAAATGGTGCGGGTGACGAAGCCAAGCGGCCGTATCCTCATCTTCTGCCCCAATCGCTGGTACCCTGTAGAGCAGCATGGCATTTACTGGCGTGGCACCTACAAATTTGGCAACATTCCCCTGGTAAATTACCTGCCAAATTCGTTGCGAAACCGGTTGGCACCCCATGTGCGCACCTACACCAAGCGCGGCTTGCTGGCTTTGTTCCATGGCTTGTCCGTGAAATTGGTGCATCACGGCCGTATTTTTGGCGGCTATGACAATATCGAAAGACGCTGGCCGGGATTCGGCCGTTTTCTCAAAAATAGTCTGTACACCGCCGAAAAAACCCCTTTCTCCGTTTTAGGCATTTCCCACCTCCTTGTTCTGGAAAAAGATAGCTGAAATTCTAGCTGCTTAGGTTTACATAAATTGATCCTGCTGAAAATGCATTTCAAGCTATTTTCATAGAACCGATTTGCTTGCGGTGTCCCTGCCTTCTGCCTAAAATTTAGAGTAGAAAGAAATTAGTGTACGGCCGTTTAGCCTGCAATTAGCAAATGGCTATGCAAACAACCGGAGGTCTGAGATGAGCGAAAATGGAAAAACCAGCCCAAATGGGCAGAGTGAAGTAGGCAGCTTTAAAGTAAAAGCGGGGCTGGCTCAAATGTTAAAGGGCGGCGTCATTATGGATGTGGTGACGCCAGAGCAAGCCGTGATTGCTGAAGAGGCAGGCGCCTGCGCCGTGATGGCTTTGGAGCGCGTGCCGGCTGATATTCGCCAAGATGGCGGCGTAGCGCGCATGTCTGACCCTGGCATGATCAAAGAGATTATTGCCGCCGTGAGCATTCCCGTCATGGCCAAAGCCCGCATCGGTCACTTTGTAGAAGCCCAAATTTTGGAAGCAATTGGCGTAGATTACGTAGATGAGAGCGAAGTGCTTACCCCTGCTGACGAAACCCACCACATCAACAAACACAACTTCAAGATTCCGTTTGTGTGCGGCTGCCGCAACCTGGGCGAAGCTCTGCGTCGCATTGGGGAAGGTGCGGCGATGATCCGCACCAAAGGCGAAGCTGGCACCGGTGACGTGGTGGAAGCGGTACGCCATGCTCGCACCGTCCTAGGCGAAATCCGCCGCTTGCAGCTTATGCCCGATGAGGAGCTGATGACCTACGCCAAGAACATCGGCGCACCCTACTCGCTGGTGAAAGAAACCAAGGAGTTGGGGCGTTTGCCCGTCGTGAACTTCGCTGCGGGCGGCATTGCGACCCCGGCTGACGCAGCGTTGATGATGCAAATTGGCGTGGACGGCGTCTTTGTGGGCTCTGGCATTTTCAAGAGCGGCAATCCGGCTGAACGCGCCAAAGCCATTGTGGAAGCGACAACCCACTTCAAGAATGCAGAAATTCTGGCCAAAGTCAGCGAGAACCTGGGTGAGCCGATGGTAGGCATCAACGTCAGCAGCTTGCCAGAGAGTGAGCAGTTGGCGACACGTGGTTGGTAAAAAATTAGCCACAGAGCGCACAGAGGAAAAAGAGAAAATCTCTAAATTCTCTGTGTCCTCTGTGGCAAAAAATGATAATGAAAGTTCGTGTATTGGACTCGGCGCGGGATATGGCGGAGTGGCTTCGACTGCGGCAGGGGCTGTTTGACGACAGCACCGTGGCAGAGCATCGGCAGGAGATGGCTGAGATTTTGGCCGAGGAGGATGGCTGCGTGTTGGTGGCGGTACGGCCGTCTTCATCCAAACTCGCTGGTTATCTACACGTTGGCAGCCGCAAATATGCCGAAGGCTGCACCGCTTCCCCCGTGGCTTACCTGGAAGAGTGGTTTGTAGACACCGATGTGCGTCGCCAAGGAGTTGGCCGCGCCCTCATCGCGGCGGCGGAAGCGTGGGCAAACCAAAATGGCTACACTGAACTTGCTTCCGACACCCTCATCGAAAACGAAATTAGCTTGGCCAGCCACCTTGCCCTCGGCTTCACCGAAGTCGAACGGCAAATCAACTTTATCAAGAAATTGGATTAGCCACAGAGGCCACAGAGGGAAAAGAGAAAAGTAAAAACACCAAAAATTTCGCAGATTAAAAAGATAAAAATCTGCTCAATCTGTGAAATCTTTGATAAACATGCTTTGGATAAGAACCAAATCTCTCCAAATTCTCTGTGAACTTGTATGATTGAAAATGAGAGATAATCAGCGTATACAGATTACTTCTCAAGCAGCAGGGTGATGTTCATTTGTGACCAAAGTCATCAAACTCGGCACAGAGATTAACGCCCCTGCTGCATACTCTATCAAGAGGACGAACGGTATCTAAAGCCACTTTCAGGGTTGAGCTTGAATTCGCAAGAAGGTTCGCTGGATAGAGTTAACCCTCAAGGATGGAACCGATGTTAACGATGAGCCTTGGTATCGATATTTCTAAAGATAAGCTAGATGTCGCTCTCTATCAAACAGGTCGCTACAAAACAGGCAGCTTCAGCAACGACAAAGACGGCTGGCGACGGTTGGCTAAATGGCTCAAGAAGCAAAAGGCCAAAGGGGTTCATGTCTGCCTTGAAGCCACGGGTCGATACGGTGAAGGGGTAGCGATGTACTTAGACAAATGTGGCTATGCTGTGAGTGTGGTCAACCCAGCTCGCATCAAAGCCTATGGCCAGAGCCAGCTTCAACGCAATAAAACAGACCAGCAAGATGCCAAGGTGATTGCCCATTTCTGTGCCACCCAAAACCCAAGCCTATGGGCACCGCCATCGCCAGAGGTGCAGGAGCTGCAAGCCCTGTCTCGTCGTTTGGAAACGTTGAAAGCTGACCGAACCCGAGAACTGAATCGGCAACAATCTGGTCTCACCTCTGAGACCGTTCTGACCAACATTGCTGCCCATATTGCTTTTCTTAACGACCAGATTGCTGAGATTGAACAGCAAATGCGTGACCTAATTGACCAAGACCCTGACCTTGGCCAACAACATGAGTTGTTGACGTCGATTCCTGGTATTGGTGACATCACCGCTGCCAATTTCATGGCCGAAGTCCCTGATGTAACCCGGTTTGAGTCCGCTGGACAGTTGGCAGCCTATGCCGGGCTATCGCCACGCAAACACCACTCAGGCTCATCCATTCATCGACCCGGCCGTTTGGTTAAGATAGGCAATCGTCGTTTTCGCGCTGTGATGTATATGCCTGCCTTGTCAGCGATGCGTCACAATCCAATTGTCCAGGCACTCGTCGCTAGGTTGACCGCCAAGGGCAAGAGCCGCATGACGATTGTGGGGGCAGCGATGCGAAAACTGGTTCATTTGGCTTTTGGTGTTTTGAAGCATCGACGGCCGTTTGACCCTAATTATCTTGTTAATCTGCAGGGTACCACTTGATTTTTATCACGGTATCTCTGTGGCAAAAAAAGCATATGAAAATCGGGGTTTTGGCATTGCAAGGTGCCTTCATTGAACATATCAAGATACTGGAATCGTTGGGCGTGGAGGCGGTGGAAGTGCGCCTGCCGGAGCAGTTGGCCGAGTTGGATGGGCTGATCATTCCCGGCGGCGAGAGTACCACCATTGGCAAGCTGGCGCGTCGCTTTGGGCTGATGGCACCGCTACACGAGTTTGCCACCGCCAAGCCAGTGTGGGGAACTTGCGCGGGGATGATTTTCCTGGCGAAAGAAGTGAGTAGCGGCACTGAAGGGAAAGATCAACCATTGTTGGGCGTGATGGATATTGTGGTGGCGAGGAATGCGTTTGGGCGGCAGGTGGACTCGTTTGAGACGAATTTGGATGTGGCGGTGTTTGCCAATGGGGACAAACGGCCGTTTCCCGCAGTCTTCATTCGTGCCCCCAAATTAGTCGCCGCCAAAGCAGATACCCAAATTATCGCTATGCTACCAGACGGTACGGCCGTTGCTGCCCAGCAAGGCCATTGGCTCGTCACCTCTTTTCACCCAGAATTGACGGGAGACGGCCGTTTTCACGAATACTTTTTGTCTTTGATTGAAGAAGAAGGGAAGTAGCGTTACAGGTTTCGAGGGAGAACCACTGTGAAGGTTGCGCCGCCGAGTTCGTTGTTTTCTGCCCAGATACGGCCGTTGTGCTGTTCCACAATTTGGCGAGAGATAAACAAGCCGAGCCCCGCCCCTTTGCCTAGCGGTTTGGTACTGAAAAATGGCTCAAAAATGCGCTCCAGCAGGGCCGGCTCAATACCGCTGCCGGTATCGCTGACGGAGAAGGCGTACGCTTCTTGAGGTGCGCCATTACCGTTTCTGCTGGGCACGTCGCGATTATCTGCAATGCGCCAAGAGCGAATTTCGACGGTGCCACCCCTGGTAGACATTGCATCGCGGGCGTTAATGAGCAGGTTGAGCAACACTTGTGTTAGGCGATTGTGATCCAGCACAATCGTCTTTAAGCTCTCATCGACCTGCTTCACCAGTTGAATATTGTATTCTCCCCGGAATTGATGCTGCACCAGCACCAGCGCGTCTTCGATAATCATGTTGAGGTCGGTAACGGCCGTTTGCATCTCCGCAGCATAAGAATAGTTTCGCAAAACTTCCACAATGCGTGCCGAGCGCCAGGCACTTTGCTCAATCATCTGCACGTAGCGCATCAACTGTTCCATCCCCAGGCTGTTTTCTTCAATTTCATGGAGCAAGTTGCTGCAAGTGGCAGCGATGATGCTCAAGGGCGTGTTGAGTTCGTGGGCCACGCTGGCGGTGAGCAAGCCAATGCCAGCCAGCCGCTGGATTTGTAGCAACGCTTCATTCAGTTGCTCAATTTCCTGCCAATGGGTAAATGAAACCATTGTGGTGCTGGTGATGTGGTCAGAAACGGGGGTGATGGCCAGATTGACGGTGACGGAACGGCCGTCTGGCTGGCGCAGGGTGGTTTGGTGAGGGAGGCATTCGGCCAAATTTTGCTCTGTTGCACCCAAATCAGCCCAAGTGCGGCCAATGAGCTGCTCAGAGTCCCAGCCTAAAATGCGTCCAGCGGCAGAATTGGCAGAGGTGACGATGCCGTTATCGTCTAAAACCAGCACGCCTGCCGACACTGTTTGCAGCAAATGATTGTAAAACGCTTCGGTTGTTTTTGGCTGGGTAATGACCATCGAATCTTTCCTGTGTAAAAGCGGGGAACTATTTGAAATAAGCAGAGCCGCTTCTCCCGCTTTTACTTGAGTAAATCACAATTTCGTGGCCCAATTTTCATCAAAACAGTTTTTGCGATTGACAAATTCCTCATCCCGAAGGCGTTTTGGCAACGCATTTTTGGATGGCGAGTTGGTGCTAAATAGCACCGTCTATAGCATACGTCAGGGGGCGGATCACGTCCGTATGTGCCCCGTAAAATCATCGTGAACACGGCGTGAACGGCCAATTTTGAGTACGTTTGTCTAGCACTTTTGCCCTACAGATTTTTCGTTAGGATTCGCGTACTATGTCTTCAGCAGAATAAAAAGTTAGGATTGATAGATGATCAAGAAGTACTTCCCAAAATGTACAGTTGATGAGCCGATTAAGCCACCAGTTATGTTTGCCCATATGATCTCAGTGGGGGCAGTGCCACAGAAGTGCAGTAAGTGTCTCCATTTCTTTGAAGGAGAATGCCTCAGGAGCGATGAATTATATCTACATCTGGATCACGGCCCTTGCGAAGTGACGGGAAACACAGAGCCAACTCCTATTGATGTGACTGAGTTGGGAGAGGGTAGGCTTCGAACTCGAGTAGAACTCCAGATTCCACAGAAGTGCGCCTCCTGCTCTTTTCTGAAGCTTGATCCGATTTTCCTGGCATACTGCTCGGCTGAGTCGGAAATCTGAGGAGATTTCCACTGAGGGTTGGATTGGGGAGAGTGGGAGCCGTCAGAATCCTAACCAAGCCGATGTGTTCGGTTTTTATGGAGCAGAAAAATGAAGAAGCTAACCCACTGGAGCCTGTTTGGCTCATTCCTCATTGCTAGCTTGTTGGCTGCCTTCTTCTTGTTAGATGGGCAGCCCCCACAGCCAGTACTGGCGCAGCCAACCGCTGTTGATTGCCCTCCATTACCCCCAGCCAGCGGTACGATTGTGAATGTGTCTACGGTAGCTGGGCTGCAAAATGCAGTGAATAACGCCACGTTTGGTGACACGATTCTTATTGCCGATGGTGTTTACAATTTGGACGGCGTTTATTTGCGAATTGATACGCCCAACGTGACGCTGCGCTCGGCCAGCGGCAACCGGGAGGCGGTTGTTCTGGATGGCAACTACGACACCACCGAAATTATCCAAATCGTGGCCTCAGAGGTGACGGTGGCGGACGTAACGCTGCGCGAAGCGTATTACCATCCTATCCACGTGATGACGACCGAGGCGGGGGACACGTTGAACACGCTCATCTACAACGTTCACATCATCGATCCGGGTGAGCAGGCCATCAAAATCAACCCAGCGGCAGATGGCACATTCCCGGATGATGGCGTGATTGCGTGTTCGCACCTTGAGCTGACGGATGCAGGACGGCTAGAAGTTCGCAACTGCTACACCGGCGGTATTGATGCCCATCAGGCAGAAGGCTGGGTGATTCGAGACAATTTGATTGAAGGTTTTTGGTG
This sequence comes from Candidatus Leptofilum sp., assembly GCF_965223285.1. Taxonomy (GTDB): domain Bacteria; phylum Chloroflexota; class Anaerolineae; order Promineifilales; family Promineifilaceae; genus Leptofilum. The sequence goes on along the minus strand of NZ_OZ244997.1, from coordinate 2,983,277 downwards.
TGAAGAGGGGCTGTCGGAACATGGCATTCACCTGTGGCGGGGCTGTCGCGACACGATTGTGGAGCGCAATGTGCTGCGCGAAAATGCGCGGGGCATCGGCTTTGGTCTCGCCACCAGCGGCGAGACCCGCACCTACGGCGATAATCCTTGCCCCGATGCTGGCGGCGGCTACGTAGACCATTATGGTGGCATTATTCGCAACAACTTTGTCTTTGCCAGCCGGGCAGAGCTGTTTGCCTCGCAATATGGTTTTGACTGCGGTATTTGCCTTTGGCAGGCGTGTGGAGCGCAGGCGTTTAACAACACGATTGTTTCCACGCAAGCCCCCTTTTCCTCGATTGAGTGGCGCTTTGACAACACCGATGTGGAGATTAAGAACAATCTGGTAAGCCACAATTTGCGCGACCGGGGCGGCACGGCCGTTCTCAGTCACAATCTGGAAAATGCTCCCCTCTCTCTTTTTATGGATGCGCTCAACGGGGATTTGCATTTGCATAGCACAGCTGCTGTTGCCATCGACCAGGCCACACCCTTGGCGGAGGTGAGTGATGATCTAGATGGTGAGGGACGGCCGTATGGTCTCGCCCCCGACCTCGGTGCCGACGAACTAAACGCCCCACCCTTTGAACCAACGAATTGGGTTTATCTACCGCTGACCCATTCTGAATAATTTATCCACAGATTACGCAGATTGCACAGATTTTTCTCTTCCTCTGCAAAACTCTGTGGCTTCTCTGTGCATCTCTGTGTTCCGCTTTTAAAAATGAGGTGACCCATGAAAACGAAACAAACCATTGCATTTTTGCTTTTGTTCTTGATTTTGCTGTTCGGGACTTGGCCTGGCGCGCAAAAGTTGCTGGGCGCACCGCAGGGTGGCACGTTTTACGTTGCTACCACGGGCAACGACAGCACCGGCGACGGCTCCAACGGCAATCCGTGGGCGACGATTACCTACGCTCTGGACAATGTGACGGATGGCAGCTTGATTTTAGTGAAGCCGGGGATGTATAACGGCCGTATCCGCATTCGTGGCACGTTCCCTACTGGCGTAACGGTACGATCTGAGGTTCCCTACCAAGCGATCCTGCAAAACAATGATCGTGTCATCACCGCCTACGCGCATTCCAATGGCGTAGAGGGCATCACCATCGAAGGGTTTGAAATTCGGCACGATGGCCCCGGCGCGGCACCGCTGGTCGTTCACATCGACGGCGGTGGCGACGGCAGCGTGAGACACATCACTATTCGCAACAACATCTTGCACGACAGCTACGATAACGACATCCTCAAAATCAACAACGCCACCCACGATATTTTGGTCGAGGGCAACATTTTCTACAACCAGACGGGTTCCGATGAGCATATTGATGTGAACAGCGTGGAGGATGTGATTATTCAGGACAACGTTTTCTTTAATGACTTTGGAGGGAGCGGCCGTTCCAATCCCAACAACACCGGCAGCTACATTGTTATCAAAGATAGCAATGCCGGGGACGATATGTTTGTAGGCAATGACCGCATCACCGTGCGGCGCAACGTTTTCTTCAACTGGGCTGGCTCCACCGGCTCCAACTTTGTGCTGATTGGCGAAGATGGCCAACCTTTTTTTGAGGCGCGGAATGTGCTGGTGGAAAATAATTTGCTGCTGGGCAATTCGGCCAACGTGATGCGGGCTCCGTTTGGCGTGAAGGGGGGGCAAAATGTCACTTTTCGCAACAATACGGTTGTGGGCGATTTGCCTGCGCTGGCCTTTGCCTTCCGCCTCAATAGTGAAGGCAGCAATCCGGCCAATGAAAACATTCAATTCTTCAACAATATTTGGTCTGATCCGACTGGCACGATGGGGGCCAACGGCGGCGGCAGTAACGATTTTTCCGACACGCCGCCGGGGGAAACGAGCAGCTGGACGCTGGACAATAATTTGTACTGGAATGGCGGCACGGCCGTTCCCACCGACAGCGGTGAGCTGATCAACTACACAGATGACAGTAACCGACTGGTGGCCGATCCGCTGCTGCCAGGACAAGGTGGGCTAATTTTGCCGCGCTGGAATGGCAGCCAATTTGCCGATGGTTCAGCCACAATTGCGGACGTGTTTACCAATTTGGTCACGCTGTACGGCACGCCCTCAGGCAGCAGCCCGGTGGTGGATGCGGCCGATCTGGCCAACGCACCCACTGAGGATATTTTGGGCAACGGCCGTACCAATCCCGACATCGGCGCAGTCGAGATTATTCCTCAGCTACAGCTATTTGGCTCGCCCAACGACCAAACTATAGTGCTGAACTGGCAGGTGAACACGCCCGTTGACCCCGGCACGACTTGGCAAATTAGCTACAGCGGTCCGGCTGGCGACCAGCCATCCCCCATCATCGGTCTGGCGCAAGGCACACGCAGCTTCGTGCTCACCGGTCTAACCAACTACACCACCTACGACATCACGCTCAACGCGATGGTGTCTGGATCGCCTGTCCTCACCGACACAATTTCCATCTTTCCCACCGATTTGCTCACGTATTTGCCCGTTGTGCAAAAGGAGTAAGGTTGTCAGGATTGTGGTTGAAGAATCCTGGCGAATAAATTCACGGCAACCGATTGCAAAGCCCGCCTACGCGAGCTAAATTGGCAACAATTCAGTTGGCATAGGCCGACTTTGTCGCTGTTGTTGCAGATTTATCTGCCGTTCGGCCGTGTACAAAAGCTGCAGTTTCTTACTGCGTTCTAGCAGCGTGGAAAGAATCCACGGCTACATGGTCATTTCAATGCCGGGGTCTGGTTTGGCTTGGGCGAGCTTGAGCTTTACGAATGCCCAGGGCGCATAATAGGTTACCCACAGCGTCAGCAGAGCGTAGCGCAGCAGGCGCAGCGGCAATGCCAGCCAAAGCGGATCGTCGGGGAAAATCTGCCCCAGGCCTGCCCAAATAGCCACGGCGATGACCATTCCCAGCAGGTAGCGCACGGCTCGCTGCCAGATGGCACCTTCTACCAAAAAGCGAATGCGGCTGCGCTCTAGCACCAAGCCAATACCCGCACCGAGCAAGCTAGATACGGCCGTTACAAATCCCTCCAAGCTCTCCAACTCTATCTCTGGAATGCGGCTGGCCCAATCAACCGTCAGGTCCGGTTCGCCAATGATGAGCCGGATGATGCCGTAAACGGCCGTAAACGCCACAGGTACCGCAACAACCGTGAGCAGCCGCTGCCCCAAAATGCGCTTCTCGAAGTGAGTCTGATACCGTCGCTGCCAAATCAGGTAGCCACCCAGCACCAGCAGGCCAAGCACAAACCCAGCCGCCACATCATGCACAAAATGGGAACCTAGGTAAATGCGGCTAATCCCCATCACAATGATCATAAGGATGGCAAATAACCACATCCAACGTCGCCGAACCCAGGTGGCGGCAAACAAATAAATGGTAGTCGTAAACTGGGTGTGCCCACTGGGGATGCCATACCCGCCGTCTGTGAACTTTTCTAGGGTGGGATCCAGCCAAAACGGCCGTGGCTGCCGAAACGCGTGCTTAAGGGTCGTGTTGAGCACATTCCCCACCAAAAAAACATAAGCCAACGCCCGCCCGGCTTCTTTGTGGACGCTCCAATAAATCAGCGGAAACAGTGCCAAATAAAACTCTTCAATGCCCAGTGTGCTGATCAGTTGGAAAAAACCTTCTAATTGGGGGAAAGTTGTTTGAAACCAACGTGAGGCGTCTAAGCCAAATTGTAAAAGGGAGTCCATGTGTTCGCTCCTACATCAGGAACATAGATGAGAGATTAAGAAACATCTGCATTGGTGGACTGGTGAATCATTCATTTGTACTATTAACAAACCACAGATAAATTTTGGATTTACGAAAAGGGTTTCTCCGTGGTTTGCTCAATTAAAAGCTAATTTCGAGACCATTCTAATTCAAAGTTCTGTTTGGTTTTTACAACATACTGTTTTGAAATAAAATCCAGTTATTCTGCGGAGAAGCAGAATTTAGCGGAATATTGAATTTTTTCATCTTCCCGCGACCATTGTAACCTTGCTCCGCTGATTCGGACAAACTAATTTGCCAATACAGGCACGTTTTATAAGCAATTTTTCGCATAGGTTCGCTATTTGAACCAGACTGCTTGATGACTATTTTGGAGGCTAATATGACCGTTCGCATTCTCGTCATTGAAGACGAAGAACGAATTCGACAGTTTTTACAAAGAGGGCTGAGCTTTGAGGGGTATCGGGTGGATACGGCCGCAGACGGCCAAACTGGCCTAGACCTGGCCCGTGAAAATCCGCCGGACCTGGTGCTGCTAGACCTGATGCTCCCTGGCATGGACGGCATCGAAGTATGCCGTCGCCTGCGCGCCGTGAGCGATCTACCAATCTTAATGCTTACTGCTAAGGAAACCATCGAAGACCGAGTCACTGGTTTGGATGCGGGTGCCGATGATTACCTGGTGAAACCATTTGCCTTTGATGAGCTGATGGCGCGGGTTCGCGCCTTGCTGCGCCGCTCCCAGCCCTCCCAGCCACAGGTGTACCGCTTTGCCGATTTGGAACTGGATACCGGCACGCGCCAAGGTCGCCGAGACGGCCGTATCTTTGACCTCACCGCCAAAGAATATGAACTGCTGGAGCTATTTATGCGGCATCCGCGTCAGGTGCTCACCCGCGATCTCATCTTCGACCGCGTTTGGAACTATGATTTTGGTGGTGAAAGCAACATCATTGAAGTATACGTGCGCTACCTGCGCCAGAAAACAGAGGAAGGGGATTTGCCCCGCCTGATTCATACCGTACGTGGCATTGGCTACGTCTTGCGCGAAGAGTCGTAAACTTTGTCTATTCAGAACCGCCTCCTCTTTGTTTATACTTCCATCTTCATGGTGGCTTTTCTGCTGTTTGCTGCCATTGTGTACCTGCTGCCGCGCAGCCGCATTAACGAAGAGGTAGACGCAGATCTGCATACCTTGGCAAATGAGCTGCTCTCTGCCGAAGTATTTGAAGAGCCAGACGGAACCGTGCGCCTGGGCATTGATCCCGGTTTAGATAATTTGGAAACGGCCGCATCCTTTTTTCAGGTTATGGACCGAGATGGGGGAGTTACCCTGCAATCCAGAAATATGGAGACGCTGCCGCCAGACTTTGGATTGCTAGACAAACACAGTCTGCAAGAAATAGAAACCCTCAACTTAGTTACCCGTGGCGAAAGCACCATGCGCGTGCTGACGACGCCGCTTGTTAACGAAGGTGAGGTTGTCGGTTATTTACAGGTGGGGCGGTTGGTAGACAATATCGTAAGTTTCAATCGTTTTCTGGTGATTGCCCTGTTTGTGGGCTTTGCTGGTGCGTTTGCCTCTCTCTTTTTGGCGGTTTTGCTTACCCCCAGCTCCTTCAAACCGCTAGAAGATATGGCCGCTGTCGCTCGCCAAATCACCAATGCAGACGACCTCAGCCGCCGCGTCCCCAACACAGAGCGCACCGATGAGATTGGCGTACTGGCTCGCTCGTTTAACCAGCTTCTGGAACGTTTAGAGCGGTTGTTTCAAACGCAGCAGCGGCTGCTGGCCGACGTCTCGCATGAGCTGCGCACCCCGCTCACTGCTATCCGGGGCAATGTAGACCTCATGCGCCGCATGGGGGATGCCGATCTGGATTCGCTGGAAATTATTCAGGAAGAGATTGAGCGGATGACTCGGCTGGTTGGGGACTTGCTGCTGCTGGCGCGTGCGGATGCAGGCGGCTTGCCGCTGGAAAAACAAAAAGTTGAGCTGGATAACCTGCTGTTTGAGGTATACCGACAGGTGCGACTGCTAGAAAATGAAGTTGAAGTGAAGGTGACAGAAGTTGATCAGGCTTGCATTATGGGGGATGTGGATCGATTGAAGCAGCTACTGCTGAATCTGGTGGGCAATGCGATTAAATATACGCCTGATGGCGGCACAGTGGACATCAGCCTCTCTAAGAAAAATGGCTGGGCTTACCTAAAAATTGCCGACACGGGGATGGGAATCCCTGCTGAGGATTTGCCCTATATTTTCGACCGATTTTATCGCGTGGACAAAGCGCGGGCACGCGGCCATTCTGGCCAGGGCAAGGGGGGCGCAGGTTTGGGATTGGCCATTGCCAAATGGATTGCCCAGGCGCATGGTGGCAATATTGATGTGATGAGCAAGGTGGGGGAAGGTACAACCTTTACCATCATTTTGCCGATTTTGGTGGAAACCAGACCGACTACGGCCGAATCTGTAGCGGATGAGTTGAGCAAAACGCGGCCAGGACTGCGCGCACTCGGTGCTACTTTTAGGCGTTCTTCTTCATAAAAAAATGGCCGTCTGGTGTGGACGGCCGTTCTCAAAACGATTCAATTGTGTTTATACGTGTTCGCCTATTGGCTATCCTCGCGCCGCATTAACAGGTAAATGCCCCCGCCAATCAGAGCAATCGACCAAAATACGACCCCGTTGAGCCAATCCAGCCAACCAAACTGCGACATCAGGAAGTAAATACCAAATAAAATCAAGATGGTACCGACTGTGCCGGGACGATTTAGCCGCCCCACCTTGCTAGATACAGTTTGGCTCAGATCATCGAAGTTGTCTTGCAGTACGGTGCTGCCGGGTTCACCCGCTACCGCTTCGCGGGGCATGATAACCCACAAAACTAGGTAAATTGGCCCACCAATGCCGCTGGCAAATAGTAACAATACAAAGAGAAGCCGCACCCAAACGGGGTCCAAGTTCAAATATTCTGCCAAACCGCCACATACACCGGCGATCATTTTGTCTGTTTCGCTGCGAGTTAATCTGTTTTCAGACATTGTTGCCTCCATCATGAGCAACGCTCATTTGTTGAACTACCCGCCTATACGTCAGCCAGTAATGAAAGTTTCGCTAATTTGACGGCCAATTTTGCAAATGAGTGTGGGCTAAATTGCACTTAAACGGCAGAATAATGTTTTGCGCATCAGACGGTCAACAACTGACGGTGACGGCCGTTTTTGTTATACTGGCTCGTCAATAAATTGATACCATTCAGCCTGTGGCTGTAAGAACTAATTTTGGCAACACTTTTGGTAGTTGCCAATTGAGTTGTATAAAAGGTAAGCAACGGCCGTCTTGGTCAACAAAACTTGCATGTGGAAACAGAAAGCGGCCAAACTTGTTAAAATACCGCTGGCCCAATGGGGAATGCGCCTCATGATCCAGTTGACAGTACCGCGGACGCGCGTGGGCGTGGCCGTCGTCGCTGTGAATGAAGATTTAGACGTTTTCATGGTGCGCCATGTCTTCCATCCGCTCTACGAGTGGGGCTTGCCCGGCGGCTGGCTGAAGAAAAATGAAGCACCCATTGCTGGTGCCTTGCGTGAATTAAGGGAAGAAACGGGATTAACGGCCAACCTTGGCCCTGCCATCTCTGTCCAACATGATCCGGAAACGGTGCATATTGGCATTGCCTACCCTGCCAGGCTAAACCCTGGCAATGTGCAGCTAAGCCATGAGCTAATCGAGGCGCGCTGGTTTGCGTGTCAGGCGTTGCCAAAGCCACTTACGCATCATACACAGTTGGCAATTGAAGCGGCCGTTGCTTACTACAAAAATGTGGAGAATTAGGTAAAAGATGAATCGACGTTCCTCCCCAGGTGCGGGACAATGGTTCACCGTTGTCATACTGGTAGGCACATCCTTATTTCTTTTGATCAAGCTGTTCCAGTTTGCCAGCTTGCGCGGAAATTACCCAACCGGGCTAACCGTGGCCGGTGTGACGGTAGGCGGGCTGTCGCCTGGCGAAGCAACAAACGTGCTTACTAACCGATACATTGAAGCACCTGTCATCATCTATCATGGTCAGGATCGGTTTGAGATTAGCCCGGCTGACGCTGAATTTGAGCTGGATTTAGAAGCAATGTTAAGCCGCGCCGACATCGAGCGCACCCAGCAAGATTTCTGGGCTGGCTTTTGGGGGTTTTTGTGGGGCGAGCCGGTGGAAGTGACCCCGGTAGAGCTGTCGGCAACGCACAATCGGGAAGCGTTGCGCCGCGTATTGGCAGATATTTCTGCCTTGATGGATGAGCCGACTCAACCCGCCCAGCCCGTGCCCGGTACGTTTAGCTTTCAATATGGCGAGACAGGCACGATTACCAACATTGAAGCCAGCTTTGCCGACATAGAAGGTGCGCTTTACCGTGCCTCCAATCGTGAAGCGCGGCTGATAGTAGAACCCAGCAACCCGGAACGGCCGCAAATCAACCTGCTCACTCGACTTTTGGTTAACAGCCTGCAAGATTATGAGCAAATTACGGGCGGTGCCGCCAGCATGTTTGTAATGGACCTCAACTCTGGCGTGGATGAAATCGCCATCAACGCCGATTTGCCGATGTCTGGTATGGATTTGTTGAAGCTGCCCATTGTGCTGGAAACGTATCGGCTGCTGGATCAGGAACCCACGCTTACGCAATCGTCGTGGATTTCCAGCACCTTGTCAGCAGATTTAGGCAATGAGGGGGCCAACCAACTGCTGCGCTTTGTGGCTGGGCAAGATGACCCTCGTTTAGGTGCGGAATTGGTAACGCAAACGATGCAGCGTCTCGGTTTGGTAAACACCTTTATTGTGCTGCCCTATGATAGTGATCCACCGGCAGGAACGGTACGGCCGTCTACGCCTGCCAATTCCACCGAAGAAGTCCGCACCTTGCCCAATCCATACCTGCAAACCACTGCTGAAGATATGGGAACGCTGCTTTCCATGCTTTACTACTGTGCCGAGGGCAAAGGCGGTACCTTAATGGCCGTCTTTGAAGGGGACATTAGCCAGACAGAATGCCAAACGATGTTGGCGTTTATGCTGCAAAACAAGATTGGTAGCCTCATTGAGGAGGGGGTGCCGCAGGAAACGGCCGTTGCCCATCGCCACGGCTGGATTAGCGATACGCACGGAGATGCAGGCATTGTTTTTTCCCCTGGCGGTGATTATGTGATTGTGCAATTTTTATACAAGCCAGATTGGCTGGAGTGGGAAATTAGCTCACCCTTGTTGGCAAACCTGTCTCGCGCGACCTACAACTACTTCAATTTCGACAATCCCTATTTGGCCGATGCCCGGACGAACTAGCCCATGTTAAAGGCGATTCAAAAATTCCTGACCATAATTTTGCTGGCTGTTGGCTTGCTATTTTTGGGTTACCAGGCCTTTTTGTACAGCTTGGTGCGTGAAAAACTGCCCACGGCCACCATGATTGCGGGCATTGACGTGGGTGGCATGTCACGCGAGGAAGCGGCAAATGCACTGAGGGCGCATTATTGGTCACCTGTTACCCTGCAACATCTCGAAGAAGAGGTTGACATAAACCCGCAGGATGTGGGGTTCAATCTGGATGTTGAGGCGATGTTGGATCAGGCCGAAGCGGCACGCGGCGAGGTGCCGTTTGCGGAAGGATTTGTCGAGTTCTTGCTCAACCGCTCGTTTGAAACAACGTCAGTTCAAGTTGTGGCCGGGCATGACCAGGCCGCCTTGCGAACCCAGCTTGAAAACGTAGCCAGCTTCTTGGACAAGCCTGCCACCGCTCCGCAACTGATGTTAGGCGCGGGCAGTAACTACCAGCCAGGTGAAGCAGGCTATGTTACCGATGTAGATGCCAGTTTGCCAGCCGTTGAGATGGCACTCTATCAGGCCGATGTTGAAGATCGCCAGGTTGAGCTGGTGATTGAAATGCAGGAACCAGCCGAGCTAAACATGGATGTGCTGCGTACGCAAATTGAGCAGGTGATGGCCAATGATGGGCAAGGTTTGCTGGCAAGCGTGTTTATCATTGATTTAGAGACGGGGGAAGAACTGGCCATCAATGCCGACCAGTCGATTTCCGGTTTGAGTATTTTGAAGATTGCGATTTTTGTAGAGGCGTACCGCCGACTGGATGGGCCGCCGAATGAGTATGTGCAGGGGATTTTGTATGATACGGCCGTTCAATCCAGTAACTATGGTGCCAACCTGCTGCTGCATGAAATTGCGGGCGAAGCCAACACCTACGAGGGGGCTGAACTGCTTACCGAGTCACTGCATCGGCTGGGACTGGTAAACACCTTCATGGCGATTCCGTATGATGCCATCGCCGTCTCCACGCGCCCAAACACATATACCACGCCAGCCAACAACGGTGCCAGCCTCATTTTTGAGCCAGACACGGCGCGGCAAACAACGGCCGAAGATATCGGGACACTGCTGGCAATGATTTACCATTGCGCCAACGGCGGTGGTGCGCTGCTGGCTGTTTACCCCGGCGAGCTAACCCCGCAGGAATGCCAGGCCATCATCGACCTGATGATTTTGAATGAAGAGGGAAATCTAATTCGCTTTGGCGTGCCGGAAACCACGCTTGTCTCTCACAAGCATGGCTGGGATGAGGTGACGCATGGTGACGCGGGCATCGTTTTTTCGCCCAATCGGGATTATGTGATTGTGGAATATTTGCATTTTCCCCAAGGTGACTTTTTGCTGCACGATTTTAGCTTCCCCATTTTGCGCCAGTTTGCCCAGCTTACCTACAATTATTTCAACTTTCAGGAACCATACACCGAAAATGTGGTAGACCGGGCCTTGCGCGAAGCGGCCGCAGCCGCTGCGGCGGAAGCAGCACTCGATGCCGAGGCAGATGCGGAATCTCCTGAAGGGGAAGAAGAGAGTGCCGAAGAAGGGGAAACGGCCGTAACGCCTACCGCCACTCCTGCTACCCTCACCCCAACCCCCTGATCCAGCCCCACAATCATTCCGTTACGCAATTTGCGCGATGCATGATGTGCGCGTGGTTTGCTTGCCATTGCAGTAGCTTCGTTCATATAATGCGTGGGACAGAACTCGACAACAACCAAAAGAGAGGACCTGATGCTTAGTGGCGATGGATTTTTAGCCCCAGCAAGCTACATGGGGGCAGATTTGGCTCTGGTGGCAGAGCTGCTATTTTACATGCTCATTTGCGTTGCCGTGGTTGCCCAGCGACGCGGCAACTACCATCTGCATGACCGGATTCAGACGCCAGTGGTGGTGCTGAACTTCTTTTTCATCATCATTATCATGGTGTTGTCGCTGCGGTATGAGAATGTACCCAGCGAGTTTGTACAACGGCCGTTTGAACCGTTTTATCTCGTTGTGGTTATCCATGCCGTTTTGGGGACCATTGCCCAACTTCTGGCCACCTACTGTTTATTGGCTGGGCACAAAATCTTGCCGCGCAAAATCGGCCGTTTGCGTTACTGGATGTGGGCCACGTTTATTGTATGGACGGCCGCTGTGGCGATGGGCGTGTACACTTACTACATTTGGTACATCGTCACGCCAGAACGGCCGCATTTGTTTTAGCATTGGCGTTTCCATTTGGTATGGTCGGCGACTGCTGGCTGCTCCTTTTGCTGATTGGGGCAGCGAAACTGTGGCCATGTTCAGCTTCTTCACCAACCTCACGTTTGCTGAAGGGGAGGGGAGGTTTTAAGGTAGATTCAAACCGAAACAGTTTACAAACGGCCGTAATCACGCTATCGTTTCAGCCATGAATACAGAAACAATCGCCACTATCCTGATCATTCTTGGCTTTTTCATCATCTTCCCCCTGTTTTGGAGCATCATCGTCTTCCTTATTTCTCGCCTGGGCGGCTGGGGCAGCATGGCCGAATCGTATACCCACCATGAACCGCACGCAGCCGAATGTTTCCCCTTACAGAGTGCCATTTTGCGACTCTCATCCAGCTATAGAAACGTGGTTAAAATTTGCGCCGACGAAGAGGGCGTTTACTTCTCGGTGATGTTTCTCTTCCGGCCGGGACATCCTCCCTTCTTTGTGCCCTGGGGAGAAATCAGCGGGATAAAAAAGAACTACTTCCTCTATAACGTCGTTGACTTGCGTTTTCAACGCACGTCCAATCTGCCTTTCCGTGTATATCAACGTACTGCTGATAAACTGGTGGCTGTGGCAAACGGCCGTTGGACTTATGAAGAATGAGGTAGATTGGTGGAACGGCCGTTTCTCCAAAAAATTGCCTCACACTATCCAGCGAATTGCTGAACGAAAATTGATCATGCTTCATCGCGCCACAAATTTGAATGATCTTCGCGTTCCGCCAGCGAATCGGCTGGAAGCATTAAAGGGTGATCGTGCAGGGCGGCACAGCATTTGTATCAACGATCAGTGGCGAATTTGCTTTGAATGGCGCGAAGATGGTGTTTATGCTGTTGAAATAGTGGATTATCATTGAGGTGATAATTATGAGAGAGTATCCTCCCATCCATCCTGGTGCGATTTTACAGGAAGAATTTCTGAAGCCCATGGAAATTAGCCAATATCGCCTGGCAAAAGATATAGGCGTGCCCGCCATGCGTATTAGCAAAATTGTTCGCGGCGAACGCGGCATTAGTGCCGACACGGCCTTGCGACTGGCGCGTTACTTTGGTATGTCGGTTGAGTTCTGGACAGGCATCCAGACCCACTATGAGATTGAAAAGGCAAAAATGACGTTGGGCAACCGATTAGAGGCAGAGGTCAAAGTCTTGGCATCAGTATGATTTGGTTCAAATTGGCATGGTTAGCGGGGTTTTAGGACGGCCGTTTCCCATTTGCCAGTTGGTTGGGGGGAGAGGCGAGATTTCCAAAAAATCGAGTATAATCTTGATGTGAAGTTGATTAGATGTAAGTTGCTGCATCAAATTTGAGCGGGGAAACAGATATGACTGTACAAACGCTAGACCATTATATCGAAAAGACAGAAGGCGTGATAGGCGGCAAGCCCCGCATTGCGGGACGGCGCATTGCGGTGCAGAACATTGTCATCTGGCACGAATGGTTGGGGATGAGTGCCGATGAAATTGCCACTGAATACGATTTAACATTAGCTGAGATTTATGCCGCATTAGCTTACTACCACAACAATCCAGTCGAAATTGACGAGGCAATTAAAGCCAGTGAAACCCTCGTTGCCGAAATGAAAAAGAAGATTCCTTCCAAACTACCCATTCAGTTTAATGAGTGAGATTCGGTTCCAAACAGATGAACATATCCCGGCGGCTGTTATTGCCGGGCTAAAGCGTCGTCGTGTGGATGTCTTGAGTACGCCACAAGCGGGCTTGCTGGGTGCTGCTGATGGAGAGCAGTTGGCTTTTGCCGCGCAGGAACAGCGTGTTTTGATAACGCAAGATGACGATTTCTTGGCACTTCATGCTCAGGGTGTGCAACACGCCGGGATCGTTTTTGTGCAGCCAAAACAATCCATTGGCTACATGGTGCGTGGCTTGCACTTCATTTTTCAGGTGCTTTCGGCTGAGGAAATGGAAAATCACGTGGAATTTTTGTAAAGTCCATGGCCATTTCCCATTTGCCAGTTGGTTGGGGTGAGGTGTGGGGGGGATACGGCCGTGCTCGTTCTAAAATGTAGATTCTAAATCAGCTTTCTGTTAACATAATTGCGACCCTAATAGAAAATTGACCAAATATGATAAACTCCAGGCATGGGCAAGAAAGAAAAAATACTTCTAAAGGTTATGCGAGGTACATCAGATGCCAATATTTCCTTCAACGATCTGTGCCTGGTGCTGCATCATCTAGGTTTTAACGAGAGAATTAAGGGCAGCCATCATATTTTTACAAGAAGTGACGTAGAGGAAATCCTGAACTTGCAGCCGAAGCGCAGCAAGGCAAAGGCTTATCAGGTTAAACAAGTCCGCAATATCATTTTGCGCTACAAGCTAGCCGACGAGGGTGATGATGAGTAAATACAAATACGAAGTAATTATTTATTGGAGCGATGAAGACAAAGCTTTTATTGCCGAAGTTCCTGAGCTGCCTGGCTGTGCCGCCGATGGTGGAACGCATGGCGAAGTTTTGAGCAATCTGGAAACCATTATTGATGAATGGATAGAAACCGCTCAAGCTCTGGGACGGCCGATTCCAGAACCGAAAGGTCGCTTGATGTTTGCTTAGAAAAAGCTATGTGAGGATTCCAAAAAACGGCCGTTTCCCAGCGCAAAAGTGTGTCCTGAACGGCCGTTTCTCATTTGCCAGTTGGTTGGGGTGAGGTGTGGGGAGGATATGGCCGTACCCGGTCGCTTTCTTCTTCAGATAAAATTGTAGTAAACGAGCTGGGTGAGACAACTAGAATAAGGAGTTGCGCAGATGGCTAAGAAAAAATCATCACGCGTTCCCAAACAGTTGAAGCCGAAATTTGAGGCTATTACTGAATTAACTGATGCAGTTTGCAACGCGCATCTTGACCAAGAGTATGCTGAATATGCCCGTTATTTAGCGGCTGCCCTTGCTCGAAAACGGCCGTCTCCCATTGCGCGGGGACAAGCAAAAAGCTGGGCTGCGGGTATCGTCCATGCTTTAGGGCTGGTCAACTTTCTTTCAGACCAAAGCTTTGAGCCAAGCATGAGGGTGCGTGACCTGTGGAAACTTTTTAACGTCAGTGAAGCAACTGGCTCCAGCAAGTCCCTTCAAATTCGCAAGATGTTCGATATGTATCAATTTGATCCTGAATGGACCTTACCGAGTCTCATGGAGATGAATTCAATGGCCTGGATGGTGCAAACGCCGGATGGCTTTATTGTGGACGCTCGCTCATTTCCATACGAAATGCAGCAAATGCTAGCTGAGGCAGGAATCATCCCATACGTTGATGCGGATGAACCAGAAGGCATGTCAAAATCGATTCAACCGATTGCGGAAGGGGTTAAGCAGTGCAAGCTGTGTGGCAATGTGGAGAACTTGATACGCACACCTTGCTGCAATAACTGGATTTGCGATGATGCGGATACCTATGTGATGTTTTCTTACGCGCGTAATAGCTGCTATCGCAACCATGATCGCTATACGCTTTGCGCCGCCCATTGGCATGAAGATCATGAAGGGCGCTGGCAGGATTGCCAAGCCTGTCTTGATATGATGGAAACGGAAATGTACGTTTACTACGGCACAAATGAATACAATTTTGAGCCACTCAAAAGCCCACCAAGCTATGAGCCAACGCATTGTAGCCAGTGCAATCGCGTCATTCGCTTGGCGGAGGATGGGTATTCAATCTCAAGCAAGGGGTATGTTTGTTTGGATTGTGCAAACTCGCATTTGGGCTAAATTGGGCAACGGCCGTTTCCCATTTGCCAGTTGGTTGGGGTGAGGTGAGAGGGGTGGAGATACGGCCGTATCCCACCAAAACATGAATAGCATAGCTTTCGCAATTTGCGCCGCCAATTGTAGCAAAATGAATTTTCTCGCTAATAAAATACTACGGCGGGATAAGGAACTATAGAGGTCGAAAATGTCCAATCAGATCATCCTCAGTTATCCGTTTTCAGGCTCACTTTACGCTTTCTTCGCAGATGAATTAGGTGCACACCATACGGATTCTAACCATCCTTATTACTTGACTTTGTATGGTAAAAATTACCGTGAATTGTTAGATTTGAGTCTCACGCTTGCTGTACTATATAAAGAAATCATTATTAAACCTGTTGATAATCCTTTGCCAGATATGGCAAGCTGGGAAACTGAACGAGGGTATGAAAATAAGGAACTGGGCATTTATTCACCTTTTGAAGATTGGTATAGTGCGCAAGGTGAAATTACGGATCAGGTCAACAAAGATATGTCTGATTCGGTCATAAATACAATTTTACGGAGGGTGCCCAAGCAAAATTGGCAACAAATTCTAAGAGACACTCGTTATGAAATACGGCTAGCTAAAATGTATGGATGCCCAGTAATATGCTCTGGTGGAAGACGAGCACTTATTCAAAGGATGGCTGAACTTGATGAGTCAAATAGGGAAGTAGGCACGGTGTCGGAATCTTCTCTCAAAGCAATCGAAGATTATATTGACATATCTGGGCTAATTTTTAATCCTCGTACCCTAGATTCTGTATATGAACTCAAGGCTGACAAAGACCTCCGTAGCTACGCGGACGATTTTGTTTCTCTGGTGCACGGATTTAAAGATGAATCAAATGTCAAACAGCGACTTCTTGAACTCATTCATGAATCGATTAATAAATCCGGTATTTCTGCTAAGGCTGCTGGATTTTTTGATGCAACCTCTACAGTGTTGGAGGTAATTGGTTTGATTCCGATTCTTGGCAATGTAACGTCACTCGCTGGTATTGTGTCTTCTGGGGCTTCTTACGGTGCAAAAAAATATCAACGTAAGCAAGAATGGTATCAACTCACTCCGCAAATCCACAAGACTTTGTCTACTAACCAGATTATATCTCGTGTAGCCGAGGAGCTGAACAGCGTTCGAGAAAACCGCTGAAATGCACTCTAAAATACCAGAAGATTATTCACCTATTGAGCTTTATACAAAATTAGGTTTGCCCCTTCGAATACTACAAGGAACAAATTCACCACATTCAGAGATTTTTTCAGAACAAGTAATCTCCAGCCAAGTGGGAGGAATATTTGCCTCCTCTGCATATACTGCAACTCGAATAAAATAAGTACCAGGTCTCAAAGAAGGGGTCGAACCTGGTGATGGAGAATTATTTCCCCCCTTTGAAAGAATCATTGGTGGTTCAAGCACAACTCGTAAGGTTATCGGAGTTAAGTTATTTTGCTTCACCTGTCCGATATCGAGATACTCAAAATCGTAATAGCCCTGAATATTTATAGGGCTGAAACCTGTGTGATTGCCGTCTTGCCTTGCCCAATAGAGAGTTAGGGGGTCAAACTTTTCAAGTTGTTCACCAGTTTCTGTCCATATACTGACAATTCGACCTACGCACTTGTCTGCGGCTGTTAAGCCATAATTAACAATCCCTAACCGCATAAACCAACTTGCTGTATCTCCTTGTTCCGTAGGCGCAGAGCATCGAACTTTGTCGATAAAAAAAGTTAGTCGAGGTTTTCTAACCACTGGTCGTATTGTTGCTAGATAAACTACTACGATAGACAAAGTGAAGCTAATACCAGTTAGCGAATTTTCAAACAAGAATATTGTAATTAGACCTATGATAATAATTATGATGGCGGCAATAATATCTATGTCTTTTAGCCAAACTGCCCATTCAGGCACATGCTGATCAGTTTCTTTATTCATAAATTTCTCAACTACACTTTTGCATGTTGAAAATATCTACCCAATAACATCAATTCCGTTCCACGAGACAGACGGATACGGCCGTATCCCCCCCACTCACATTCCCAGCCGCATCAACAGCCACCACCCGGAAACTGTGACAACCAGGCCCCGGAATGTCCCACTTTTCCGTAAATGGCGGCACCGTGCTGATGGCAAACGGCACCTCCGCCCCGTCCACATAAAACTCTACCCGGTTTAGCGACACATCATCCGCCACCTGCGCCTGCACAATCACCCACTCCTCGTCGGTGAAGATTTGCTGGTCAGGCAGGGGGAAGAGAATTTCGGCCGTGGGCGGCGTGTTGTCCACCGTCACCTGGACGCTGTACTCCTCAAAGCCGCCGTCCTGGCGCACCACCGTCAGCAGCAGCGTGTACAACCCTTGCAGCCCAGACACATCCCACACGGCCAGCTCCGCATTTTCGCGTGGCTCGGTCACATTATCCGCCAGCGTTTGCAGATTGTCGGGCGTCAATCCTTCAAAATAGGCCAATCGGTAAAAGGCAAAATTGTCACTGCGGGCGGTGCCGGTAATCACCACCTGCCCCTGCACAAAGGCAAACGGCGCGGGCGCACTGATGCGAATGTTCTCATCCGGGCTGTCCGGCGCGGTGATCGTGTCGTACTCGTCCGGCGGCTGCGGGATTTCGTTTTCGCGCACCCAGTCGGCGGCGGCGTCCGGGTAAACCACAAATAGCTCCCGGTCGATTAGCTCTGGCGGCGTGTAAATCGTCGCCAAGCGGCCCGTCTCCCGGTTGATGGCAAACTCCTGGTACATATTGTCAAAAATGGTCGGTTGCGTGCCGTCAATAAAAATCTCCGAGACGGTGGGGCAGAAGGAGGTGGGCAGCAGGCCAGACAGATTGCACACTGGCTGTTCCACGATGCCCGTGGGGCGCGGCCAATTTTCTAGCGGTTCATCCTGCAACGCCCAACTCATGAGGGCATTCCAGATGGGCGCCGCGCCTTTGGAACCGGGCACATCTTGCATCGGGCTGTTGTCGCTGTTGCCAATCCAGACGCCGGTGACCAGCTGCGGCGTGTAGCCAATGGTCCAGCCGTCGCGGAAGTCGTTGGTGGTGCCGGTTTTGGCTGCGGCGGGGCGATTGTCTGGCAGTTCCAACACGTTGGGGCAGCCAAAGCCCGCGCAGCGCGCGCTGCGATCCGATAGCATATCGTTCATGACGTAGGCCAGTTGGGCGGTGAGGATTTCGCGCCGCTGGGGCTGATTGTATTCGTACAAAACGTTGCCGTTTTGGTCCTCCACGCGCAGGATGGCAACGGGGTCTAGCGTGCGGTAGCCGGGGCGGATTTGCTCCGCCGGACGGGGCTGGCCGACCATCACGCCCATGTTGTCCATCACCGAAAAAGCGTACACCATATCCAGCAAGGACACCTCGCCCCCGCCGAGGGTGAGGGAGAGGCCATAGCTGCCGCTGCCCTGATCCAGGCTGTTGATGCCCAGGCTGTGAGCGGTACGGAGGACTTTGTTCACGCCGACCCAGCTCATCACCTGCACGGCAGGGACGTTGTAGCTGTTGGCTAGTGCCTGGCGCAAGCGCATCGGGCCGTGAAATTGGCGGTCATAGTTTTGCGGTACATAGGGAATGCCGTTGTTGGCTTCGCTAAAGTCAGTTTCTACATCCAGCACCATGCTGGCGGCGGAGTAGCCCTGGCTGAGGGCGGTGAGGTAGGTGAATGGCTTGAAGGCGGAGCCGGGCTGGCGCAGGCCGTCTACGGCGACGTTAAACGAGCCGTCGATGCTTTCGTCCCAATAGTTCAGGCTGCCGACCATGGCTTTGATTTCGGCGGTGCGGGGGTCTAGCATGAGTACGGCCGCATTCCCCACCTCATGATCCACACCCTCATCACCGGGTCGCAGCGGCGGCAAAAAATTGAGGGCGGCGCAGCTAGATTGCTCGTCGGCGGGCAGGCCGGGGCCTATGACGCCTGAAAGGCGGTTAACGTGAGCGCGGGCGACGCATTCTGCCTGCTGCTGGGTGGTGAGATCGAGGGTGGTGTAAACGCGCAAGCCGCCGCCCAGCACCAGTTCCGGGCCAAACATCTGCTCTAGCTGCTGCTGCACGTACAGGGCAAAATGGGGGGCAATAATGTCGAAGCGGTCAGTAATAGCGTTGACGACGGGGACGGGGAGGACTTTGGTAGATTCGGCCGTTTCCGCACTAATCATCCCCTCCCGCACCATCGCATCCAACACCAACTCCTGCCGCGCTTTGGCCGCTTCCGGGTTGTTGATGGGGTTCAGCGCGGGAGATTGGGGAATGGCGGCCAGCATTGCGGCTTCAGCCAGGGTCAGTTCGGCGGCGGGTTTGTCGAAGTAAATGCGGGCGGCGGCTTCAATGCCGTAGGCCAGATTGCCGTAAAAGTTGGTGTTGAGATACCATTCTAAAATTTGCTCTTTGCTGTAATTCTCGGCCACCTGCCGGGCCAGCAGCAGCTCTTCCAGCTTGCGCTGGTAGTCGTCCAAGCCCACCTCGCCCACAATGCGCCGTTCCGGTTCGATAAGATTGTTTTTGACCACCTGCTGGGTGATGGAGGAACCGCCCTG
Source organism: Candidatus Leptofilum sp. (assembly GCF_965223285.1). GTDB lineage: Bacteria > Chloroflexota > Anaerolineae > Promineifilales > Promineifilaceae > Leptofilum. The sequence continues at coordinate 2,963,617 of NZ_OZ244997.1, read as the reverse complement.
AATCTCGCCGCCCTGCAAAATGTATTCGTTGAAGGCGCGGCCAATGCCGATCATGTCGAAACCTTGATTGGTCCAAAAGGTACGGTCCTCAATGGCGACGGTGGCGTCGATAAGCTGCTGCGGCGTTTGGTCGAGGGGCAGCCACTGGCGGTCGCCGCCGAGCGGGTCTATGATTTCGTAGATAAGGGTGAGGTCGCGCTGGCCATCGGCGGTTGGCTGGCCCCAGGCGTAGATTTTGCTGGTCTCGAAGGTGGCGCTGCTATCTCGCCCTAACTGTTCCAGCTCGGTGAAGTTAGGCAAATCGCGCGTAAAGCTGGCGAAGACGGCCGTACCCCCCACAGCCCCCAGCAAAATGAAGGTGAAGACGGCCGTTGCCAAACCCAACACAATCACACTCACCCAACGAAAAACGTTGAGTCCGCTGCGCTGCCGGCGCTGCTGACGCCGAACGCGCCATTTGATGATGCGGGTGGGTTTTGGCATCTCTCTCCAGTGAACAGTGTTCAGTAGGTCAGTGTTCAGTAAAGAGATGGCAGTTACTGATTACTGACCACTGACTTACTGGTTACTGACGACCGGATTGTCGCAGGATTGCAGGCGGGGGGCAAGCTGAGGTAAGCTATTCTGAGCAACGTTTTAGGCAGGAATGCGTAACTTGTTGAGAAATGGCTGAGCCAACGATAAAATTACGGTGTTGTTCAGGCACGATGGCGACAACCTGAACCTATTTTGTGTGATGAGGAGAGATCAATGATTGGTGAAACCACGTTGAAAAAGCCGGAACTCGTACCGGAAACTTTGTGGGATATTGAACATTACAAAGAGGTGGGACTTTATTTCTACTTGGAAGCGACGCAGGATATTTTGCCAAACGGCCGTGTCAATGTAGAAAATCACGGCGAGATGATTATGCTGGGGAGCTACTCTTACTTGGGTCTCATTGGACATCCTGAAATTAACGCAGCGGCCAAAGCGGCCGTTGATAAATACGGTACCGGCACCCACGGTGTGCGCCTGCTGGCCGGTTCCCTCAAGCTACACAACGAATTAGAAGCCCGCATTGCCCAGTTTAAGCAAACCGAAGCGGCCATCACCTTTTCCAGTGGCTACGTAACAAATTTAGCCACCATTTCCAGCTTGCTACGGAAAGGGGATACGGTCATTTGCGACAAGCTAAACCACGCCAGCATTGTAGATGGCTGCATGTTGGCGATGGCCAAATTTGTCCGTTTTCGGCACAACGACATGGATCATCTGGAAAGACGATTGCAGGAGGCGGGGGCGAACGGCCGTAAATTGGTCATTGCCGATTCAGTTTTTAGCATGGATGGTGACATCATTAATCTGCCGGAAATGGTGCGCCTGTGCCGCAAATATGGTGCCTATTTAATGATTGATGAAGCCCATTCCATTGGCGTGCTGGGCGAGACAGGGCACGGCATTGAAGAACATTTCGACTTACCGCCAGACAGCATCGACATCAAAATGGGTACGTTGAGTAAGGCAATCCCTAGCGCGGGTGGCTACGTAGCTGGTAATAAAAAGCTGATTCAATTTTTGAAGCATGAAGCCCGCGCCTTCATCTTTTCCGCGGCAATTCCACCCGCTTCCGCTGGGGCAGCCAAAGCAGCCTTCGATGTGATTGAGGCAGAGCCATGGCGCGTGAAGAAGCTGCAAGATAACTATGATCATTTTGCTGGTCGGCTGCGTCGTGCCGGATTTGATCTGCTCCACACCGAAACTGCCATTGTACCGGTGGTCTGTGGCAGCACAGACCGAGCAGCGATGCTGGCCAAATATTGCCGGGATCGCGGCATTTTTGTGCAGGCGGTGGTGGCTCCAGTAGTGCCAGAAGGCCAGGCGCGGCTGCGTGCCTGCGTCTCTGCTGCTCACTGCCTTGAGGATATTGATTTTTGTGCCGACACGATTATTGAGGGGGGGCGGCAACTAGGCGTTATTCAGTAATCAGTTTACTGACTTACTGATCACTGAATACTGGCCTACTGAGCTATGCGACTAAACGGCCGTCTCACCATCGCCACCGTGGGGAAAATCAAAAACAGAGCGTGGCTGGCTGCCCAGCAAGATTATGTCAAAAGGCTAGGGCGGTACACCACGCTCAATCTAGTTGAGGTGAAAGATGTGGTTGGCCGCAGCGTTCCCGACGACGTGGCGATGGCCAAGGAAGGAGAGCAACTGCTGAAAGTGGTCAGCGACAGCCACCGCCTTATCGCCCTCACGCCCACGGGCAAAATGCGGAGCAGCCCCGGTTTGGCAAAATGGCTGCAAAAGAGGGTGGTGGAAAACGGCCGTATCGCCTTTCTCATTGGTGGCCCATTGGGCTTTTCAGACGAGGTGCTGGCTGCCTGTCACGAAGAAATCTCCCTCTCCCCCCTTACCTTTACCCACGAACTGGCCCACATCTTGCTGCTGGAGCAGCTTTACCGCGCCTGCACCATTTTGGCGGGTGAACAATATCATAAGTAGAAACGGCCGTTTCCCACCAAAAAAGCCCGCGCCACCCTTCTAAAGGGGAGCTACGGGCTTCGTTTTTTGCGTTGCCAGACGTGGCGGTACTTTTAGCCTAACGCTCTGGATAATAATCTATCGCCCCCTCATCTGCCATGACCTCTGGGTAACCGGTGTGGTCTAATAGCTGCCGAACGGCCGCTGCTTCACCCATGTGGTAAAAGTAATGATTATTGGTGCGCTGCAAAACTGACCCCAGGTTTTCTGGATAGACCCAACCAAAATAGGAAGTTAGATGCCAAATCCAATCCCACTGTTCCCATACTTCGCGCTTACTGCTTGCTTGATTTTCTATCATAATTAGTATAGTCCGTAACCATCGAGGCTTTTTACGTTAATACTGTAGCAGCAACTTTCCACGACACCCTGATTTTTCCGCCAGATAGTGGCGTCTGCTCCAGCGAGTTGTTAGACTGTCAACTGTTGGGGGGGATGCTTGCAGAGAACGCCTCATAAGTAACGGCTCACGCGACGCCGATATTCGGCATATTCATCTCCAAATTGATTCTCAAGAAACTGCTCCTCCTTGGGAATGTCCACAAAGTGCGTGACAAGAATGACCAATACAAGGAAAGCAAGAATCCAAATAGAGTTTGCCACTAAAGAGATCCCCACATAAATGAGTGTCCAAGCGAGCATCATTGGATTACGACTCCGAGCATAAGGCCCGGAGGTGACGAGCTTCTGTGGAGATTCAATATCGACATATCCTGCCGCAACGACAGACCAGATAACAGTTCCAATACCTATCGCCGCAATCACCAGACCAAGGATGTCCCCAACTCGTGGGTCATTGAAAATTGGTCGCGGAACTGACACTTGGAGGATAGCGCCAAGCACTAGTCCGGCAACGTACTGTATCGGAATTGGGACATTTCCCCATTTCCACTTCATTTCTCTACAACTTCCTTTGGCAGTCTAACGTTCGTTCAACATGAGTTGTTAAGTCAGCCGAATTATTTTTTGTTTCAGGGCAACCGTGACGGCCGCTGTGCGGTCATCAACCTCTAATTTATTAAAGATATGTACAAAATGTGATTTGACCGTGGCTTCGGTGATGTGCAATTTGCTGGCAATCGCTTTGTTGGAGTTGCCTTGGGAGGCTAGTTTCAATACCTCTACCTCACGGTTACTTAAGGTTCGTTTGGGTGTCCCAGTCAGGTGGCGCGTGAGTTTTGCGGTGACTTTGGGAGCGTAAGCAACTTCACCCCGAACTGCGCTTTGGATAGCGTCAAATAGCGCTTTAGGGGGTGTATCTTTGAGTAAATAGCCCGTCGCCCCAGCCTTAAGCGCGGGCATGATGTCGGCATCGGTATCATAGGTGGTCAGGACAATAATGCGTGCCTCTGGTTGCTGGGCGCGAATTTGCTGGATAGCTGCCAAACCGTCCAACACGGGCATTTGTAAATCCATCAGGATGACATCGGGAGTGTGGGCCAGAGATAAGGAGACGGCCGTCTCGCCATTTTTAGCCTCAGCAACCACGTCAAAATCGGGTTGCGAGTTCAGGAGGGCAACCAGGCCGCTGCGAACAACGGGGTGATCGTCTGCAATTAATATCCGAATACTCATAAGGTCTCCTCAATGGGTAGCGAAACGGCAACGGCCGTTCCCTGCCCCAACTCACTTTCAATGGTCAAACTGCCGCCTAGTTCCTCTGCCCGCTCACGCATCGTTTTCAGGCCAAAGCCACGGCCGTTTCGTCTTGATGTGTCGAACCCCTTGCCGTTATCGGCTATGTCTAGCGCGAGAAGGCTGGGCATGTAGGAGAGGGTGATGTTGACAACCTGTGCTTTGGCGTGTTTTTTGATGTTATGCAATGCTTCCTGGGTGATACGGAGCAGAGCAGTTTCGATAGCGTCGTCTAGGGGGTGTGGGGTGCCGGTAACGGCCGTTTCCACTTGAATCTTGTTCTCCGCAGACCAGCGCGCGGCCACCCCTTCAATACTCTCCACCAAAGTCGCATCGTCAAGCAGCTCCGGGCGCATGTCCCAAATAATGCGCCGCGACTCATCGAGACCTTCCCGCGCGGCCTGTTCCACCTGCTGCAAATGCGTCTGTATAGCCGTCGAATTACCCAAACGCGCCGCAGACAGATGCATAATTATAGAGGTGAATTGCTGTGCCAGCGTATCATGAATTTCGCGCGACAGTCGCTGCCGCTCCGCCAGCACGCCCGCTTCACGTTCTGCTTTTAACAAGCTAGCGCGGGTCAGCGTCAGTTCATCCAATAGGCGTTGCCGCTCCATACTTTGTACAGCAAGCGCCGAGATAAAATAGCCCATCAGGATGGCGATGAACAGCAAGACTGAAACAACTATGACGATGATCAACCAATTTTCTGAGGGGTAGAGAAGCTGATAGAGTAGGAGAAAGCCCACTGTTAGGGAAATCATGATACCGATTGCCCAACGGATGGGGAAGCGGGTGAAGATCATGGGGTTGAACATCGCTGCCAGCATCAGGGAGGACCCATTCAAGGCAAGCAGTCCGCCCCACAATACAAAACCAACAAGAAAGTACAATAAACCACGTCGAGGCGCATTCCACCAACGTACAATGGGGGTAGCCACGAAAGGAATGTACCATAAGGCCAGCAGTGCTGAGAGCGTTAAAAAGAGTGGTAGAGAATCACCAAGCTGACCATTACGGAGACTAAGGATGGCATTAATCCCCAATGCCGAATAGCCTGTTAGATGCCAGACCCAATCCCACTTTTCCCATACTTCACGCTTGTCTTTCGCCTGATTTTTTATCATATCAATAGTATAGTCCGTGTCCTCAAGAATCGGGAAGTTACGGGTTATTAGACCTAATCAATGTGACAGTCACTTTCAAAGTGACTGTCACATTCTAAAATATCTTTTATCTTCCTCCGGCACACTCTTGTGAGTGGCGTTGGCGATGCAGTTTCGCCATAAGCCAGGAACAAGATAATACACGGTAAGATCAGTCTTTAAGCAAAAAAATGCCAATAAAGAATAAGCTACTCAAAACATATATAATTGCCAATACTCCATAATTTATAGAGACCTCAAAAGTTATCAAAGCAAATACAACTGAGTTAAATATCAGAGCTACCATGCTATTAACTTGTGACTCAGAGCCTCGCCCAGGAATCTCATTGAATCCGATTAACTTTGCAACTCCGTAGTTGTATGCATAATCAAAAGGGTGTAATGGAAGCTTTATAGCTAAAAGCGCAATAAGTGCTGCTATTGAAAGTATGAACCTATCTTCAAAAGAAGTGCCAACAAAAACAATCAATATATAGATCGGGTAACTGAATTTGATACCATATCGCACACTTTTTTTATCTGGTATTATGCTACAAACTACCCACTTCGCGAATAATTTATTTCTGAATTTTTCCAATACGTTTTTCATATTCATTATTTTTATATCCTATCGCGGACAAGCCGCATGCTACGCAAAACATAGCCGGGATTAGGGGATTGGGGATTTTTTAATTGAATTTAATCCCCTCATCCCCTAATCCCGGCAAATTTCCACCGGCCTTGTCTGCCTGCTGAATAGTTACAATCTATTTACAAATTTGCCGTCAAGAAAATCATCATTGAAGCAAACGGTTCGGCAAGGATAACAGCAAGGCTGTGGGCTATGATAACGGGGGTGAGGCTGCGTTTGCCCCACAAAAACAAGCCAGACAGAATCAACCCGAGAACGATACTGGCGATGAAGGCAGCAATGTTAAATCCAGCAAAAACGGTGTGATAGAGGGCAAAAAGAAGGGCCGAAGCCACTGCCTGCACCCAGTTGGGAATCTGCAACTCCCGCAGTTGGTTCATCAACCAGCCACGCGTGATAATGTCCTCAAGCACCACACCTGTGCCTGCTAAGAGTACCGTCAATATCCGAAACCCATTAATTTGGGCGAGATTGGTTTCGGGTGCAAATTGGAGAATATTGCCATAGAATGATGCTGCCATTAGTAAACCAACGATCACCCCAACAATATTTGGCCCTAAGCGAGAGGGCGCACCCACACCAACATAACTCAGTAGTTCCCGCAAGGACATGCCACTCAGCCGCAAGATAGCGGCGATGATTATGCTAAACCCAACCAAAAACCAGACTAACATCCCGATGATCGCCCCTTCAAGAGAGAGACTCTGTAGCAGCGTCAGAGGAATGGGGCCAAAGTTGGGGCCAATTAACAGGATCAATAGAACGGTTACAATGCCAAGTCGCCGCCAAATGCTATTTTTATCGAACAGTATTGCACTACTCATTTTATACCTCCAGAAGATTAAGTTAAGAACAGTCTAGATCAATTAGCTCTAGGGATGCATCTAGCACATGATGGATTTTGTTATCCAACTTTTGATGGATGCTGCTCAATATCCACTAGCCGATTCAGGCTTTCCCGTAGCGCTACATAACTTTTAAGACTATATTTGGACGTGATCTGCTCCTGCCACATGTTGTCTTGAGCGTGGGTGAAAGTTGATAACAGGTGTCATCGAATTGCAACAACACAAATCACTTCGCTGGGGACAACAATACGGCCGTTTGCCGCCCGATACTGCTCAACCGCTTCGCCAATAGCATCCCACACCGCCACCTGACGCTCGACAGGATGATTGGCTAACAAAGCGGTGACGGGGGCAGCAAGATCGCGGGTCATTTGGACAAACTCCTCTGCCGAAGCGAATTCCCAGGTTAATGTCAGGCATTCGCTCTGTATCTCTTTAAACCCAGCTTGGGCAAGCCGCTGCTCGAATGTGGCAATATCTGCCAAATTGAAAGGGGTGGGTATGCCAGCAGGTGGTGGTGGCAGTTGAAGGAACTCACGGACAATACGCATCGGCAGGCTGAGCATTGGCACCTTTGAAGGAACATCCCAAACGGCCGTTGCTAGCCGCCCACCTACCCGTAACAATTGCCGCATCTCACCAAGGGCCTCATCCAAATTGGGCAAAAACATCAACCCCCAGCGACTAAGAATGGCATCAAAGCTGCTTGGAGGTAGGTCGAGCGACTCGGCATCCATCTCCAAGAAATCTGCTTGGTAGCCTAATGTCCCTGCTCGCTCTTTTGCAATTGCCAACATTTGAGCGGATTGATCGATGGCGATGATGCGGCCTTTTTCGCCAACTGTGGCAACGGCCGTTAAAGCTGGCTCTCCAACTCCAGTTGCTACATCTAGCACGCGTTGTCCGGATTGGAGATTGGCCAAAGTAACAAGATGCTGGCTAAGCGGCTGTGCGCCCTGCTCAAACAGCGGCCACCATTGCCGCCAGCCAGCAGCCACTTGGTTCCACTGTGCTTGTTGTCCATCTTTGTAACGTATGGGATCAAAAGTGGGTGTTTTTGACTGAGAATCAATTGTCTGTTTTTGTTGATTAATCATTAGACTATTCCTTTGACGAGGTCTTTACGACCGGCAGTGAGCTGATGGATAATGGATGGAATACAGATGTTGGTTGCGGCGTTCAGCCCAACCAACAAAACCAATTTTCCGCCCAAGCTGAACCTGCCAAAGACCGCCTCCGATAATGCTTGGGGAAGCTCAGTGCAGTGTCTTAGGCTCTGGTTACGATGCTTTCTTGTCCTAAACTTGATTTGATGAAGATGGGAACAGTCTATTACACTGGGCTCTGGGGAAACATCTAGCTCTTGATGGATTATGCTATGCAACTTTTGATGGATAAAGAACAATCAAGCAAATTACGGGGAGTAGGTGACGGTTTGTTAACCTGCTCCTTGGTAGACAATAGTGGGGAGTACAACTATTAACAACTATTTAGAAAGGCATTGTTACACGATTGGGGATAGCTTGTGAAAAAGGTATGTTTTGAGCTTAATCAGCGTGGCAAGTACGGTCGTATTGCTTACTGCTTCACTGGGCAAAGCCACTGATCACCACTACGTATTCCCCACGCGGCTCTTCTTCCTTAAAATAGGTAATGAGTTCGGAGAGGCATCCCCGGTGAACCGATTCGTATAGCTTGGTGAGTTCATTGCAAACGGCCGTTTCCCGATCCCCATAAACTGCCAACGCATCTTTCAAAAATGGCTTGAGCCGATACGGACTCTCGTAGAAAATGAGGGTGTGTGGCGATTCGGCATCGACGGCTAAAAAGCGCTGCCGCTTGCCGCTTTTGCGTGGGGGGAAGCCGCGAAAGGTGAAGGCGTGGGCAGGTAAACCAGACAAAACCAGTGCCATAATCAACGCCGTCGGGCCTGGAATCATAGTAACGGGCAACTCTTCCGCCACAGCCCGCTGCACAATTGAGTAGCCGGGATCGGAGATGCCCGGTGTCCCTGCATCTGTCACCACTGCCACCGATTTGTCTTCGTGTAGTAAGTTTATGATCTTTTGCCCGGCTTTGGCTTCGTTGTGCTCATGAAAGGCAAGCTGCGGCTTGTCAATTTCAAAATGCTTAAGCAGGCGACCCGTCTTGCGAGTGTCTTCACTGGCAACCACATCAACCAGTCGCAGCGTTTCCAGCGCACGCAGCGTCATGTCACCAAGGTTACCAATGGGGGTAGCGACGAGATAGAGCATAGACAAATTCAGGGGAGTGTAGCAACCGAGTATTGTAAGATGGCACTATCAAGTGTTACTAACGTCATTTGGTTTGATTGCGCTTGGCAAATTAGCATTCTGTCGAAAGGATCACGATGCAAATAAGGTAGTGTGGCCAACTGGCAAACGCTCTCTTCGTCTAAGTCAAGGCCTTCTATTTGATGACGTTGCCTTTCTTGAGGAATGAAAAGCTGGGGGGAGTTTGGTAAGGGCAATTTACCAATCTGATGTTTTATGATCACTTCCCAAAGTGAAATGGTGCTTAAATAAACCTGATTGTCTGGATTTCGGATTTCATCCTGAAATTTCTGAGGAAGTTTCTTGTCAGCACTTATGTACCAAAGAAAAATGTGAGTATCTAGTAGAAGTTTCATTTCCCTTCAAAAGCGTCTAAAAGTTCAGCAGGTAGGGGATTATTAAAATCATCAGGCGTTACAAATTTACTGGCACTGAGGCCAAATGGGCGTAAATTTTTCAGGTTTTGAGGTGTGGGTGTGATTTCTGCAACGGGCTTACCTTTGCGCGTTAATAAGATCGTTTCTCCTGCTTCCAGACGTTTGATGTATTTCTGATAAATTTTGCCAAAATCGTCAACTTCTATCGTGATCATAGCTTTTCACCTAGGCTAACCATACTTGAATCTTTGCCAATCATAACACAAATTCTATTTGCATTATACTTCTTCAAGTTGGTACAAAATGAGGGCGGAGGCAACTAGTGCGGCCGTTTCTGCCCTGAGAATGCGCTTGCCTAAGGAAATTGCCTGGATGCCCGCCGCTTGCACAGCTTCTACTTCTTCTGGCGCAAAGCCACCCTCTGGGCCAATGAAAAGTGAGATGTGAGACGGCCGTTTCACATCCATTAACGCCTCCCGCAAACTTAAGCTCTCTTCTTCCTCCCAGGCAATGAAGCCGGGCTGGTTGGGGTGGTGCGCTAACGCTTGTGCCAGCGTTTGTGGCGGGTGCAGTTCGGGAATACAGCCGCGACGGGATTGTTCGGCAGCTTCGGTGAGAATTTTGCGCCAGCGGGCCTGCTTGCTCGCTTTTATGTCAATTTCTTGGACCAGGCTGCGTCGGGTAACGATGGGAATAAAGTGGCTGACACCAATCTCGGTGCCCTTTTGCAATACCCACTCAAACTTATCGCGCTTCATCAATGCTTGATACAGCGTTAACTGCACAGACGGTTCGTTGGGCGACGGCCGTTTGGCAATCGCTTCCCCCACCACCTGCTGCCTGTCTACTAGTCGTAACAGTACCTCGTACTCTGCTCCGCTGTTGTCTAGCACCAAAATAGCCGTACCGGGCCGTAGCCGCAGCACATTGCGGATTTGATGGGCAATATTTGGCGGCAAAATAACCCGCTCGCCCACAAAATGTTGAGGGTCTACAAAAAAGCGGTGCATGATGCTATTTTAGCAGAAAAGGTGGGGTTTTTTGCCACAGAGCGCACAGAGAGATTAAGAGAACAAAGCTCTCGAAACTCTCTGTGTACTCTGTGGCTAATTGTTTAATACAGGAACATTGGTTTGCCCATCACATGGCGAATACGGGGACGATACTCTTTCACATCGTACAGTTCATCCACGTCCACGCGCTTGACACCACTGGTAACGGTACTCATCGGGATGTGCGAATATTTGCCGTCGCGCAGGGCAACCATACGGCCGCTTACATCATCGCGTATCAGATCCACAGCCATGTTGGCATAGTTCGTGGCCACCATCAGGTCCAGCGCGTCTGGCGCACCGGAGCGCATGAGGTAGGAAACTTTCTGATTAATGATGTTTTCACCCGTAATCTTTTTGATGGCTTCACCGGTGATTTCGCCGATGCCGCCCAGTTTACGGTGGCCGTACGCATCTGCTTCGCCATACTCTACAACCTTGCCGCCAACCATGTGCGCTCCCTCACTGACGGTAACCATGGCATAGTTACTGGGATTCGCCCGTTTATCTTGCAGCACCAGCTCGGCCAGTTTTTCTGGGTCAAACGGCACTTCAGAGATGACAGCCCGGTCCACACCGGCCAGGTAAGAGCTGATGAGACTGGTTTCGCCGGAGTTACGGCCAAATAACTCGACGACGGCAATGCGCTCATGCGAGCCAGTGCTGGTGCGTAGCTGATGAATGAACTGGACGCTGCGGGTAACGGCCGTACTGAACCCAATGCAGTAATCTGTGCCGTAAACATCGTTGTCCATCGTTTTGGGGATAGCCAGCACGCGAATGCCCTCACTGTGCAGCCGCTCACCATAGCTCAACGTATCATCACCGCCAATGGGAATGAGCGTGTCGATGCCCAAGAACTCCAGATTTTTCATGATATGGGGCGTAAAGTCCCGCAGGCTCATGTCAGCCGCTTCTGCTTCTGGATGTTCAGGATCGCGCAAAAAGTCAGGTACGCCAGTCGGTTTTACCTTGCCGGGATGGGTGCGGCTGGTGTGCAGCATGGTGCCACCCGTGCGGTCAATGGTACGAACCACCTTCTTATTGAGCGGCAGCACGTGCGTTTCTATTGAGGAGGGATCATCACGGTTAAGTTCAAGTAAACCACCCCAGCCGCGCCGGATACCTACAATTTCGTATCCCTCATCAATGGCGCGGTTCACCACTGCCTTAATGCAAGGATTCAGGCCAGGTACGTCCCCTCCACCTGTTAAAATGCCAATTTTCGTCATCATTTGCTCCTTTTTTGAAAGCTGACAGATTTAGGCAAACCACAGCATCTGTTTCGAAAGCCAATAAGCGATTTCTGTGTGGTTTGCTCAACTAAAAGCCAATTGCGAGGCTCGTCTAATCGTCTCGTTGAATATTCTTTTTGGCTTTTGCATATTTTCAACGCCATGTGAGGCATCAACGATTTTACCTCTTCATTTGGAATCTGTCTGCGGGAAAATAGAAGAAAACCACCCCCAATTTCTAATTGATTGCAAAGTAGCCGTTCGGGTGTAATTTAACGATTTCGGGACCGAACGGCTACTCTGAATTTGTTTGTTATTGAGCTAGGTGCTGCAATCTAATGAGGTGCAGGTTTGGCCAGGACGCGGGCAATTGGGTGCAAATCCATCCACCATTGCTTTTTCGGCCGTTTCTTTTCCATGTCATACATGCGCGGCACGTCTTCCATATCGGTAAAGACCAGTGAACCACCAACCTGACCCAGGCAAAAACAGGTCGAGTTCCCAGCATCAATCTGCTCTTCTATATGATTGATGGCGTGTGACGCGAGCCGCGTGGCCAAAATCCGGTCAAAGGGTGAGGGATCACCGCCTTGTTGCAAGTGCCCCAGAATGGCTTCACGCACGTCAAATAGATCGCCTCCCTCTTCCTCAAACAAGGCACTAATGAACGCAGTTGTATACACTTTGTTGGCATTTTCATTGCGAATCATTAACCCTAGCCGCTTGCCTTTATTAAATCCGGTAATTAGCTCTTTGACATCGTTGATCAACTTGCTGGAGGTGACGCCTTCTTCATTGGTATAGACGCGTTCGGCACCGGTGGCCAGGGCACTCATCAGGGCGAGATAGCCACAATTACGTCCCATAACCTCAACCACAAACACGCGGCGCGAGGCAACGGCCGATTGCTTGATTTTGTCTACAGCCTGCACGATGTTGTTGAGGGCGGTGTCTGCCCCAATGCAAAGTTCTGCCCCTGGCATGTTGTTGTTGATGGTGGCCGGTACACACACCATTGGGATGTTGTTGGCTGGGAAGGTTTGCCGCTGTTCCATCAATTTTAAGACGCTTTCGTACCCCGTCCAGCCGCCAATCATCAACAGGCCGTCAATTTGGTGTTCCTCCAGAGAGCGGGCAATGGCGTAAAAGTCGCTGCCGGAGGGGACAATGCGATTGGTACCTAGCTCGGCACCCCCCTGCGAAGCCCAGCCAGAGACGCTCATCCAGTCCATCTCCCGAATCTCTCCTTTTACCAGGCCAGGGAAGCCGTTTTGCACACCGAGCATGATGTGGCCTTTATCGGTGCCTAGGCGCACGGCCGTCCGTACGGCCGTATTCATGCCGGGAGCCAGCCCACCAGCGTTTAGCACGGCAATACGCATCCGCCGCTGGCCGGGTGTGGGCGGATGGGGCAGGGCACGAACCATCGTGCGTACAATATGGAAGGATTCGTTAAAACTTTTGCCCCGCTGCTGCATCGCATCTTCGTATCGCTCTTCTCGGCTAGCCTGGGCCACAGCATGTGTTTTTTCCAGGGCTTCATCAAGCGGGGTGCGGGTAATCTTGTTGCCGCGAATACCCATAACAAACGGTTTTTCATGACTGTTGGCAGCCAATAAATGATCTACAGCTGCGGCACCCAACAGCGTGCTGAGGTTGCGGTCGAACGCGCTGGGGGCACCACCGCGCTGCACATGCCCCAGCACCGTAATACGGGTTTCTTCGCCCAGGCGGCTTTCTAGCACCTCTTTCACATATTCGCTGGTGACGGGTTTGCCATCGCGATCTTGGGCACCCTCCGCCACCATCACAATGATGTCGCGACGACCGGCTTCCCGCCCCAGGCGCATCACTTCACACATTTTGTCTTCCCAATTGTCCAGATCAGGAGGATTTTCGGGGATAAAGACCCAATCGGCACCGCCAGCCATAGCCCCCATCAGTGCCAGATAGCCACAGCGTCGCCCCATCACCTCAACCACAAAGATGCGCTGGTGGCTGGCGGCCGTGCTGGAGATGGCGTCGGTTGCTTCGATGATTCGGTGCAAGGCCGTGTCGGAACCGGTCGTCACATCAGAGCCGTACATATCGTTGTCAATAGAGCCAATGATGCCTGCAATTTGAACGTGGGGGTGGTTTACGGCCGTATGCCTGGTAATTTGCCCAGATTCGGCGAGTTCGTTCACCAGGCTGGGCCACTCATCGTACAAAAATTGCGCACCCGTTAGGCTACCATCGCCGCCGATAATGACTAGACTGTCGATGCCGTGCGCCAGCAGATTTCGTACCGCCTTTAGCCGTCCGCTGCGCTCGCGAAATTCCAGGCAGCGGGCAGAACCAATGGCCGTGCCCCCCTGATGCAAAATACCGCCCACATCGTTCCAGCCAATAGGGCGTATCTGGTTACCCCCATCTACCATGCCCTGGTACCCTTCGTAGATGGCAAATACTTCTACATCATTTTCTAGTGCCATACGCACGACAGCACGCACAGCAGCATTCATTCCCTGGGCGTCGCCGCCGCTGGTTAAAACACCTAATCGTTTCATTTCGACTGCTCACCTATTTTGTTAGATATATTCTGCCTTCTGCTTTTACCATAATCGGCAACTCTATCTGGGGAAATAGTGGGTATATTTTGGCCGATTACACAATACTCAGAGCATACACGGTAATGATTAAAGCCGTGAGGTGACAAAAATCATGACCTTTGCTTGGTATTGTAACAGCTTCATTCACTTGACGAATTTGGGTTGTTTTTCAATGATGAAGACGAGTTCGCCGTCGAACAGAAGCTCGGTAAGGGGCCAGGGCAAACCGTCGATGAGCTTGTGCATAAAGTCGCGGTAGCGGTTGGTGAGGTTGCGCCCGCCGTGAGTGCTGACGCTAGGGTAGGAGATAACTAACCAGCGGACGTTGAGGGCTTGGAGCAACGGCCGTCCCAAATTGCCATAGTTGCGGGTAAAGCGAGGCATCTCTTTGAGGAACAGAGCCACATCTGCTTGCTCCTGCGGAAAGTGCATAGCCACATCCTGCACCCGCGCCAGTGGCTCTAACCCTTCTAGCTGGAAATAATGGTTGATAAACCGAATGCGCGGCTCATGGATATCATACGCATAAAACCGCAACTGATTACCGTTTACTGATAACTGTTCGCCAAGCGGTCGCGTAGCGACATTACTGTCCGCCGGGTACATCCAGCGCAGTGCTATTGGGTTGAGGGCGCAGGCAATGTCCAAAATGGCTTGCGGCTGGCCAGTAACGGCAAAGATTTCGCGGTAAAAATCGGCCATAATGGGCAGCCGTTCACGGGTGGAGAGGTGGGCGTCCAGGCTGGCGAGGCAAAGCTGAGTAATGCGATCCTGGTCGTTGTGGGCAAACGCTTCGCTGAGTTGCTGGGCCATGGCCGCATAATCCGGATCGCCTAGATACGGTGCCATGATGCTGTGTAGCCGGGCGCGCACAGCTTTAATAGCCGCTTTGGGTTTTTTGTGCTGGCGCGCCGCCTCCTCGGCCAGTTGGCGGATGGTGGCTTCGCTGGTGTCGCCGTACTTTTTGGACTGTTTGATGGCGGTGGTAACGGCCGTAATCAATGCCTCATCTTTATCCATACCCTTCATCATACCAACTCCGCCAGCAGGCTGCACACATCTGCTCTGGTTGATCGTGATTGGGAAACAATTTATACTGTCGGCACACGTTTACGTATTATGTAATTTTTCTATAAACCAAAATGCCACCCTAACAGGCTTCAATATGACAAGTTTTATTGATAAACAGTTTGAGGCGAATCTCAAAGCAAATATAGAGTTGATAGCTGTTTGTGCGACACTGACTGAAGAGCAGCTAGCTGTGGAAGTTGAGGGCATTTTCGGCCAAATCAAACCCCTCATTGTCCACATTATCCAAGGTGAAGGAAATGCCCTACGTGATCTATCTGGCACAAACTTTTGGGCGGCTGATACCGATTGGGATAGTCTGAGCATGGAACAATTGCGTGAGATGGCACAACAATCAGGTACAGCATTGCGTGACTATGCAAGGCAGACTGATCCCGATAAGCCAATCCGTTTTGAAGATGACAATGAAGTAGCCGAGTTCAAAGCATGGGTTCTCATCAACGCAGAAATCCATCATGGGATTGAGCACCGTACGCAGATACACGCGCTGTTGACAAAGCTCGGTGTGCCACACCCTAGGCAGGATGTTTGGAGCTTTGCCAATTCCCTCGGGGAATTAAAAATTGTAGAAAAATCAAATGAAGCGTAGTTCGTGACAATCAATCTATGGTTCACAATCTGCTTCTGACATTGCGCCATCTGGAAGAGATGCTGCACACAAACGGCGTGAGGCATGATTTAGGCAAGTTGGAAGCATTGCTCCACCCGGACTTTGAAGAATTTGGCCGCTCTGGTGCTCGTTACGGCCGTTCCCAAATCATCGCAGCCCTTCAACAAGAAAATCCTCTGCCAGAAATACACGCCACCCAGTACACAGTTTCGCTGTTGGCAGAAGGCGTTGCTTTGCTCACCTACACGTCTGCCCATGTTGATGATCTGGGCAATCCATACCGAGAAACATTACGCAGCTCCCTTTGGGTTTGGAACGGCCGTTCCTGGCAAATTCGGTTTCATCAAGGCACACCCAAAACGATTGAATAACAAAGGAAAAGATATGCACAAAGAAATTACCTCTCAATATTTAGCCGCTTTGGAGATGATGAAGCAAGTTATCGAAAAATGCCCTGATGATTTGTGGCAAGATGCCAGCCACGCCAACCCCTTCTGGCACGTTGCCTACCACGCCCTCTTTTACGCCCACCTCTATGCCCAGCCAGAAGAAGCTGCTTTCGTCCCGTGGGAGAAGCATCGGCCAAACCTCAACGCTTTTGGGCCAACGCCCTGGGTACCAGATGAACCATGGGAACGAGGCGAACCGTACAGTCAGGCCGAGATGCTGGATTATCTGGCCATCTGCCAAAATGAGATCACAAAACAAACTAGCCAGCTCAACCCAGAAGCCCCCTCTGGCTTTGACTGGATTCCGCTCAACAAGCTGGAGCTGCAATTCTACAATATTCGCCATCTGCAACTGCACATTGGCGAACTGTGTGAGCGGCTGTGGGCTGAAGCGGGCATCGAAGTGGGCTGGGTGGGGAAGTTCCCTAACGATTAAGTTGTAGCCACCACATTTCAATTTCTTTGCAGCGAATTTTCACGAATTAACGCGAATCAGCCGCCCATTCGTGTAATTTGTTGCTGATTTTGGATTTACGGCCGTCTCACCCTCTTTATGTAAATAATCTTTGTTGAGCTATTACAACAATTGGTACTTGACATATGTCAAGTTTTGTTGTATTGTTGCAACAGTTGTAATTGTTGTAGTATCCCGCATTTGTGAGGATGCTTCTTCAAAATGATGAGAAGCAATGAGTAAAGACGACTTAATTGAAAATTATGCGGGTGTGGCAGAGGTCAGCAAACGGCTGAATATTCATCCAGAATCTGTACGCCGCCTGATCCGCCAGGGGAAGCTGCCAGCCATCAAATTTGGCAACAAATGGTTGGTAGAAAAAGCAACGCTCGACCAGTATGCCAGTCGGTACGATCCACGGCCTGGTAACAAAGCAACATTGTTTTAACCGTTGAGGACAAGGGGCAAACCCGGGAAGAGGCTATTGTTTGCCCCTTGTCTCTCAATTTTGATCTGTAAACGGCCGTCCGCAAAACAGTTAGCAAAATTGTGCAGATGGCTTCGAGTAAGAGGGTATTCACATGCAAAGAGCGCCTGAGTTTGAAAATGCAGCCTGTATTCGCGTAGTTGGTGTTGGTGGCGGCGGCTGTAACGCCGTTAACCGCATGATTCAAGAAGGCATCAACGGCGTCGATTTTGTCGCCGTTAATACAGACAATCAGGCGTTGCTGCTTTCGGACGCCCCTGTGCGGGTGCGCATTGGTGAAAAACTGACGCGCGGTCTCGGCGCCGGTGGCCATCCTGAGCAGGGTGAAAAAGCGGCCGAAGAGTCTACCGAAGATTTGCACGAGGTTCTCACCGGTTCTGACATGGTGTTTATCACTGCTGGCATGGGTGGTGGTACGGGGACTGGTGCGGCTCCAGTTGTGGCCAAGATTGCCCGCGAGCAGGGTGCTTTGACGATTGGGGTGGTGACACGGCCGTTCCTCTTCGAAGGCAGCAAGCGGGCCAACTCGGCTGAATCCGGTATCGAGAAGCTGAAAGAGCATGTCGATACCCTGATTGTGATCCCCAACGACCGCCTGCTGGAACTAACCGATCGGCGTGTCTCCCTGAAAGATTCCTTCAAAATGGCCGATGATGTGCTGCGTCAGGGCATTCAGGGCATCAGTGAACTGATTACGGTGCCTGGCCTTATCAACCTGGATTTTGCTGATGTGAAAGCAATTATGTCTGAAGGTGGCGCAGCTTTGATGGCTGTGGGGCATGGCGAAGGTGAAGAGCGGGCACGATTGGCGGCAGAGCAGGCCATCAGCTCTCGCCTGTTGGATGTGACCATTGACGGGGCACAGGGCATTTTGTTCAACGTTACCGGCGGGCCAAATATGAGCCTGTACGATGTGAACGTGGCTGCGGCCATCATCCGCGAGACGGCGCACCCAGATGCCAACATGATTTTTGGTGCGGTTATCGACGAGAGCATGGGCGACGAGATGCGCATTACGGTTATCGCCACTGGCTTTGAGCGGACGATTTCCCGGCGACAGGTTTTGCAGCAGCAATACGGCCGTACAACCAGCCCACCAACCCATCGCCCCAAAACAGAAGCTAGCGTAACTACCTCACGGCAGGTACCCGCCCGCGAAAAAGAAGAGCGGGAATTGGAACCGGTGCAGCCTAAATTTGCACCAACTAATTTAGAAATCCCGGCGTTCCTGCGCCGTCGCTAGTAAAAAAAGCCACAGAGAACACAGGGAGATAAAAAGTAAAACGATCCTTCAAAAATCTCTGTGTCTTTAGTGACAAATTAACAACGTATCAACTCCGAGGAGTTGACAATCCACTTGGTCGAGACTTGACCTTGCAAGATTGTGCCGCCAACACCAGTTACCGTGAGGTAATTGTTATGGGCAGTAATTGTTAGAGCAGGTATCGGACAACACCTAAACAGCAATTACTGTGCAGTGCTCCTTTTTGTTTTCGTTGGTGAAGTCCCTCATCTTATCACCTCACCAACAACATCCCCTCTGCACGCGCCCCCTGTTTATGCAGGACAGGGGGCGCACTTCTTTTTTGTCATACAAGGCCACAGAGAATTTAGAGTCAGGCTTTATCAATACATGCCCAGATCAGAATAATCTGTTGATTTCATTTTTAAGGCGTCCACACATCAAAAACGGCCGTATCGTTACCAGTTTCCCCCACAACCTGCGTCTTTCCTGCCAAATCTACTGTGAGGAACTGCCAATTGTCACTGTCGCCAACGGCCGTTACAAACGCCTCATCTGTCAGCCACGTCTGGGAAATGATACCCTCCGCCACCAAAACCTTTAACGGTGGCTGGCCTGCCTCCCCAATGCCAAGAAAATCTTGCCCAGCATAGAGAAAATGTGTGCCCGCCGGATTCCACCCTGTTGACATGAGCTGGCTGGCCGAATCATATGGAATTGGGTTGCCGCCGTCGCCGTCGGACAAAACGACCGTCTGTAGATTTTCGTCGTTGATGATTAGTTGAATGTAAACCAGGTTGCCGCCGCTGCGCGTCCAATCCACCGGGGAAAAGAGCGTGTTGCCAATGACATAGCCAATCTCTACGGCTGGGCCGCTCACCGGAATTTGGTACAAGGTGGCCATCGCATCTTCCTGCCACGGGTCATCATCAGCAATGGCAACGTAAGCCTGGCTGCCGCTGGGTAGCCATTGGGCAGTGGGTACCCAAGCGTACTCGCTAGCGGTATTCACAAATGGGAATTCAATGACTGTTTCCTGGTTGCTGCCATCCAGATTAACCCGCGTAACGCTTTCTGGGTTGCCAAAAATGATGCGGCTGCCATCTGGCGAGAGGGAAAAGGTATGTCCACCGTCTCCTAGAGCAAACTGTTCTGTCAGATTGCCATCTGTGGTTACCAGCCACAAATCTTGCTGAGGGGCGACGCCGGGGCCGATCTGGTTGACGATGCGACTGTTGAAAGCCACGGCCTGGCTGTCGGGCAACCAGGCAATCTGATTGATAAGGATGGCAAAATCATCATTGTCTGGTTCCGGCAAATCAGTGGAGGAGACCAAGATTTGGCTGCCACCCGTTGCGGCAACGATGCCGAGTTGGTTACTGTCAAAGTCGCCCGCCACGAAGGCAATTTGCTGTCCATTGGGTGAGACAAGCAATTGGGCCACGTTGGCGACAGCGGCCAATTGCACAGGTTCACCGGCAGTGGGTGGAGATTGAATGGTGTCAAGCGGGAGCCGCCAGATGCCGTCCGTGTCGCTGTACACAATGTAGCTGCCCAGATCGCCAATAACGGCCGTATCTGCCGCAGGTTGTGTGGTTGCCGTGGCTGTCGGCACGGGCGTTGGCGTTGGCGGCACGGCCGCTACCGGCACGCCATTGGTGTTGCTGCCCAGCGTGTATTGCGACCCACCGGAAACCCAGCATTGGGGTGCAGCAATGTCGCTGGGGCAAGCCACCAGCCACCAGCCAGACGTTGGGTCTTGGCCCAGCACTTGCGCTGTAGAATCCTTTAAAAAGAAGCCTAGACGATCATACACCACGCCAGGGCCGGAGCGAATGTTTAGATCCACCAGAATTGTCACATACGGATTGCCGTTACCAACGGCCGTTCCGTCATTTCCGCCGCCGGGCAAGGTGGCAGTGGGGGCGATGTCGGCAATCGGGGTTTCGCTATCAGGAACGGCCGTGCCATCAACCACCGTTACCGCTGGTGGCGGAAATGAGATAGCAGGTTCCGTTTCCCCAGCGAAGGCATTGCAAGCCAGCGTTGCCATAAAAAGAATTGAAATGAAGAACAACAAAGGGTGTTGGCGCAACATGCAGTCACTCCTTACAATAAATTTTCAAAAACGAGCCGCAGATTTCGCAGATTCACACAGATTAGGGCAAAAAATCTGCGTAATCTGCGTTAATCTGTGGATTCATCACTGAGTTTGTCATTGACAAATAAATTTTTAGGATAAACCCAAACAGTTTACAATAGATTATGCCAAGACGCGATGCAATTCTGCACGGCAACATGGCGGATTTTCTACGCTACAGCCCCGTTCGCGTCAATTTTGCGTAAATGAAGGCGGGCTTCTGGACTTTTGAAGTTTTGTCTTCATTCAGGTTCCAGAGGTAGAAACTTCAAAAGTCTCCGAGGGACTGAACAGTTACAGTGAGGAAGAATGAGCTTTCGTAGATTTTTAGACCAGGCGGCCCAATCAGGCGATCTCATTGAAATTAACAAACCGGTAAACGTAAATTACGAATTGGCCAATGTAGCTCACGCTCTGGAAGGTCGGCCGATCCTGTTTAATAACATCGTCAATTATCCCGACTGGCGCGTCTGCGCAGGGCCATGCTCAGATCGCAAATATTTCAGCATGGATTTAGGCGTGCCGGTGCCAGACCTCATCGCGCATTTGGCGCAGGCCACCGAAAACCCACAAACGCCGCCAATGGTTGAAAGCGGCCCTTGCCAGGAAGTGATCCTGGAGCAGTTCGATCTGAACGACCTACCCATCTTGTTCCACTTGCCGCAGGATGGCGGGCATTACATTGCCAGCAACGTCGTCATCACGGAAGACCCAGAACTTGGCAGAAATATGTGCTACCATCGTTTGCTTCGGCTGGATAAAAGCCGTTTTACAGCCCGAATAATCGAGCGGCGTGGTACCTGGACAGCGATGCAAAAGGTGGATGGTGATTTGCCGGTGGCCATTTGCATTGGCGTGTCGCAGGCGGTGCATTTGGCAGCGTCTATGTCTGCCGCGCCGGATGTGGATGAACTGGCCGTCGCCCACGCTTTGGCCCCCACGCCGTTGGTAAAATGTATTACCAACAATTTGGCCGTGCCTGCTGATGCAGAAATTGTGCTGGAAGGGCGGATTACCCGCCAGCAAACGCAAGAAGGGCCATTTATGGACCTGACAGAGACGATGGACATCACCCGCGACCAGCCCATCATCGAGATTGATTTGATTACGCATCGACGCAACCCCATCTACCATGCGCTGCTGCCAGGCGGATTGGAACATAAGATTTTGATGGGGATGCCCAAGGAGCCAACTATCTTTGCTGAGGTGAATAAGGTGACGCGCTGCACAGGGGCCATCATTACGCCGGGGGGCAGCTCCTGGCTGCACGCGGTGGTACAAATTGAGAAAGGTGGAGAGGAAGACGGCCGTCTTGCCATTGAAGCCGCCTTCAAGGGGCACGGTTCCCTCAAGCACGTTTGGGTAGTAGACACCGATGTAGACATTTATGATCCTGCTCAAGTCGAGTGGGCCTTTGCTACCCGCTTTCAGGGAAATAAGGATATGCTGCTGTTTGAAAATCAGCCCGGCAGTTCGTTAGACCCCTCCGGCATTCACGTGCCGGGGCAAAAAAGCCGCACTGCCAAGCTCGGCTTCGACTGCACCATTCCGTGGGGTGCTAATAGAAGCAAATTTACGCGGGGGGAATATGGACCCGTTGATTTGGATGCGTATCTTTAGTGGTTGGTTGCAAGTGGCTAGTGGTTAGTGCCAAACAACTAGCAGCTAACCGCCAGCCACTATTTCAAGGAGAAAATATGGACACAGTCGTCCTTACAGAACAATTACCCAAGCTCTTATTTGCTGAAGATGGTGGCGGTTTGGTACAGCAGGAACTCAGTTTTATGGTGCTGCTGTTTATCGCGGCGATGGTTGCCATTGTGGTGCGACGTATTCGCTTGCCCTACACGGTCGCCTTGGTGTTGGTGGGCTTGGTACTTTCCTTCTTCCCCAACTTTTTAGGCTTTACCGTTAGCTCTGACCTGATTTTGGCGATTTTGGTGCCGCCGCTCATCTTTGAAGCCACGCTGCATATTCCCTGGCGCAAGCTGAAGCGAGATTTGCTGCCGGTGCTGCTGCTGGCCGTCGGCGGCACGCTAGTTGGCACCTTTTTGGTTGGCGGGCTGGTGGTGCAATTTTTGGGCATCTCCTGGGCGGCGGCGCTAGCCTTTGGCGCGCTAATTTCAGCCACAGACCCAGTGGCGGTGATTGCCTTTTTCCGCACGCTGGGGGTAAACAAGCGGCTGACCATTTTGGTAGAAGGCGAAAGTTTGTTCAATGATGGGGTGGCCATCGTCATTTTTAATTTGGCCTTGGCGGCTGGGACGCTTTCCGGCTCGTTTGGGTTGGGCGAGGCGTTGCAAGAGTTTTTCATTGTGGCTTTTGGAGGCCTGGCGGTGGGGCTGGTGATGGGGTATGTGGTTTCCTACATCATCCTTAAAAATGTAGATGACCATCTGATTGAAACGGCGACGACGGTGGCGTTGGCCTTTGGTTCGTTTGTGGTAGCAGAGTCGTTTGGGCAATTTATTGGCGTGGACGAGCTGCATTTTAGCGGCATTTTGGCGGTGGTGGCGGCAGGCCTTATGGTAGGAAATATTGGTTTAGAGAATACATCGCCGACGACGAAGCTGACGCTGGACAATTTTTGGGAGTTTTTGAGCTTTGTGGTGAACTCGCTGGTCTTTTTGCTGATTGGCCTGGAGATCGAGCTGGCACAGCTACAGCCCAATATTATTCCAATTTTGGTGGCTGTGATGGCCATCATTTTGAGCCGGGGATTGATCATTTACGTGTTTAGCTGGATTTACGGCCGTTTCCAACCCCGCAACCGTATTCCTCTCAACTTTCAGCATGTGATGTATTGGGGGGGATTGCGTGGCGCTATCAGTTTGGCTCTGGCACTGTCCATTGAAAACGCTGTGTTCGGCTCTGACGTGGCTCTTGAACTGCGGGTGATGACCTTTGGCGTGGTGCTGTTTACCTTGTTGGTGCAAGGCATGACCATCGAGAAGTTAATCAGCAGGCTAAAGCTGGCCGACAAGCCGCCGCAGCGGGTAGAGTTACAGCGGCGGCAGGCTACCCTCTTCGCCAAATGGGCTGGCAAGCATGAGCTGGATCGCCTGCGCGAAAACGGCATCTTGTTCAAAGACATTTGGGACTCTATGGGGCAGGTGTACGACGAAGAAATCTTGGATAAAAAAGAAGATTTGCGCACGCATCTACAGGATTTCCCTGAACTGGAGCAGGAGATGTATTTGCAGGCGCGTGAAGATGCGCTGAATGCGGAGCGCAGTGCTATTGGTGAAGCTGCACGGCGTGGCCTTATCTCCAACGAAGTGCATGATGAACTCATTATTGAGCTTAACAACCGCGTGGCGGCACTGGAGCTTATCAAGAAAAATCGGGGACTCGATGTAGAGAACAAGGAGGTGCATCATGGGTAGCATTGTGTGCGCCACGCGCGGGGGTGAAGGTAGCCGGGTGGCGCAAATGGCGGCCATCGAGCAAGCCAAGGCATCAGACAAGCCGCTTATCTTTTTATATGTGGTAGACCCGCACAGCCTGGATGAAGATATTGATACCAGCTTGAAAGATGCGCTGCTAACAGAACTGAACTGGATGGGAGAGACGCTGCTGCGTATTGCCCAAAAGCGAGCAGACGCTGCCTATCTTGGTACGGAGGTTCGGATTCGTCAGGGCAAGGTGCGGGATGAGATTACGCGCTTCGTAAAGGATGCTCAGGCAGACTTGTTGGTGCTGGGTGCACCACGCGGCACGACAGCGAATGTGTTTGGTGATGATGCCATTGAACGGCTGGCACAGTGGGTGGAGACGCAAACGGCCGTATCTGTAAAAATCATTCGCCCAGATTATGTAAATAAAGAGGGCCACCTACCCTATGATTGAAGACATGAACCGGGCGATCACTAATTTTTTAGCCAACTTCAATATTGACCTGACGAATCCAATCCAGCGCAACTTGCTGGTGACAATTCTCATTCTCATTGTCTTGGGGGTGTTGCGCTGGCTGGCAACTCGGCTCATTGACCGCCGCTATGCCAACAGCCCTCGGACCCTGTACAATCTGCGAAAAACGGTGGAGTATGCCTCGGTGGTGCTAGGCATTTTGCTGGTGGGGCGGGTTTGGCTAGAGGGCATCGGCACGCTGGTCACATACCTTGGTTTGTTGTCTGCTGGTATTGCCATTGCCCTGCAAGATTTGATTGTGGCACTGGCGGGCTGGCTGTTTATCGTATGGCGACGGCCGTTTGTGGTTGGTGATCGCATCGAAATTGATGGGCAGCTTGGGGACGTGATCGACATTCGTGTGTTCTCGTTTAGCATGTTAGAAATCGGCCGTCGCATCAACGCAGAACAAAGCACTGGCCGCATTATCCACGTGCCAAACGGCAAAATCTTCTCTGAAGTACTCAACAACATGCACCAGGGCTTCCCTTTCATCTGGAATGAAATCCCCGTCATGGTTACCTTCGAGAGCGATTGGGAAAAAGCCAAAGCAATTCTTGTTAACATTGTTAACGATTTAGCACCAGATGTGGCTGACGCCGTGCGCCGCGCTCGCCGCTCTGGGCAGCGATTTGTCATCAGCTATTCCAACGTGTCTCCTACCGTCTACACCAGCGTTGCCGATAGCGGCGTGGTGCTGACCATGCGCTACATGGTAGACCCTCGCAAGCGGCGCGGCAGCGAGCAAGATATTTGGGAAGCCATTTTGCGTGCCTTTAAGCACCATTGGGACATCGACTTTGCCTATCCCACCCAGCGTGAATATCTGCACTTTGAAGAAGGCAAAAAGCCGCCTGACCCGCAAGAAGCGACCACTGTGGTGGCTGAGCGCAAAAAACTCCAGCGGGAGACTGGCTATTTACCCACTACGCCCAGAGAATCCAGAGAGCAAAAAGAGTAACGATGATGCAAATTAAGTTAAACCAAGCACAACAAGCGATGCTAGACGGCCAGCAGGGCCAGGCACGCCAAATGGGGATGCGGCTGCTGCTAGATTTGGCCGCGACGGCTGGCGCAACAGAGCTAGTCCCTATTACCAGTGCGCATCTGTCTGGCGTGTCGCCCTTGACGGGCGGGCTAGGCTTGCGCCAATTTTTGGTACGCCTGGCCGAAGACCCACAGGCCAAAGTGGCTGTGCCTACTACGCTCAACGCTGCTGGCTGCGACGAAGCCCAGTTTGAGGCGATGCGCATTGTGGCTCCCAACTTTAAGGCGCACAACTCAGAAATTGTGGCCCGATATGCGCAATTGGGCGTGCGTCCCACCCAATCCTGCATTCCCTACGAATGGGAAGGCGTCGTCACCACAGGCGAAGCGGCTTGGGCAGAATCCAATGCTATCTGCTTTGGCAATTCCTACACTGGGCTGGTGACTAACCGGGAATCGGGTCTGTCTGCCCTGGCGGCGGCACTCACGGGCTACACGCCCAAATACGGCCTCATGCTGGCCGAAAACCGCCGCCCCAATTTGGAAGTGGTGGTTACTGCGCCAATGGCAGACCCAACGGATTTTTCCGTTTTAGGAGATTGGATTGGCAAGCAGCGGCAGCCGTCGTGGCAGATGCCATATGGCCCGATTCCGCTGATCAAGGGGCTGCCAGCCGCGTTAAGCCATGAGCAGAAGAAGGCACTCACGGCCGCCGCCGCGAATTACGGTTGCCCACTATTGTATTTGGATGGTCATGGCGAGACACCGCCAGCCAATTTTCAAGCCCAGCTAGTATTTGGTACATCTGAGTTGCAGCAGCGGTATGAGGAATTGGCACCGAAAACGGCCGTTTCCCTCATTACCATTGGCTGCCCCCAGGCATCAGTGGGGGAGCTGCGCGCCACGGCCGAATTGCTGAAAGGCAAGCAGCTTGATCCCCACGCGCCACCGCTCTGGGTGTTTACCTCTGCGGCCAACAAAGCCATTGTCGAAAAAACTGGATTGGCTGAAATCATTACCCGCAGCGGCGCACTGCTGCTGGAAAACACCTGCCCCGAAGTGGTGCCCTACGATCAGGCCTGGGTGCATCACGTCCTCACAAACTCAATGAAAGCAGAGCATTACATCAAATCGGGGCTGAATGGCATTCCAACGGCCGTTATGCGTCTGGCAGACTGCGTTGCCCTGGCCACTGGCGAATTGGAGATTGAAGATCAGCGATTGGGAACCACACAAGAAAAACAAGCTGTCCCATTACCTGGTCACCCCGTCACCCCGTCGCCCCGTCGCCCGGTCAGCGAAACCTTCACCGCCACTGGTCACGGTCTCCCCTCCCAAACCGACTTCTGCGTGACGGCCGTTGCCTTTGTCACCGATACGCCTATTACTTTGCTGGGTTTTGTCAATCGGGAAAGTGGCGTCATCGAAGAGCCTGGTCATCCCGCCGACGGGCAAAGCATGGCAGGCAAGATTGCCATCTTCCCCAAGGGGAGTGGCTCCACCGTTGCCCCCTACGTGCTTCTAGAGCTGTTCTATCGCGGCAAAGCCCCCGTTGCCATTGTCAATACAGAAATTGACCAGCAAAGTGCCCCGGCCTGTTCGTTAGAAAATATCCCC
The DNA here is from genome assembly GCF_965223285.1 of Candidatus Leptofilum sp. GTDB lineage: Bacteria > Chloroflexota > Anaerolineae > Promineifilales > Promineifilaceae > Leptofilum. The sequence continues at coordinate 2,936,277 of NZ_OZ244997.1, read as the reverse complement.
TATGCCTATCAGTTTGATGCAGATATTATTGCGGGCATAAACGATGGAGACACCGTGCAGCTTAAACGAGAAGGCGACCGAGTGACTATTGACGTCGTCAAGCGGCTTGCAGTATAAATTCCATACGGGCCAAGAAGATCTGTTCATACTGTGACACGCTCCTGACAAGCCTCACAAAGGTGCCCCCTAAGAACCTTTTGCAACTAACCAAGGATTTGCGATGGAAAGTGATTTTTTAGAGTTTATCCTGGCAATTGTCATCATTATCGTGGCTGCCAAATTGGGCGGGTTTATTAGCACTCGCTTCAACCAACCTTCTGTGTTAGGCGAGCTATTGGCCGGTTTGGTGCTGGGCCCAACGGTGCTAGATATGTTGCACAACTGGACGCTTTTCTTTCATCATGCAGAAACGTTGGAAGAGCTTTTAGCACTGATGGCAGAGCTAGGAGTTATCTTGCTGATGCTATTAGCCGGACTCGAACTGCATCTGCCAGATTTGCTGAATGCAGGCAAGGTGTCGGCACTGTCTGGGGTGTTGGGGGTGCTTGTGCCGCTGGGCTTGGGCTTTGGTGCGGCCGTTTTATTTGATGCCAGTTCACAAGAAGCACTTTTCCTGGGGCTGACGTTGGCGGCTACCAGCGTTAGCATCTCAGCCCAAACGTTGATGGAGCTGAAAGTATTGCGGAGTCGGGTGGGGCTAGCTTTGTTGGGAGCGGCCGTTTTCGATGATATTCTCGTCATTTTGGTGCTTTCTGTTTCCTTTGTGCTCGTTGGTGACGGTGGTGGAATTTCTGGCGTCTTGCTGACTGTTGTGAATATGGTTTTATATTTGGTCGTTGCGTCCGCAATTGGTTTCTGGATTTTGCCTTGGCTGGCGCAAAGAATTAATCGCCTGCCCATTAGCCGAGGCACTTTGGCGTTTGTGCTGGTAATCTGCCTGCTTTATTCCTACGCGGCCGAAATTATTGGCGGCATGGCGGCCATCACTGGCGCATTTTTAGCCGGACTATTTCTGGGTCGTACACCCATCCGGGAAGAGATTGAAGAGGGTATCTCGGCAATTGCCTACGCCTTTTTTGTACCGATTTTCTTTGTGGATATTGGCCTACAGGTAAATCTACGGGCCATTAGCGGGAATGCATGGTGGTTTGCGGCCGTTTTCACCCTCATTGCCATCATTAGCAAAATTGGGGGAAGCGGCTTAGGAGCCAGAATCACCGGATTCACCAACAAGGAAGCATTCCAGTTGGGTATCGGCATGGTGTCTCGTGGAGAAGTGGGGCTAATTGTGGCTTCCTTTGCCCTAACGGCTGGCCTCATCACGCACGAGAATTTTTCAATAGCTGTGTTCATGGTCATCATGGCCACGTTGGTTACGCCCCCTATGCTCAGAGCTGCTTTTGCCAACCAAACACAGACAGACGGCCGTACAAAACCAAGTCCGCAATAGGTGGTCGTGCGAACATCGAGTACCATAGAGAGGAGGAGAATTATATGTACCACATGATTATGCTCGTTTTGGATGATGTGAATCAATGCTCGACCATTTTGGAAGCCTGGGATGCTCAAGGGGTAGGGGGCATTACCATTTTTGAGAGCACCGGCATGGGGCGGGTCAGAAAGCTAAGCATTCGGGATGATATTCCCCTCATGCCTAGCCTAAGTCGCTTGTTGCAAACTCGTGAGGAGCGGCACCGAACGCTATTCACCGTGGTGGAAACGGAGGAAATGGTAGACCAGATTATTCACGTTACCGAGGAAATTCTAGGTAACATGGAAGAACCGCACAACGGGGTAATCTTTGTTCTGCCAGTCTCTAGGGTAGTTGGTTTGCACGGTGGCCAGATGCGTGCCAAGGGTGGTGGTTCAAGCGAGTAGAGAACAAAAAAAGACCCAAACGGGTCTTTTAGATCACAGATTTGTGGGCGCGATTGGACTCGAACCAACGACCTCTCGGATGTGAACCGAACGCTCTAACCAGCTGAGCTACGCGCCCAATTTGTGAATCAGATTATATCAATGCCTATACTGGAGGCAAGAGAAACGGCCGTTGCCAAACTGTCAACTTTTGCTCGCTCAGGTATAATGCCCTCAAATTCATTGATGATACTTGATGAGGAAATTTTTTATGAAAGCGTTTGTAACAGGTGGGTCAGGGTTTATTGGACAACACTTAGTTAAAAAACTCGTTGCCCGTGGCGATACTGTACATGCTCTGGCGCGCTCGGAAGAAAGTGCCAATTTTTTGCGTCAGCTAGGGGCCGTCGTTTTTATGGGTGACATCACCGATGCTGCCTCCCTACGCCCGGCAATGGAAGGGTGCGATGTGGTTTTTCACGTTGCCGCCTGGTACAAGGTGGGTGCCTCAGACTCGAGTCAGGCAGAATCAATTAACGTGGGAGGTACACGCCGCGTGCTGCGGCAGGCGCATGAGCTTGGCATTCCCAAAATTGTGTATACCAGCACGATAGCTGTCTTCGGCGATACACAGGGCCAGTTGGTGGATGAAACATATTACAAGGAGGGGCCGTTCCTGACGGAATACGACCGTACCAAATGGCTGGCGCATTACAAAGTGGCAATGCCGCTCATCGAAAAAGGTGCACCGATTATCATTGTGATGCCAGGCGCAGTCTATGGCCCCGGAGACAGTAGTATTGTGGCACAAACGATGCGACTATTTTATCGGGGTCTGCCCGCTCTGCCAGGGTCTGACTTAACGTTGACCTATGCCCATGTGGACGACATTGCCGAGGGACATTTGCTGGCGGCGGCAAAAGGGACGGTTGGTGAAAGCTACATCCTGACGGGGCCAGCTATTCCCCTGAATGAGATGGTTGATTTTTGGGCGCACCTGATTGGCCGCAAGCCGCCGTCGTTTCGTTTAGCGGGACGGCCGTTGCGCAAATTTGCGCCAGTGGTGGGAGCTGTTGGGTCTGTGCTGCCGCTGCCAGAGTTATTCTCTGAAGAAGCAGTGGGCAGTTTAGGAGCCACTTACATGGCCCGGTCAGACAAAGCACGGGCAGAGCTGGGTTGGACTACACGGCCGTTGCAGACGGGCCTGCTAGAAACATTTGACTGGATTGCCCGCACCGAGCCACAAGAGACATCTGCACCTGAGCGAAAATGGGCAGGCTATGCTTTATTGGCTGCGGCCGTTTTGTTTTTGCTCTGGTACCTGGGGCGGAAGAAGCAGTGAGCTGCCCACACTGGGCAAAAATCATTAAGGTAAAACAAAAACAGGCAGGTTCCCACTGGGAACCTGCCTGAACTGTTTTATTGAGATAAGTTAAAAATTAAAAGCGGCTGTGCTGTTGTCTACGAAGTCGTTGTTGGCGTTTCTTGGCAATGGCAATGGTTTGTGCTTGAAGCTGACGGCGGCGTTTCTGAACAAAAGCCACAATTAAGATGTAAAAGAAAATGGATGCCAACAAAACCAACATAATTTAGCCTCGCTTTATAAAGATTACCAATTACCGTTCCTAACAATAATGGTTTTTGTCCAAAATATCAAGATCGAATTTGTAGGAACTTGTATCTATCTTACCCAAAAATTGGCTTAATTGGATGAGTAACTGTTGAGAATGGTGGCCTGCTCATCCATCTTACCTTGCTTGTGCCCAAGCATAGCCAAAATTTATTACGATCTTTATTACAGCCATTAAGGATTTTGGGCCGTTGCGGTGCTGGGTTCAATGATGACTTCGGGGGTGAAATCACCAAGACGGCCGTTTGCATCCAAAGCTGTTAAGCTAACCGCATACCTTGTGGCAGGGTCCAGGCCGGTGAGAGCCACATTGCCAGCCTCGTTGCCCCGAACGAAGCGAAAGGTAGTGAAGGTGCCCTCCGAAATTGGCCGGAAAGAAATCGCATACCCCGCCGCGGTTGGGTCTGTGGGCCAGCGCAGCCAAAAATCGCCAGCGGAGTCCAACGTTTGGATAATGGGCGTTTGCGGCGTTGGTGGTGCGCCCGCTAAGTTTGCGACGACAGCAATGTTCATCTGCACAATCTTTTCCAGATAGTTGTAATCAATCCGCTCCCAGATATCTAGGCGGGAGTTTACCATGTCCGGGTCTTCTACCGATTCGATGACACGAATGCCGGGCATCCCCGCGTTGACAAATTCCCGATGATCCCCCCAACGTCCCTCGCGGTCCAACGCATCAATGACCTGCACAGGAAAGGTAGGGACGTAAAGACCGGCAATATATTCATAATAACGTGCTAGCTCACCAGAGGGGGATTCGCGCAAATTCGGAGCAAACAGCCTGGCATATTGGGGAATGCCGCTGCGCCCGCCGATGGCGTCGTAATTGATGGCGGCAATCACGTTCATGCCATCTAAAAAGGCGGTTTGCACAAAGTGACGTGAGCCAAAAGTGCCTTGCTCCTCCGCGGCAGCGGCCAAAAAGACGATGGTTTGATTCCATTCGTAGGCAGTGAGCAGGCGAGCAGATTCTAGCAGGAGGGCAATGCCGGAGCCGTTGTCGTTGGCACCGGGGGCGTATGTTTCGCCATCGGTTGGTTCCGGGGCGCGGTTGTCGTAGTGGGCCATTACCACAATGATGTCGTTGCTTGGGCTGCGGCCGGGCAAGGTAGCGACGACGTTGTAAGGCGTGGTGGCAAGGCCATTGAAAAAGAGGGGAAATTCTTGGGTGGTAACTTCCAAACGGCCGTTCCCCACCCGCACAAACTCATCCACCAGCCATTGCCGAGTGGCACCAATGCCAAAGTTGGGATCGTCCGTAACGCTAAACACATTGCGATTGCCAAAACTTTGCATCGTTTGCACGTAGCCCGTAAGCTGCTGCTGCGAGACGGCATCAACCAGTCCCGAAATTTGGGGATCAATTTGTGGTACTACATCGCTCACGGGGTCGATTACCATCTCGCCTGCGGGAAATTGGGAGATGTCCCAGGAAACGGCCGTTGCTACTGGGGTAGGCACAGGGGGCGTTTCTGGCAACTGTGCCAGACCGCACCCGGCTAGCAAAATCGTCATGATGAGAAAACTGATCCATCGCTTGCGTAACTGCATGGCTCTATTTTCTGGCTAAAGTTAGGATGTGACAACAGTGTGCCGTTTTCAGAAGCAAATTCTAAGATTCTTCTGGGAAAAGCGGCGTGGAGAGCGGCACAATCCAATCAACTACCCAGGGGGTGCGGGGCTGGGCAGCCAGGTTAATGGTGGGGTCGATGAGCAGTTGGTGGGGACGGCCGTTCAAAGAAGCCCACACCTCGGCTCTTACCTCAACACCATCGTGCCCTTGTGCTACAGCCTCATCGGCTAAAAAGTGAGCATATTGCAAAATCATGTAAGGCCGATTGGACATTTTGCGCAGCTGCCGCGCCGTCAGGTGTTCCAGAGGCTCAATCTGCCAAGATTCGCCCACCGCGTCGGTAAGGGTGAAGGTAGCAGTGGCATCTTTGTCACGCAGCTTCATGTGCCAGGCAAAGCGATGTCCCTCCTCTGTCCAGCTCACGTTGCCGGGGATGACGAAGTGGCGCAGCGGCAGCAACAGTTGCAGCAACACGAAGCCCGCCAGCAGCACCAATCCCCAACTCGGCAGCTTGATTTTGGCTGGTGCCGCAGCTTCTCGTTGGCCAGCTCCAAATAAGTGAAGTGCCTGCCGCGGCCAGCCGGGATCAAAGAAAACGGCCGTTGCCGCAATCATGAACCAGGGAAAAATGCCAATAGAAAAGAGGCGGGCGTTGGTGAGGTGGAACAAAACGGCGACGAGGAAGGCATATGGCCGTGTTTTGCGCCAAATCAAAAAGGGAACCACCAGCAAATCGAGCAGCAGCCCCCCGTAGGCAAAGCCGTAGGCCATCCATTTTTCGGTGAAAAATTGGCCGATTAGCGGAAAATCGGTGCGAGACGCCAGCCAGAATTCAATGGGTTGGGCGCGCAGCCAGTCGCCGTTAATTTTGGCCAGACCGCCAAAAAAGTAGGGCACGCCAATTTGAAAGCGCAGCAGCCACAGGCTCCAGTTCGGCATCCAGTCGGAACGGCCGTTTGGCTGCCGCCACGCGTCTACAGACCACGCTTTATTGGCTGGCAAAAAGATCATGATGAAGGCGATGAGGCAAACGAGGTAAAAATGGTTGAGATATTGTGCCTGCTCCAGCAAAAAGATGTAGGTGAAGCCCAAAAAGAAGAGGGTGGCGCTAAGCCTGTACCACATGCCCACCAGGATGAAGAACGCCAGCAGGGCCATCACCCCAAAGTGAAAGTACATGCCGATGCCCGGCCACGGTTTCACCCATTCAAAGCCAAAATAGGTGAAGTGGAACGATGGCTCAATCCAGTAGCGGCTAATCCAGCCGTAGCTGCTGTATCGCCACATCTCCCACATCATAATCGCGCCAAACGCCACGCGGAAATAGACCAGCACGGCAATATCTACGGGGGTTTGTATCCAAGTGTGAACGGCCGTCCACGACCCATTTGTAGTGGTTTGGGATGATTTTACAGTAGGGTTTGTTGAAACAGGCGCATCCATGCTAAATAGTGTGCCAAATTTTTGTAGATTTGACTACCTCTACGAAAATACTTCGTTATGCTGCTCCTGAACGCGGATGAAGGTGGTGCGCTTGGTGAGTTCCTTGAGTCGCTTGGCACCGACGTAGGTACAGGAAGATCGCAATCCGCCCAGCATGTCCTGCACGGTTTCCGCAACTGGCCCGCGATAAGGGATGTTGACCGTCTTGCCTTCCGAGGCGCGGTATTCGGCCACGCCGCCCGCATGTTTTTTCATCGCGGTTTGTGAGCTCATGCCGTAAAATTGCTTAAATGGTTGGCCGTCCATCTCAATGAGTTCACCCCCTGATTCATCATGCCCAGCCAACATGCCGCCCAGCATCACAAAATCAGCCCCGCCGCCAAACGCTTTGGCAAGGTCGCCTGGCACCTTGCAGCCACCGTCGGAGATAATTTGCCCGCCCAGCCCGTGGGCAGCGTCGGCGCACTCAATGACGGCCGAAAGCTGAGGGTAGCCCACACCGGTTTTGATGCGCGTGGTGCAAACGCTGCCAGGGCCGATGCCTACTTTGATGATGTCTGCCCCGGCCAGCAGCAGCTCTTCCACCATTTCACCAGTGACTACATTGCCTGCCATGATCGTTTTGTCGGGATGTTTATCGCGCACGCGCTTGACGAAGTGAACAAAATGCTCAGAGTAGCCGTTGGCCACGTCAATGCAGATGAAGTTGAGCTGGCTGTATTCACCGAGCAGGTAATCGAGCCTGTCGGCATCCTCTTGCCCAGTGCCTGTGCTAACGGCGATATGCTTAGTTACGGATTCATCGGCCGACTGCATGAAGTCGTGCCACTGTTGGCGAGAATAATGTTTGTGTACGGCCGTCATCATATGAAATTTGCTCAACTCAGTCGCCATCTCAAACGTGCCCACCGTATCCATGTTGGCCGCGATGATGGGCACACCTTCCCAGGTCTGTTTGCTGTGCCAAAAGGTGAATGTTCGCAACAACGACACTTGCGAACGAGAGCTAAGCGTGGATCGCTTTGGCCGGATCATTACATCTTTGAAACCCAATTTAATATCTGCTTCAATTCTCATGAGATTTCCTTTCCCTCGTTTGTAGATTGCAAAGCCGTGCGAAGCACTCATGCACGGTAAATTCCTGGCGATTGCATCCAGTTTACTCGTCAGAGCTATTTTGGCTACTGTTTCAGAGGTGGTTAACTGCGGCCGACGACGAGCTGTACGCCGTCGAGGACGCTTTCTAAAATGAAGGGGGGCACGGTGCCAACATATTCCGTAAGGAAGCGGCGGTCGATGGTGATGACCTGAGCGACGTTGGCGACGCAGGCTTTGGGTAAGCCAGAATCGGCCTGGGAAATAAGCACGTTACCAGGAGCAGGAGCCAGTTTCCAATCTGGGCTGAGGGTGACGCACACGGCCGTTTCCAGCAAACTCCGGTTAAAGGCATCACTTTGAATAACGAGGATAGGTTGGGGGGTGGGCATTTCTGGTGGCTGTGTCCACCAAATTTGCCCCTGTTTTAGGCTAACGTCGGCTACCATGATTCTTTGTTATACAGGGTAAGCTGTTGGGCAATGCGCCAGGCGGCGGCAATGCGCGAAACGCGGTATTGGTAAATTTCGTCTAGCTGGCGGGCCACCGTTTCGCTATCAGTACGTTCTAGCTTGCGGCTGATGGCTTGCTTGGTTTGGCGAGATTGCTGCCCGTGTTTTTGGGCGGCCGTTTCTGCCTGTTGTAAAAGGGTGTTGAGTAAAGCAGCGTTGTTGTCCATAAGCATCTTTGGCCAGTATGTCTCAAAAACGGCCGTTGCATCCATCTCGACCGTTCGCCAAAAGTGTAAACAGATTTGTCACTTCCCAACATAGTACCAAAGGGCCAGGAGCCTGTATTCGGTATTCAGTAATCATTGAGTCGGTGTTCAGTAGCTGTTTACTGATTACTGAACACTGACCTACTGATTACTTTCCCACCAATTCGTGCTCCACTCAACCGCTTTACGAAGCCCGTCCCGCAAAGAGGTTGTGGGTTGGTAATCCAGCAGGGCGCGGGCTTTGCCGATGTTGGCTACGTAATGCGTTACTTCCCCCACGCGAGCTGGTTCAATTGTCATATTTGGCTCTACACCCAACGCCTCGCCGATGAATTTGGCCATGTTTACCAGGCTGTTTCCTTGCCCAAATGCCAGGTTGATGGTGTGGTTTTTAATTTCGCCGTTGACCAGTCGCTCCAGCCCGCGCGCCACGCCACTGACGCAATCGTCGATGTAGGTAAAATCCAGCACCTTGTCTTTCCCATAGACTGTGATTGGCTCCCGGTTGCCAATTTTGCGAATAAACAGGGGGATGACGCGCTCCATCCGTTCCAGGTCGTTGTCGTAACGGCCGTAGACATTGCTAAACCGAAACACCAAATAGCGCAGCCCATAACATTGCGCATAGCTGTAAATGAGTGCCTCGCCAGAAATTTTGCTGGCAGAGTAGGGGCTTTCGGTAAAGGCAAAATCGGCGTAGCTCTCCTCGGTGATGTAGCGGTGAATGTCGCCGTACACTTCGCGGGAGCTGCTGAAAATGAGCGGCAGGTTGTTCTGGCGGCAAAATTCCAGCACGTTGAAGGTCATGGTGATATTTTCCAGGGCGCGATCTGGCTGCTCCACCAGTTCATGCACCTTGGCGTGGGCGGCAAAGTGTACCACCGCATCCAGGTTTGACGGATATTCCACGTGGCCGATGCCGTGCTGGAAGCTGCGTTGCGGCGTGCTTAAATCTTGCAGCAGCGTCTCGATTTCAGTTGTCCACGTATTTTGCCGCTTGTCGATGCCAAAAACGTAATGCCCTTGAGCCTGCAAATGAAGTCCTAAGTTGGTGCCAATCTGGCCGCTGGAGCCGGTGATAAGAATACGCATGAATGCCTCTTTTTATGAAACTATTGTTTCGGAAAGTATACATCAGAAAGAACCCCTTGCCTTTTCCCTACAACCTCGCAAAATACCTCCGATACTATCTCGTCAAAACTAGGAGAACCTTATGCAGCATACCTGGACACCCCCACAAAATTGGCACCGAATCACAGCAATTGATGCTCACACGGGCGGGGAACCGCTGCGCATTTTTACTGGCGGCTTGCCGGACATCCCTGGCGATACGATTCTGGACAAGCGGCGTTATGCTCAAGAAAATCTGGATTGGCTGCGGACGGCGACGATGTGGGAGCCGCGTGGCCATGCGGATATGTACGGCTGCATCCTCACTGAGCCAGTCACAGCAGATGGTGACCTGGGGGTGCTTTTTTTGCACAATGAGGGGTTTAGCACGATGTGCGGCCACGGCATTATCGCGCTTACGAAGGTGGCGTTAGACACGGGGATGATTGACAGGCAAGGTGACAAGCCAGTTTTGAAGATTGACACGCCTGCCGGGCGGGTGGTAGCGACAGGGGTGCGAGAGAACGGCCGTATCACCTCCGTTTCCTTCCAAAACGTTCCCTCCTTTGTTTTGGCACTGGATCAGACCGTAGAGGTTTCTGGCCTGGGCGCGGTTCGCTACGACGTTTCTTACGGCGGTGGCTTCTACGCTTTTGTGCAGGCAGATTCGGTGGGAGTCGGGCTAACGGCCGATGATTTTCGCCAGTTGATTGATTTGGGACGACGTATCAAGCACGCCGTGATGGACAGCTTGCCCATAATCCATCCATTTGAGCCGGATTTGGGCTTTTTGTACGGCACTATTTTTGTCGGTGCGGCGCACGATCCGGCAAACCACAGCCGCAATGTCTGCATCTTTGCCGATGGCGAGGTGGATCGCAGCCCGACCGGCACGGGCGTAAGTGCCCGCGCCGCACTCCATTTTGCCAAAGGGGAAATTGGCCTTCAAGAGCCGTTTGTAGTGGAGAGTATTTTGGGCAGTACCTTTACGGGGGAGGTGGTGGCGACGACGGAATTTGGGCCGTATCAAGCGGTCATCCCCCAGGTCAGCGGCACAGCCCACATTTGCGGCCTCAACCACCTTCTCATCGACCCGGAAGACCCGCTGCGGCAGGGCTTTTTGCTCCGTTAAAAAGGAGATTGGAGATTCTTTTGCTTCAATCTCCAATCTCCAATCAACCAATCTCCTATGATGAATTTACCACCACACTTTGTAAAAACAGTCACCAGCACCTTCGCGGGCGGGGCGGCGTGGCTGGAGAATTTACCAAACCTGCTGGCGGAATGTGAGCAGCGGTGGGGGCTGGTGGTGCATCCTACAAATTTCACCCTCTCCTACAACTATGTCACCCCCGCTACGCTGGCCGACGGCACCGAAATTGTGCTAAAAGTGGGCGTTCCCAACCGAGAGCTGAGTACCGAAATCGAGGCGTTGCGGCTGTATGACGGGCGCGGCTGCGTTCGCCTGCTGGATGCCGATCACGACAAAGGTGTTTTGCTGTTGGAGCGGCTTGATCCTGGCGAAATGCTCACCATCGTCACGAACGATGACGAGATGACGCGTATTGCGGCTTTGGCAATGCAGAAATTATGGCGACCCCTGCCTGCTGAACACAATTTCCCCTCCGTAGCGGATTGGGGCAAAGGACTTGTGAGATTGCATGAGGAATTTGGTGGGGGAACGGGGCCATTTGATGAGGGATTGGTGGATACGGCCGTTTCCCTTTTCACCGATCTACTAGCTTCTAGCGGCGAACCTGTGTTGCTCCACGGCGATTTGCATCATTACAACATTTTGTCCGCTGGCGACGGTTGGACGGTAATTGACCCCAAGGGCGCGGCAGGGGAACCAGCTTACGAGGTCGGTGCTTTGCTGCGTAATCCTTTCACCCTTTTTGATGAGCCGGAATTGAAGCAAATTACAGCGCGGCGGCTGGACATTTTGGCAGAAACGCTAAGCATCGACCATGAGCGGCTGCGGCAGTGGAGCCTGGCCCAGGCTGTCCTCTCTGCTTGGTGGAGCTACGAAGACGGCGGCGATCTGGCTGATTGGGAACCGACAATGCGCTTAGCAAAGGTGCTGTTGGAGGTGGCTTAAAAACAAATCACGAATTTTGCGAATGGACGAATGGCACAAATATTTGTTGAATTCGTTTATTCGTGTCATTCGTGGTGGACTTTTTCCAATGTTTGTAGGAGTTGCACGGCCGTTTCCTCCCAACTAAACCGCTTCACATTCTCAAACCCACGTTGCACCAATTCTTGCCGGTACGCTTTGTCCTGAACTAGCCTTTGTATCCTCTGAGTGATGGCGGCCGTATCTAGCGGATCGACCAGCAGGGCTGCGTCTCCAGCAACTTCGGGGAGGGAGCTGGTAGTGGCGGTGAGAACGGCCGTTCCGCACGCCTGCGCTTCCAACACGGGAAAGCCAAACCCTTCGTATAACGATGGATAGAGAACGGCCGTTGCTCCTGAAAGCAGTACGGCTTTGTCTGTCTCATCCACAAATCCTGTCAGGATGATTTTTTGGGAGATTGGAGATTGGAGATTGGAGATTGTGTTCAGGATAGGTTGGGAGAGCCAGCCCGGTTTGCCTGCGAGGACAAGCTGGTGGGGCAAACCGCTGGCGGCGTAGGCCTGGATGAGCCGAACCAGGTTTTTGCGGGGTTGGAGGGTGCTGAGGTAGAGCAGGTAGGGTGGGGTGATGTGGTGTTTTTCGTAAACGGCCGTTAGCACAGCCTCATCCGTCACGGGCTGCAAAGCGGGGTCTACGCCGGGGTAAATCACGTCAATCTTTTCGGCGGGGATGCCGTCTAGCTGAATGAGGTCTTGTTTGGTGGCCTGGGAATCGGCCACAATGCGGCGGGCGCGACGGCCGTTGTGACGCGTGCTCCAGCGCAGATAAGCGAGCTGCCGCCGGGGGTGCGCTTCCGGGAAGTGGTGGTAGCCTAAATCATGGATCGTGGCGACAGACGGCCCAAAATAGCTGACGGGAATGACATGCGCGGGTGTAAAAAAGACGTCCGGGGGACGGCGGTGCAGCTCGGCTGCCAGGCGCAGGTGCGTCCACAGGCGCGGGAAGGGAATGACAACATGCTCAACTTGCGGCGATTGGGGGAATAGCTTGGTTGGCGGTGGCTGATTGAAATAGAGGCGAATTTGGTGGTTTTGGGCAGTAGCCAAGGGGACGAGAGCCTTTAGCAAAAAGGTGGCATAGGCCTCCGTGCCGGTGCGCTGCCCGGTAATGGTTCGGCTGGCATCGATGCCAATAATCACGCCACGCTCCTGCAAGCTAACTTAACGCAGAGGCACAGAGACGCAGAGAAAAAATGAATCTGCGAAATCTGTGAAATCTGCGGATATTCATTCATGGTGGCTAGGAAAGGTAGATGCTATTCGCAGCCGGGGCCAAGCGAGAGGAATTGTTCGGCTACCCAGCCCTCATCGCCAGAGATATTGTCCCGAATTTTGCGCCAGACAAGGCCGTTTGCCTCTTGTGGCGGCTCATCTTTGATAAGCGTGACAAACGTGGCCTCGGGCAAAATTCCTAAATCGGCCCCACCGGGCGCGTCGCGCAGGGTTAGCCCATTGCCAGAGGTGCCTTCCACAATGGCGCGGCATAAGATGGCAGTGGGTGTAGCGGTTGGGATAGCGGCGTCCACCGTGGGGCTGGGGGAGGGTGTGGGTGGGAAGACGCTCAGTTCTGGCGTGGCGGTGGCCTCGATTTCGCCTTCTAACACGGCCTCTGCTTCGGCCTCTGCCGCCTGTGCCTGGAGTTCCTGGGCTGCCATATAGCCCACAGCACCTATAAACAGCAGCGTGCTGCCCAGTAGTGTCAGCATGGCGCGGCGCAAGACTGCTTCGCGTTCCAGGGTATAAAAACGCGCCCCGCCGCGCCGGATGCCCTGGTAGGTGGCAATGGCCAGCAGCAGCCCGGCAAAACTCAGGGCGATGGGAATAATTAATGCACTCATAAAATTATCGTTCAGCCAGGCCCAGCAGCGATTGTGCAGAGATAGGGCCTTCTCGTAAGATGTTTAGTCTGCCGCCCGTGCAATCCAAAATGGTAGAGGCCGCACCGTGTGGCGAGGGACCATCATCGACCACGGCCGTTACCCAACCTGCCAGCTTGTTTTTGGCATCAACGGCCGTATCTGCCGGTTCTTGTCCAGTAAGATTGGCACTGGTGACCGCCATTGCCCCGCCTGCAGCCCGGATGATGGCGCGACCTACCTCGTTGTTTGGAATGCGAACGGCTACGCTGTCGTTGTTAGAGATTTCTTCGGGCAAATCGGGATGTTTGGGCAGCAAAATGGTTAACGGCCCCGGCCAATATTGGTTGATGAATATTTGTGCCACAGGTGGCACGTTACGCACCACGCGTGGCAAATCTGTGTGATCAGCTAAAAGGATAGGAATCGGTTTGCTGTACGGCCGTTGCTTGGCCGCATAAATGGCCCGTACCGCTTCGGCATTAAAGGCATCACACGCCAAGCCGTACAGCGTATCCGTCGGGATCACGATCAGGTTGCCTGCCCGGGCCTCAGTAGCTGCTTGTGTAATGGCACCCGGCTGGTTGGCGGGCAGCAATTGTGCCTGCTGGGGTGAATACGGCCGTTGCAAAATCTTTCCTCTTCCCAAACCTTAATACTTGTCCAAATCTTAGCCACAGAGTTCACAGAGAGCTTAGAGGCAAAGGTTCATTTCTCAGATTTCTCCTATTCCTCTGTGGCCTTTTCCGATAGATTCTTAATGGTTTACAATCTTCACAAATCGGTCATGCCCGGCAAAATCGGGCAAAATAGTAATCTCCGCATCTGGAAAATGCGCTTGGGCAACCTGTTGGGCTTTTTCTCCTTGCTGCCAGCCAATTTCCAAAAAAATAGCACCGTCGGGGCGGAGTTTGGTCGTTGCTTGCTGCAACAGTTGCCTGATTAATTCCAGGCCATCCACACCGCCATCCAGAGCCAGTGCTGGCTCGTGCAATTTTACCCCATCAGCCAACGACTGCCACTCGCCGCTGGTGACGTAGGGCAGGTTGGCCACGATTAAGTCTATTGGCTGGCGAACCGCTTGCAGTAAATTGCTTTGGCAAAACTGAATACGGTTGGATGCTAGCTGCTCCCCGTTTTGCTGGGCAATGGCTAATGCTTCTAGGGAGATGTCTACGGCCGTTACCTGCACATCTGGCAAAAACCGGGCCAGCGCAATGGCGATACAGCCGCTGCCTGTGCCCACGTCTACGGCCGTTAGCGGCCTGCCTGCCTCATGTGCCTTTGCCCAATTAACGGCCAATTCAACAAGCTGCTCCGTTTCCGGCCTGGGAATGAGCACGCTTGGAGCCACGCGTAGTTCAAAGTCGAAGAAGGGTGCGTGGCCAATGATGTATGGTATAGGTTCCGCCTGGGAGGCACGGGTTACCAACTGGCGAAAGTTATCTTCTTGTTTGACGGTGAGTGGTTGATCGTGATGAATGATCAGGTAGCTGTGTGACACATTGAGCAAATGTTCCAGCAGAAGGCGAGCGTCCAGTTGAGGTGTGGGAGAGGTGGGGGTGAGTTGAGAACGGCCGTATGCCAACGCTTCTTGAATATTCATAAGGTAGAAGCATAAACGGTGGCTGATAAATCGGCAAAAAAAGAGATTGGAGATTGGAGATTTTTTAATCCCCACTCTCCAATCTCGTAAATCGTAAAGAAAAGAATGGAATATGCGTTGTTTACGCTGGTTCAGCGACCGGAATTAGGCCGAGTTTTTCCAATTCGCCGATGATAAAAGCGGCACTTTCTTCAACGGTTTGCTTATCGGTGCGAACGTGGATGTCCGGATTTTCTGGTGCTTCAAACGGATCGGAAATGCCGGTGAAATTTTTAATTTCGCCAGCCAATGCTTTTTTGTACATCCCTTTCACGTCACGGTCGATGACCACGTCCAGCGGAGCATCTACAAATACTTCCAGGAAGTTAGTGGTTTTGGCCCGTACGTCGTCACGGATGGATTGGTAGGGGGAGATGAAGGAGCAGATGCAGCCAACGCCGTTACGGGAGAGCAGTTTGGCCACAAAGGTGACGCGCTCGATGTTTTTGGTGCGGTCTTCTTTGGAAAAACCCAAATCACGGGTCAGGCTTTCGCGCACAACGTCGCCGTCTAAGCGTTCCAGACGCAGGTTACGGTCAGCCAGTTGGTCCAATAGTTCCAAAGCGATCGTGGTTTTGCCAGCACCAGACAGGCCAGTCATCCATAGTACAAATCCTTGTTGTTCACTCATGTTTAATCCTCTTTTGATAGTTCATTTGTTATTGAGTAATTGGGTAATTATGCAATTCGGCCAATTACTGATTGTCGTTTTTAGTGATGGGGACGTAAGAAACCCTTATCTAGCAGGAAGGCCACAATTTTGTGGGCATTTTCTTCTGCACTGCTGTCAACCGTATCAATACGCAGTTCTGGGTGACGTGGCGCCTCATATGGATCGTCGATGCCGGTAAACCCTTTAATCATGCCGTTCCGAGCTTGAGCATACATCCCCTTGGTATCACGACTTTCGCAAACGTTCAGGGGTGTGTCCACAAAAATCTCGATGTAATGATCGTTTTCCATCATGCTGCGCACGTCGTTGCGGGTGGCGCGGTAGGGGGAAACGGCCGCACACACGGCTAACCCGCCATGCCGTACGATCTCGGATGCCACGTAGCCCATGCGGCGCACATGGTCATCACGGTCTTCTTTGCTGTAGCCTAAGCCTTCAGAGAAGTGGGTACGGACAACATCGCCGTCGAGTAAAGTGACGTTACGGCCGTATTCCTGGAGCAAAGTCGTGAGTACATTGGCCGTCGTAGATTTGCCTGCATTGTGCAAACCGGTCAACCAAATGCAAACACCCTGGCGGTGCCGTGGCGGGTACGTTTCTGACAAAATCTCAGCCACGGGCGGGCGGGTGAACCATTGCGGTAGCAGTTGGCCCTTGTGCAAATACTCCTCACGCACCTGCGTACCAGAGATGTTGGCCGTCTTCATATCATCAGTGACTTTGGTGATTTCTTCATACCGTTCTTCTTCCGGCAGGTAAACCAGCATGCGGAAGGGCACAACGGTCACACCAATTTCTTCGCTGAAGCTCTCGACCAAATCTTGCGCGTCATACGGGCCATAGAACGGGTTGCCCTGCGAATCTTTACCGGGGCCAGCATGGTCACGCCCCACAATAAGGTGGTTCGCACCATAATTGCGACGAATAATGGCGTGCCACAATGCCTCACGCGGGCCACCCATCCGCATTGCCAGCGGCAGTAATGAAAGCAGAATACGATCCGAATCGTAAAAGTTTTTGGACAATGCTCTATAGGTGCGAACGCGGGTGAAGTAATCTACGTCACCAGGCTTGGTCATGCCCACAACAGGGTGCAGCAGCAAAACACCATCTTTTTCTGCAATAGCCCTTTTGGTTAGCTCTTCATGGACGCGGTGCATGGGGTTACGGGTTTGGAAGGCCACCACGTTTTGGTGGCCAAAGGTTTCCAGAACAGCACGCGTTTGGGCTGGCGTCATGCGAATATCTTTGAAGTCGTAATGGGTGGGCAGGCTCAACACTTGCATGGGGCCGGAGATGTTTCGTTTACCCCAGCGGTGCATTTCGGCCACGATGGGATGCCGCAAATCTGTAGAACCGAACGCTTTTACGGCCGTTTCTTCCAAATCCCATTCATAAACCTCTTCCACAGTCATGATTGCCAACAGTTCGTTCTGTGGGTCGCGCAAAGCAACTTCCTGGCCAACGCTCACTTTTACCTCATCATCAATCGGCAGTGGAATTGGCATCGGGAAGACATACCCATTGGCCAGCCGCATATTGTCTAGCACGCTCTGGTAATCTTCCTGCCCCATAAACCGATCCAGCGGTGAGAAGGCACCAACGGCCAATAACTCAAAATCACAAACAGATCGATCTGAAAGACGAATGGAAGGAAGCTGGCTGGCGTAGGAAATTCTTTCTTCCCGCATTTCTGCCGGAACAAAAAGGTTAACAAGTTCACCACCATAAGGTGGAATTAGTGAAGTATTTTCTTTAGTTGCTAACAATGGTACATGCCCCTTTGAATAATTTAATGGAAGCAGCATTCATAAAAAAAGCGGCCCTGAGCCTTTTGCATCTTTAAAAATGCGCTTTGCTCCGGGCTGCTTTCTGGTTGTTGAAAGTTGCTTCTATGCTTGTAAATAAATGAATCGTCCGCAAACAATTGTAGCAAGAGTGATATGTAGAATGAATGCGAACTCCGTCCTAGTCTAGAAATCGTTTCTTACGGACTGTGTTAAGGATTTTAATTCTCAATCATGTTGGTCAATTTACAACAGGGCGAGATTCTATCACATTTTTCAGACAAATTATTACTTTTGCTTTTTCCATATTTTCCTCCAAAATAACGAGCTTTGGCCAAGAATTTTGAGTAATTAACCATTGGTGCTAGTAAATCACAGGCTGAAATTGGCGATTGAAAGATGAACAAAGCCTGTTTCATCCGGTTCAATCCCGTTCCACTGCACCAGGATATTGAAAAGAGCCATTGTCCAGCCGACACGGCTCTTGAAATAAGACCAAACGCGATGACCAACTTGTTTGAAGTGACAAACTCGGGTCAACATCGACAAAACCGATTCAATTATCATGCGGTCATTCCAGGTTCCTCTGGGACACGGCTTCAAATTGGGCGGATTCCAGCCCTCTTTAGCAAAGCCAGTATCAGAAAAGACAAGCATCTGTTCAGCCACCTCATCAACAAGGTGTTGAAAGGCTGTGCCTTCGTAGACATTAGCAGTATCCACATCCCAGCCAACAACCAGACCGATATTGTTGAGAAGCAGACACAATTTGCCACCAACAATCCAGCGTTTGTTTGACAAACCTTTCTTGCCAATCTGCTTTTCACTGCGTCCTTCTCGACGGGGATGAATCAATTCAATGCCAAAACCGTCAATCACACCGATCAGCGTCGGGTCTGCCATGAAAAGGTCAATCCACTGTTGATGGACATTAAACAAGCGAAACAAGCGGGTACGTTCAGGCAAATTGGGGAACAGATGACGCAGGTTTTTGACAAGCCAACGGTAAAATGAGCGATTGCCGCTCCCTTTCAAAGCAAACAACAAAGCAAGGGTAACCATCTCACTCGGATAAAGATTGGCTTGGCTATGTTTAGGAATATTACACATCTTATCGTCAACGATGCAAAACAAACATATCGTAAAATCTTCGTCAGACAGCAGAATTTCGTCTATCATTTTGTACTTCTCCTTTAGCTTTCAATCAGGGTTGTACTGATTAGCTTAAGGAGAAGTCTTTATTGGGGCGAACTAGCACCAATGGTTAATTAAGTACAGTGGAAGGGTATTCCACTATAAGGCAATGTGTAGAGAGGCTCATTTGAGAATTACGTTCTTATTAACGCAAAGTCTAGAAAGCCCTGGTGGAGGTGGTCGATATTTGCCGCTAGCAAAGGCTTTGACAAAGCGTGGCTATTCGGTTGTAATGCTTGCTTTGCACCATAATTTTGAACAGTTGGAGAAACGCACCTTTACTGTGGATAGAGTTGAAATACGCTATGTAGCCCAAATGCACGTAAAGAAAACTGGGAATACAAAGACCTATTTTTCTCCTCCAAAATTAGCATTCATAACCCTTTGGGCCACTGCTAGGCTCTTTTGGACAGCTCTTTGGATTCCCACTGATGCCTATTTGGTTTGTAAAACGCAGCCAATGAATGGTTTTGCAGCTTGGTTGTTGCGTGCAATTCTGAATAAACCAATTTATTTAGATAGCGATGACTTTGAAGCGATTAATAACCGTTTTTCGAGTAAATGGCAGCAAAAAGTGGTTGCTTGGTTTGAAAACTGGATGCCAAAATTTGCTTCAGGCATGACCGTCGGCAATTCATTTATTGCTACAAGATACCAAGAGCTTGGATATCCGATTGAGAGAATTGCTGTGTTGCCCAATGGCGTGGAAAAAGAGCTATTCTCTGAGGATCGTGCTGAGATTCTGTCAACCAAGTTGGCAGAATTAAGGAAGAAGTGGAATATTCAAGAATTTCATCGTGTTATTGTTTATGTTGGGAGCATGAGCTTGGTCAGTCATGCTGTCGATTTGCTTTTTGAAGCTTTTTCCATTGTTCTTCAACAGAACTCATCGGTTTTACTCATAATGGTTGGTTCTGGAGAGGATTTTGTGGAATTGAAGCAGTTGGCAGAAAGCATGAATTTGCTTGAAAATATAAGGTTCGTTGGCAGAGTGCCTATGAGTGAGGTGGCTAATTATTATCGTCTGGGTGAGCTTTCAGTTGATCCTCGTCGTCAATCAGTACCTGCGGAGTCGAGTCTTTCTCTAAAATTGTTAGAAAGTATTGCCGCCGGTGTTCCCTGTGTAACGGCCGATATTGGGGATCGTAAGAAAATAATACAAGAAGCGGGCTTGGCTGTACCCCCTGATGATGCAGCTCAGCTAGCGGAGGGGATGCTACAAATTTTAGAGCAACCAGAGTTGGCCTCTGCAATGAAAAAAGCAGCTTTAATCCAAAGAGAAAAGAATTGGTGGGACTGTCGCGTTGATTTGCTTATTAACCAAATCTCTACTCCGCTCAGCAAGTGAGCTAATGTCTATCTGATGACTCCCTTTTTTAGACAAATGATGATGCACCCCTTAGTTGTTAATGCGGCGACGCTTTTTTCAGGAACGGCCGTTGCTCGAGTATTTTCAGCATTGATTTTCTTTTTGATGGCTCGCCAGCTTGGTCCTGATAATTTTGGTTTATATCTTTCCAGCATTTCTTTAGTCAAGTTGTGGTCTGTGTTGTTTTCGTTGGGCTTGGATAATTGGCTTTTGCGAAACGGCCGTATTGATAAACGGCCGTTATCCGTTGCCTGTGGGGCCTGTTTGGGGATAAAGGTCAGCTTAGGTGGGGTATGGGTTATCGGATTCATCCTCGTTGCACCGTACTTAAAACAAACAATTTTTCCTAAGGACCTTGTGATTTTAGCCGCATTCATTATTTGGCTTGAAGAGTTGGCTAATTTGGCTAGGAGTGCATTTAAGTCCTCCATGCGAAACCGAATAACTGCAGGATTAGTGGCTGCCCCTCAGTTTTTGCTCCTTTTAATTACAATTCTTTTTGTACGCTTAAATATTGACTCTGTGCAGGTTTATTTTGTTGCTCGGTTAGTGACATCGTTCATAGGTATGTTTTTTTCAATATTCCTTGTGTACTATCTTATTGGAATTCGGTTAAATTATGCAGAGATGGCACTTGTTTTGCGTGATACCCGACCTTTTGCAGCTTCTTATGGCTTATCCGTTATTTATGAACGGGCTGATATAACAATCATTGTTATTTACCTGGGCAAGACGGCCGCAGGACTATATGGACCGGCCGTAACGCTGATGACAACCCTGTTTTTAATTCCACAGGCAATTTATGAGGTTGCCCTCCCCTGGATGAGTAGGGCGTATGCCAAGAACCCAATTTCCATTCCCAGACGAACGTTCCAATTAATATTCTTAAGTGCATTCCTAGGTATTCTGCTAAGTGTCGGGATGATGCTTTTAGCACGACCTCTTGTTTTGTTTATTTACGGAGCGGAATTTGCTGAATCTGGTGACATTTTGGTAATTTTGAGCGTAATTTTGCTATTCAAAAGCGTTAGCTTCGCTTTGGCGTCAGTCATTACGGCCGTTGGTTGGCAAAGTAAGCGAGTGATTGTGCAATTAGTGAGTGCTGTACTCAATGTTTGTCTCAATCTCATTTTCATTCAATCATTTGGCCTTACTGGGGTAGCTTTTATCTATATAATTAGCGAATCCGTTTTAACATTAGGATATTTGGTGTATTTATTAAAATGGCAAAGGGAAAATCCAAAGCTGGCCGCAAGCAAAGTAGCGGAATCAAGATATTAATCATCAATCTGCACTCCTCCTATAATGCTGGGGATGATGTACTGACACGGGTAACAATATCCCAATTAAAGCAATCTTTTGTTCACCCCCAAATAATTTTGGCCATGAATGATCCGGCAAGCCATGATGGGCAAGAAAAAGCAGTTGGCTCATTTATGAGTTGGCTGAAGCCTAAAAACAAGAGCCAGTTCTCCTGGGGTGTGCTAAAAATTCCTTGGTTACTAAGTTTATGCTTATTAACGGTCGTTTTTTACCGATTATTTGGCGTTCCCAAACTGGATTGGATGAGCCCTGCTCGTCGGGAGTTGGTGCACGCCTATCTCGAAGCTGATTTGGTTGTCAGTTCTGCTGGGAACTTCCTTTATAGTAGCGGTTACGGGATTACACTCCTCGTAACGCTATTTACAATAAAATACGCTATGTTGTTGGGGAAACCAGTTTATATGATGCCACAGACAGTAGGCCCGTTATCACACGGTTGGGAGCGGAAATTGACAGCGTTTGTGCTAAGAGGTATGCGCCTTTGTTTTGTTCGGGATGCTATTTCCAAACTGGAACTAGAGAAGATGAAAGTATGGGCCGAAAATTGTACTATCGTGCCAGACATGGCTTTTTTATTTCCAAGCGTACCTCCTAAAGACGGGCAAACGTTCTTGCCTGATGCAAACATTCATGAGAAGCGTCAGTCTTGGTTGGGCGTTACCTTAATCAATTGGGAAGCGCAAAATAAATTATTTCGCCAACAAGCAAGATACGAAACAGCCGTTGCCGCTGCTATTCGCCACTTTGTTCAAGTATACAATGGCGTAGTTTTTCTTTTCGGGCAGGTTCGTGGGCCAACATCGGCAGATGATGATATTGTCCCTGCAAGGAGAGTCAAGAAAAAACTGGCGCAATTAGAAAACAAAGTTGTTCTTGTTGAAAAAGTTTTATCTGCCGAGCAGTTAAAAGCAGCTTATGGTCAAATGGATTTATTTATTGGCACCAGACTTCACTCCAATATATTTGCCTTGAGCCAGGGGGTGCCCGCCATATTGATTCAATATCAATATAAAACAGAAGGCGTCGCAAAAATGCTTGATTTAGAGGAGTGGGTGCTGAATATCGAAACAATAGAGCCTAATGCCATCATTTGCAAACTGGATGCGCTGGCGAATCAAGAACATGAGTTGCGTCGCAAAATCACAAATACGGTAGCTAAAATCGAAAAACAAATAGTGCAAGTAAGCGAAAAAATAGCAGCAGATTTTGAGAATCTATAATGAAAAAGCCCATTCGTGTATTGGAAATAATTTCAGGGTTTGCTATCGAAGGACCTCTAGGAGGTATTGAGCGATTTGGAATCGAATTGGCGCAGGCAATTGCAGGTGAAGAAGTTTTACCCATCGTTTGTGGAATATGGGCTTATCAAACTCCACATGAAAATGAATGGGTAGAAGTTCTTAGGCAGTTAGGAATCGACGCATTTTTTGCAGCTAACTGGAATGAACAATCACCTGTGTCAAGTTTTATTCAGGCTTATAAAGGGACTCTTGAGAAGCTAACAGAACCAGTCGATATTATCCATAGCCATTGTCAGTTTGGAGATGTATTGGCCTTACTGCTAAAACGTAAGCTATCCGCAAAAAAATTAGTTCGGACAGTTCATAATGAACGCGAATGGGGAAAACGGCCGTTGCGCAAGCTCATGCTCACCAATATTATTTACCCTCTTAGTTTCCAATTAGAGCTAGGAGTTTCCCAGCAAGTTGTTGACAACTTGGATCAGAGACATTTGGCAAAATGGTCCGCCAAAAAAGCTGTAAGAAGCTACAATGCCCTGAACTTCGGCAGGTTTGAAAACATCCATGTTGATAAGGTCAAAAAACGCCGAGAGCTTGGCATATCTGCTGATGATATTGTTGTTGGCACTGTTGGAAGACTTTCAAAGCAGAAAGGGTATTCAATTCTTCTTCAGGCAGCCAGCATCATTCTGAAGAAATCTAACAATATTTATTTTCTAATTGTTGGCACTGGATTATTAGAACAAGAGCTAAAAGACCTTGCTACGCAGTTGAAGATATCAGACAAAGTAATTTTTCTTGGAGCGCGGCACGATATTGAAGAAATATACGCGATAATGGACTTATTCATAAATTCATCTTTATGGGAAGGATTGCCAACTGTTATTTTAGAAGCAATGAGTGCCAATGTTCCGGTCATTGGAACCGAAGTGTCTGGAAACACTGAATTGATTCAGGATGAGGAAACAGGTTGGCTCGTTCCTCCCAATAATCCACAGGAATTAGCATCTGTTATTAACAAGGTGCTATCCATAGATCCAAACAAAAAAATGATAGTGTGCGAGCAGGCAAAAGAATTTATTGGCACACGGTTTTCAATACATGGAATCGCCAAATCGCATATAAGATTTTATCAGCGATTAGCGCAGTGAAAACGTTGTTAAGTTTCTTGCTTTATGCGCTTCAAACCTGTTTTTAACAATTACAGGATGTTAAAACAAACAATAGAAAACTTACTCTAAGCCTACCTCGATTACTCCTAAATCTAATATCTCGTCCATCGGTAGATTGATAATCTGAAATCCGCCACCTGAATCAGTTATGATTTCATAATAATTCACTTCGATATCGCCCACAACAATAACGAACTCTGCTGGATCCACGTTGCTGAAAATGAAACGGCCGTTCACGTCTGTTAGAGCGTAGGGGCTGGTTGCTGTGTTATAAACAAACGAACCGTCATTTTGATCGTTTCGATAAATTTGCGCCAATACAACAGGTATATTAATCACAGGCGTTTGACTCTCTTTGGAGAAAACATAGCCGGTAACGGTTGTAAGACCTAGGCTCGGGGTAGGTACTGGCTCATCAGGTTCAAAACCTGTTTCTAGGCGCGAAAACTCATTTTGATTTGGTTGTGCTTCAGAATCTGGTCCAGGATAAGCATTTGCTGATGACGGCCCCGGATAAGCACTGGCAATTGTCTGTTCAGATTCCTGTAATGGCGGCGCGGTTACAAATAATTGAGGTCCTGTTGTTGATTGCGTGTCTGAGCATCCTATCAAAAGAGTGAGAACTGTAATTAATAAAAATGTATTAACAAGTTGATTCATGATTACTCCCCTTGAGTTTGCCTCTGCTATAAAATGGCTGAAATAGTTCCTTGTTGTTAAGCAGCTAACATTCATTACTCCTGAATAACCCATATGGGGTATTGATTTTGTCGACTTTAAATATAGTATGGCAATGATAGTACAAGAAATAATTTCAGCAAAATGGAGATGCAAAATATGAAACGTATAAAGTTTGTCGGCATGGGATTTTTTATTCTCTTGTTGGTATTGACTGTGACAGGTTCGGTATTTGCCGGTAGCGCGTATAATGCCGCCTTTACCACGTCTATCACATATCAAAATGTCGGTTCAGGGGATGCCACTATTGTATTTAGTTTCTATCCAGAAAATGATGGGACAGCTATTCCAATTAACGCAACCCTTCCTCAAGGGGCAGGAGCTTCCCTATATGTAGGTGGGCTGAGTCAAATATCTTCTGGTTTTAATGGATCAGTAGTAATGTCCTCCGACCAGCCTGTGGTTGCCACAATGGTTCAAATTTCGTCAGATAGCGATGTGAAAGTTCGGCCACTTTCCAATGGTTTCTCTGGCGGTAGTGACAAGGTGCTCCTTGCAACTGTTTTGAAAAACCAAAATAATACCACATCAAGATTCTCTATTCAGAATGCGCACAGTACTGCTGTTGATATCACTGTCGAGATTTTCAATGCGGATAATCCAAGTGCGACACCGATAACCATTACGCACGATAATTTACCAGTTGGTGCCTCAAAGACATTTGATATGGGCCAATTATCCGCAGTCACAGCTTCTTCATTTAATGGTTCAGCAACCGTTACGGCCGTAGAAGCAGGAACATCTACGCCAGCAAATATCGTAGGAACTGTATTGGAATTAAAAGTAAATAGCGGCCTCGCATCGAGTTTTGAAGGTGTAGCTAGCGGCAGCACGACACTGTATATGCCAAGTGCCCTCTGTCAGTTTGGCAGCGGTGGAGCCTCAACTGCTTATGCTATTCAAAACACCTCTGATAGTACAGCTGCTAATGTGACGGTTACCTACAGCAATGGCGCAACTGACACAGCTACTATTCAGCCAGGCGCGAAAAATAGTTTTATTACTTGTGATGTAACTTCAGCTGGTTACCTTGGTTCTTCAACTATCGTTAGTAATAACAGTGTTGAGATTATTGGTGTTGCAAAAGTGTTTGGCGGGGGCCGTTCTGCTGCATTCCTAGGTGCAGGCGAAGGTGCTTCCACTCTGGCAATGCCATATGTTCGCTTTACACAGTCTCAATGGGCAGTGGGTGGCCGTCAACGCGCTTACATTGCTATCCAAAATGTTGGCTCAAACCTGGCATCTGGAGAACTGGTAGCTAGTTACTTGAATAAAGATGGTGAAGTCGTTGCAACACATACGTTTGGAGCAATTGCGAACGGTGTAAAAGTAAACACGAATGCATCAGACAGTGCCTTGGTCTTAGCATCCGGGCACACCCAAGATGAGCTAGATGAGTTTGGGTATGTAGGTGGCTTTGGCGGTAGTATTCTTGTTGAAGGCCCTCCAGGAAGTGAGTTGGTTGCTACAGTTCGTATTTTAACTGTGACATCAACGGGCACCGCGGCTGAAGATTATAATGGTATCCCTGTAGGCAACTAATTAGGGTACTAAGCTAACCTAGATTAACGATAAAGAAAGGCTTTAGAATAGAATTTTTATTCTAAAGCCTTTTTATATTCCTATTCGGCAACTACCATACAGCCCCAACTATAAATTTTTGTTAAGATGTCTTGGAAATTTTCTCCTTATACTATCCCTATAATACGCCAAGTTTTACCTCGTCGTTTTCAACTATATTGTATTGGAACAGCAAAATCTGGTACGCATTCAATAGCATCTGTTTTTTCGCCTTTGTTTAAAAGTAAGCACGAACCGTATAGTGAACAAGCAATTGAAATGATATTGGATCTTGCCTCCGGCAAAGCAGATAACGCTAAGCTGATGCGGTTCTTAAAAAACAAGGAGCGTTTGCTAAATCTTGAGGTGAATTCTTCACAACTTAACTACTTCTTTTTGGAGACGCTAGTTGCGCATTTCCCAGAAGCTAAATTCATTTTGACAATAAGGGAACCTTATGCGTGGTTGAAATCGTACATCAATCATCAATTAGGGCGCAAAGAGGTGTCATCTAATTGGCAGCAGTTCCGGGACTATCGTTTTAAGAATCCAGCATATACGTTTTCTGTAGAAGACATGCCTTTAAACGAATATCAACTTTACCCTATTGATAGTTATTTATCTTATTGGGCAAAGCATAACAGAGATGTTTTGAAATTGGTTCCAAAGGAAAGATTATTGATCCTGCGCACAGATCAAATATCAGACAAGCTAGATGAAATTGCTGATTTTGTAGATATTGATGAGGAATCATTGCGTGTAGAGGCTTCTCATACGTATCGTGCTGTCAAAAAATTCAATATTTTGGAGCAAATCGACTCTGAATTCTTAGCTGAGAGAATAAATTATCATTGCCAACCCCTCGTAGATCAATTTTTTTCCTCCTCCTAATTATTTGCTGACAGCGACTGAATGTTTTGCAATAATGTATTCCAACCAAAACGGCCGTTTCCCCCCAACATATTTTCGCTAAACAAATCTTCCAACCCCTCCGCAAAATAACGCTCGATGGCTGCTGCCAGGGCTGGCGGGTCTTCGGGGGGAACGACGAGGCCGGTACGGCCGTCCTCAACCGCTTCTGCCAGACCGCCCACGTTGGTGGTGATGACTGGCTTGCCCCGACCAAAGGCCATTTGCACGACGGCACTTTGCGTAGCACTGCGGTAAGGTAGCACCACTACATTCGCTCGATCGATGCAGGCCGCCAGCAGTTCGTCCGGCAAATATTCATTAATAATAGTCACGCAGTTGGTAAGCTCAAGTTGCTCAATTTGGACTTGGTAACTGGCTTGTCCACCTTGCCAAAACTCCCCAGCAATGAGTAAGTGAACGGGACGTTTTAATAAAGCCATAGCCTCTAGCAGGACATCCAGCCCTTTGTACGGCCGTACCAAACCGCAAAAAAGCAGCAATGGCCGATCTGTTGGCAGTTCAACGGGAATTTCGGTAGCAGGTTCACCGCCAAGTGCCGCATAGGTAGGGAGTGGCGAGACGGACACACGCGCTTGGGGCAGTATATCCAGCAAGATATGTTTATCCGCGCGTGAGTGGACGATGAAGCCATCGGCGCGGCCAAGCACGGTTTTGAGAGTGTGGGGGAGCAACCATTTGCCGAGGCGGCTTTGCTCATGCGGCCGTACATTATGGCAGATAAAAATGAGTTTGGGACGAGGGGCTAGTCGATGAATGCCGCGCCCTAGCGTTGTCCAGACTGGGGCAAAATAAGGATGCCACCAGGGGATGATGACGACATCTGGCTGCCAATCGCGGATTTGGCGTAGGGTGTGCCGCCAAGTGAACGGATTGAGCGGATCGAGTACGTAATGGGCTTCGGTTTGCAACGGCCGTTCACTTGGATCCTTATCACTTTTGCCAGGGAACAGCCAGGCTGGGTACTGCCGCGAAAATGAAAGCAGCATTACTTCATGCGCTTCCCGCATGTGCTGTGCTAGCAGCGTGGTGTAATGGGCAATGCCCCCTCGGTATGGGTAGGTTGGCCCAATTAAACAAAAGCGTGTCATGTGCAGGATTATAATAACCAGCCCCACAGTTTGCGAGTTTGCGCTCGGTAGGGCAGGATGAGCGAGTTCCACACTTGCCCATGACCCCATTCCGCAGATAATTAAGCCCCATGACCGAATTACAGATTGTTACCTTACCCGATGAGGTGTTACGCAAAAAGGCGCGTCCCGTCACCAAGTTCGACGACGACCTGCAAACGCTCATCGACAACATGATTGAAACGATGCGTGCCGCCAATGGGGTAGGGCTGGCTGCGCCCCAAATTGGGCAATCGCTCCAGTTGGCCGTCATCGAAACCTTGCCCAAAACGGATGATGAAGGCGAAGATATACCCGACTCGCGTGAGCTATTTGTGATTGTGAATCCGCGCATTGTGTGGGAATCCCGTGATGTGACAGACGGCGTTGAAGGTTGTTTGTCGATTCCGGGTTACTTGGGTGAAGTGGAACGGCCGTTTGCCGTGCGGGTTCGCGCGCAAGACCGACGGGGCAAGCCGCTCAAGCTACGCCTAAAGGGCTGGACGGCTCGCATTTTCCAGCACGAAATTGATCATCTCAACGGCGTCCTTTACATTGACAAGCTCACTGACCGCGAAAACTTCTGGACAGACGAAGAATATTTCCAGATGCGGCAAGCTGAATTGGAAGCGGAAGAAGCAGAAGAAGGTGTAGAAGAAACGGCCGTTACCGAAAATAGAGATTAGAGACTAAAAAAGGAATTCCCATGTCCCTAACCCTCGCTGATGTAGAAAAAATTGCCCATCTAGCCCGTTTAGAGCTGACCGAGGCCGAGAAAAAGCAATATTTGGCGCAGCTTTCCGCCATTTTAGATTATGCCGAGCGGCTGAACGAGCTGGAGCTGACAGACATCCGCCCCACGTCCCACGCCATTGCTCAGCAAAATATTATGCGCTCTGATCTGGCTGAACCATCGCTGCCGATGGAAGATCTTTTGCACAATGCGCCGCACCAAAAAGAGAACCAATTTGTTGTGCAGGCAGTGCTGGACGATTCGTCGGGCAGCTAGGACGGGCCTGGTTGCGAAAGCGTAAGCTGCTGCTGTATGGTTTTTTGTTGGGCTTGGCTCTGGTGCTTTTACCGTTTGTTTGGCGAAAGGGTGTGCAATGGGTTTACGGCCGTTCCATTTATACTGTTGAAGATGTCCCAGCCGACAAAGTAGCCATTGTGTTTGGAGCGGCGATTTATGGCAACGGCCGTCTCAGCCCCATTTTGCGCGACCGGATGGATACGGCCGTGCAGCTTTACCAGGCAGGTACCGTGCAAAAAATCATCGTTAGCGGCGATAATCGCTTTGAAGATTACGACGAGCCAACTGCCATGATGGCGTACGCCATTGAGCAAGGTGTTGCGGCAGAAGATATTCAGCCAGATTTTGCCGGGCGACGAACGTATGATACTTGCTACCGGGCGCGCGAGATTTTTCAATTGGAATCTGCCATTTTAGTAACGCAGCGATTCCATTTGCCCCGCGCCTTGTTTACCTGCCAGCAGTTAGGCGTTGAGGTGGTAGGTGTTGCATCTGACCCGCAGCTTTACCGCGATGCTGGCTGGTATGAGGCGCGAGAAACAGTGGCAACGGCCGTTGCCCTCTGGGATGTGATTCAAAAGCAGCCAGCTCCAGTTCTGGGCGATCCTATTCCCATTGAATGAATATGAGGACTTACGCGGTTATCCAAATAATTGGCCGCAAATGACGCGAATTTCCACGAATTTATAGACAATTTCACGTAAATTCGCGAAATTCGTGGCAAAAAAATCTGAACAATCTACGGTTTGAGACAATATGAAATTGACAGAGTTAACTTTGACGGAGCTTCGCACCGCTTTACGCCAGGGAGAAACCAGCAGCGTGGCGGCTACCGAGGCCATGCTGGATCGCATTGTGGCGGCCGATAACAACCTGCAAAGCTACCTTACCCTCACCGATGAGATGGCCCTAGAACAGGCGAAAGCTGCGGACGAGCGGCTAGCCAATGGTGAGAGAACCCCGCTGTTGGGCGTACCGGTGGCCGTCAAAGACATTATTTGCACCCACGGCGTGCCCACCACGGCGGGTAGCAAAATTCTGGAAGGATTTGTGCCGCCCTACGATGCCTTTGTGGTGCAGCAGCTTAAAGCAGCCGGGGCAGTCATCCTTGGCAAAACCAACACCGATGAGTTTGCCATGGGCTCATCCACCGAAAACTCTGCTTACGTCACCACCCACAACCCGTGGGACACCGAGCGGGTGCCGGGGGGGAGCAGCGGCGGCAGTGCGGCGGCGGTAGCGGCGGGCTTGGCATATGCCGCGCTGGGCACGGATACGGGCGGCAGCGTGCGTCAGCCAGCCTCATTTTGCGGATTGGTGGGGTTAAGACCGACCTACGGCCGTATCTCCCGTTGGGGCGTTATTGCCTTTGCCTCCACGCTGGACCAGGTGGGCACATTTGGCCGCACTGTGGCCGATACCACTGCGCTCTTCCAGGCAATTGCCGGGCACGACCCCAACGACAGCACCTCGCTAGACGTGCCAGTGCCGGATTTTGAAGCGTCATTGACTGGCGACATTAAAGGATTGCGTGTGGGCGTGCCCAAGGAATATTTTATTGAAGGGATTGATGTGGAAGTGGAAACGGCCGTACGCACCGCCATCGCCAAATTAGAGGAACTCGGTGCAGAAATTGTGGAAATCAGCCTACCGCATACCAGCTACGCCCTGCCCGTCTACTACCTCATCGCCCCAGCCGAGGCCAGCGCCAACCTGGCCCGCTACGACGGCATCCGCTTTGGCCCGCGCGTGACGGGCAGCGACATGATTGACAGCGTGAAGAAAACCCGCGCCCTATTTGGCCCGGAAGTGAAGCGGCGCGTCATGCTGGGAACGTACGCCCTGAGTGCAGGCTACTATGATGAATATTACGGCCGTGCCCTCAAAGTCCGCACCCTCATCAAGCAAGATTTCCTCAACGTCTTTGAGCAGGTAGACGTCATTGCCACGCCCACCACACCCACCACCGCCTTCAAAATTGGTGAAAATGTAGACGATCCGCTGAGTATGTATTTACAAGATATCTTCACCCTACCAGTCAACCTTAGCGCAAGCTGCGGCCTATCTGTTCCCTGCGGCTTTGATAAAAAAGGTCTACCTATTGGCTTGCAATTAATTGGCAATGCTTTGCAAGAGGCCACGATTTTGAATGCCGCCTATGCTTACGAACAAGCCGTTAAGTCGTGATTTCTGTTCCCCAAACGTTTGGGGAAGGAGGCCTAAAGATGAAAACAGATGAATCATTAGTTGACATGAATGAAAATGGCCGTTTGCCCTGGATTAATCATAGATTTTTTAAAGCATTTATATTTGGATTGGCTCTTGGCTTAGGCATTTTAGTTGCTGCTGAGTTTAAAGCAAATTTCATGGTTGAGTCGCAAACAATGGTGGACATATTTATTGTGGATATTGGGGTTCCCATAATAATCATTTACCTGGTTGCCAATTTGATCAAATCTTTTTTGTTGCGCTATGGGTTTGAAGGCTTTTCTAATAGAAATGAAAAAGTAACGATTGCCCAACTTGCCATTTCATTGGTAGGATTTTTTTTAGGCCCATTGATTCTAATTGGGTCATTTTTGTTCGGGATCGAATTCTTAGAAAAGATTGGCCGAGAAGACTTCGCTGCTTTTTTGGGGCTTTTTTTGATTGGAGCTCTTGCGCTTATTGCCCTTCTCCGTCGTGTAGCTCAACGAAGGGGATCGACTTAATCGTGAAGGGCTCTGTAGAGATTAGTTTCGCAATATTTTAGCCCGGTAATAAATATCTGGGAGTTGGAGTAACATGAAGATCATCATTCCTCTTGCTGGTTTTGGAACACGAATGCGGCCGCACACGTGGAGCCGTGCCAAACCACTGCTGAACGTGGCGGGCAACACGATCATTGGCCATTTGTTGAATTTGATGGCGGAAATCACAACCGAAGAGGTCATTTTTGTGGTTGGGTACAAAGGTGACGAGATTGAGGCCTGGATTCGCGAGCATTATCCGCACCTGAATGCCCATTTTGTGGTGCAGGAAGAGGCATTGGGGCAGGCACACGCCATCTGGATGTGCCGCGATTTTCTAGATGACGGCGAGGTGCTGGTCGCGTTTGGGGATGGCGTAGTGAACGCGTTGTATAAGGAAATCCCGGAAGCGGATGCCGACGGCGTGATTTTGGTGCAGGAGATGGAAGACCCGCGCACCTTTGGCGTGGTGGTGACGGATGAAAATGATGTGGTGCATGATTTCATCGAGAAGCCGGACGGGTTTGAGCATAGGCAGGTGTTGGCTGGGATTTATTGGTTCAGAAACGGCCGTTCCCTCCGCAACGCCATCCAAACCATCATCGAACAGGATCGGCGCACCAAAGGTGAATTTTATCTGGTGGATGCCTACAAAGTGATGCTGGAGCAGGGGGCGGTGATCAAAGCCAAGCCCACCATTTTCTGGTTGGATGCGGGTAAGCCAGATTTTATGTTAAGCACGAATCAAAGGCTGCTTTCACTGGGCTATGGCACGCAGGATGCCATTGATCGCAGCTATGCTGGAGATTTTACGGTGGTTCCGCCGGTATTTTTGCATGAAACGGCCGTTATCGATCAATGCGTCGTCGGGCCATTTGCCAGCATCGAGGCAGGGGCAACTGTGAAAAACAGCGTTATCCGCAACAGCATTATCGACGCTGGTGCATACATTGAAAACTGCGTGCTAGATGGCGCACTCATTGGCGAAAACGTTCGCCTCGTCGGCCAGCCCAAAGCGATGTTTATTGGCGACAACTCAAATGTGGAAGTTGGATAATTACTCAATTACGATTTGTAATTGGGTAATTGGAGGAAATCATGCGACATTTTATTTCAGATCGGGTTGCGGCCACGCCGCCGTCGGGGATTCGTAAATTTTTTGATATTGCTGCCACAATGAAAGATGTTATCTCGTTGGGCATTGGCGAGCCAGATTTTGTGACGCCGAAGCCAATTTTGCAGGCGGGCATTGACAGCTTGCAGCGGGGCGAGACGGCCTACACGTCCAACAGCGGCACGGTGGAGTTGCGGACGGCACTGAGCCAGCACATCAACAAGCTGTACAAAGTGAACTACGACCCGGCGGATGAGATCATCGTGACTGTGGGGGTGAGCGAGGCACTTTATTTGGTGATGACGGCCGTACTCAATCCCGGCGACGAGGTGATCATTCCCGAACCCAGTTTCGTGGCTTACGGGCCGGAAGTGACGTTCGCTGGCGGCGTGCCTGTGGCTGTGCCTACCTATGTAAAAGACAATTTTCAGGTGACAGCCGAAACAATTGAAGCAGCTATCACGCCCAAAACGAAGGCGATTTTGCTGGGCTACCCGAACAATCCTACCGGGGCGGTTATGGAGAGAGAGGTGATGTTGAGTGTAACGGCCGTTGCCGAACAGCACGATCTCCTTATCATCTCCGACGAAATTTACGACCGCCTAGTGTACGGCATTGAGCACGTCTGCGTGCCGGCTCTGCCGGGGATGCGTGAGCGCACCGTGCTGCTGGGCGGCTTTAGCAAAGATTACGCCATGACCGGCTGGCGTATCGGCTACGCCTGTGCCCCCGCCGACATTTTGGCCGCAATGCGGAAGGTGCATCAATACACCATCATGTCCGCCCCGACCACCGGGCAAGCGGCCGCGCTGGCTGCCCTCACCCATGAAGGGGACCATTACGTCGAGGAGATGCGCCTAGAGTACGACCGCCGTCGCCGCCTGATTGTGGATGGTTTCAACACATTGGGGATGGACTGCTTTGAGCCACGCGGCGCCTTTTACGCCTTTCCCTCCATTGCCAAAACGGGCATGAGCAGCGACGACTTTGCCATGCGCCTGCTAGATGAAGAGGAAGTGGCCATGGTTCCCGGCGACGCCTTTGGTGCCAGCGGCGCAGGCTTTGTCCGCGCCAGCTACGCCACTGCCTACGAAAAAATCGAAGAAGCCCTCAACCGCCTGGAACGCTTCATGCGGCGTCATGGGTAAGAAAAACGGCCGAATTTCAACTGGTAGCCCAAAATTTGTTACACTAGCACCATGCAAATGAATGAGCAGATTGTCCAAACGATTTTGACCCACTATCCGCACGTGCAGGCTGTGTATCTGTTTGGCTCGTATGGCACGGAGGATGAACGGCCGTCCAGCGACGTAGACATTGCTCTTTTGTTATTACCGGAACAGGCCAAAGCTGCGGGCAGCTTGCTTTTGGGTGAATTGCATCTGGCTCTGGCCGAGTTATTGGGCAAAGAAGTTGATTTGGTGAATCTGCGACAAGTGTCCACCGTCTTCCAAAAAGAAATTGTGATGACGGGGCAGCAGATTTTCTGTGCCGATGTTTATGCCGCTGACGAGTTTGAAATGCTCACCCTATCCTATTATCAAAAGCTAAACGAAGAGCGGCGCGAAATCTTGGCCGCTTTCAAAGAATCCGGCCGGGCATACGACGTATGAACGACAGCGATTGTCACCGACAATCATGAATAAAAGTCAACAGATTTCGCAGATTCAACAGATTTAGTTAAATTTCTCTGTGCAACTCTGTGTCTTCTCCGTGTAACTCTGTGTTCCGTTTTTTATTTTAATGAGGAGAACCTATGACCACCCTTGCCAACATACTTGCAAATGCCAAAACAAAGTTTGATCTCACCGAAACGGCCGATCAGCACAGCCTCTACCAGCTCACCCACCAGTTGCTTGATTTGCCGCCGGATGAAGTGCTAACGGCCGCTCGCCAACTAGATGCGCCGCTGGAGTTCAAAATTGCTGCCAAGCTGGTAGATTCGCGGCAGTTTTTATTGAACAACCAGCAGCCCGTCAGGATTGGCGTGGTGTTTGCCATGTGGGGGGAACAAAATCGGCTGCGCCCCAAAACGGCCGAAAACCCCAACGGTGAGGATGCCCTGCGCGTCAAGCTGCACCAGCTGGAGTGGGCGACAAAGGATACGGCCGTCACCTGGAATCTCTATGCAGTAGACGACGGCGATCCCAAAGACAGCGGTGCGCTGGCGGCCCAAATTGCCGCCGAGCATCCGCTAGGCGACCAAGTGAAGGTACTGTGGCTGGACAAGGCGTTGCCCGCCGATGACGGCCCACTGGCAAACCTCGCCTCCGCCAACGATTCGCGCAAGGGTGGGGCGGTCATTTATGGCTGTATGCAGGCGTTGGCCGATGGTGTAGATGCCGTGATTTACACCGACGCAGATAACTCGGTGCATTTGGGGCAGATTGGGTTGTTGTTACGGCCGTATTTGCAAAACAACGCGCGCGTCGTTCTGGGCAACCGCAAACACCCCGATGCCGTGCTGGTGAAGCAGGAAGGACGCTGGGGCATTGGCATCAAGGTGCTGCGCCACATGCAGCGCATGATTGGCCAGGCCATCTTCTCTCGCGACATTCGCGATACGCAGGCGGCGTTTAAGCTGTACGAGGCGGATTTGCTGCGCAAAATCATCGCCGATCCGTCCGTGTTTGACTTTTCTTTTGACACCGACTGGATTTTGGCCGCTATCGCAAGAGGCGAGCCGCTGGAGAAGGTGCCGTTTGCTTTCATCGACTCGGCTGCTGAATCTGCTTCTATCACGCAGGGGCCGATGACCACCTGGGAGACGCTGCTGCTGGGGCTAACCAAAGCGGTGCGCAAGCATGGCGTGCCCCACAACGAGGCAATGGCGCGCGTTCTGGATGAAGAAATTCACGATTACCGCGACTTGGAGCTGCTCATCAACCATCTACCACCAGAGTTGGAAACTGCCGCCGATGCAGATTTAGGCAATCCCGCCATCATGTCGCCAGAGGCGATGCAGGTGTGGATCCGGGAGAGGAAACATATTTAGTGGCCACACAATTTCAACGCCAAGAACGCAAAGGAACAGAAGGTGCAAAGATTTTTCTTCTTTGCCACTTTGCGCCTTTGCGTCAAAGTTTTTGAAGTACTCAGAAAATGGATAGATTATGATTGAGTATGAACCCGTCATTGGCCTGGAGATGCACGCTGAGTTGATGACTGAATCGAAGATGTTTTCTAAAGCAAAAGTGGTGGACAGTGTGGAAGCTGTGCCGAATACGGCCGTTTCCCCTCTCTGTCTCGGTATGCCCGGCACGCTGCCCGTCATTAACCAAAAAGCAGTTGAATATGCCCTGCGCGTGGCACTGGCATTGAACTGTGAAATCAACCATCACAACATCTTTGCCCGCAAAAATTACTTTTACCCCGACCTGCCCAAAGGGTACCAAATTAGCCAGTATGAGCAGCCGCTGGGCGTCAATGGCTGGCTGGATATTGAGCTAGAAACCGGTACAACAAAGCGCATCGGCATTCGGCGCGTTCACATGGAAGAAGATACGGGCAAGCTCACCCACCAGGACGACGGTACTTCGCTGGTCGATTATAACCGAGCGGGCGTGCCGCTGCTGGAGATTGTGACGGAGCCAGAGATTCGCTCCGGCGAGGAAGCGCGGGCCTATGCCATGAAGGTTCGGCAGATTTTGCGCTATTTGGGCGTGAACTCTGGCGACATGGAAAAAGGGGTGCTGCGCGTGGAGCCAAATATCAGCATTCGCCCCGTAGGCAGCAGCGAATTTGGCACGCGCACCGAGCTAAAAAACCTGAACAGCTTCCGTGTGCTGGCCGACGGCACGGCGTATGAGATTGAACGGCAAACGGCCGTTCTCCAATCCGGTGGTCAAGTCATCCAGGAAACGCGCGGCTGGCACGAAGGTCGCCGCGAAACATTTAGCCAGCGCACCAAAGAAGAAGCCGAAGATTATCGCTACTTCCCGGAGCCAGACCTGCCGCCGCTGCACCTGGACGCGGCTTGGATCGAAGAAGTGCGTGCCAGCCTGCCCGAACTGCCCGATGCCAAGATTGCCCGCTACATCGCTGAGTATGAACTGTCTGAGTACGATTCCCGCGTTTTGGCTGAAGAGCGGGCAGTGGGGGAATGGTTTGATACGGCCGTTTCTAGCGGAAAATCCGCCGCTAACAAAGTTGCTACCACTCCTAAAGCCATCGCCAACTGGATGCTCAACGAGCTGTTCCGCCTGATGAACGAGGCCAAAGTGAACATCGATGCCATTCCGGTGACGCCCGCCGCCCTAGTGGAACTGATCGGCCTGGTAGAAAAGCAAACCATTAATAACAATACCGCCAAAGACGTGCTGGCCGAGATGTTTGCCAGCGGCACAGCCCCCACCCAAATTGTGGAGGCCAAAGGGCTGGCCCAAATTTCGGACGATGCAGCACTCGCTGCCATCATCGAGCAAATCCTCAATGACAACCCCGAGCAACTGACCCGTTACCTGGGCGGGCAAGAAAAGCTCCGTGGCTTTTTTGTTGGCCAGGTGATGAAAGCAACGAGCGGTAAAGCCAATCCAAAGCTGGTCAATCAACTGCTCAGTCGCGCCCTAAACGAGCGAAAAACAACATGACATAAGTTAGCGACCGTCCGCAAATGAGGGCGCATCTATGCGCTGCGGAAGTAGCGGACGGTTATCGAGTAAGCGGCCTTCATATGAGATAAGTTATTGTTGGCCGCTTACTCAGTAGAACTGCTGTAATGGCTCTCCTGTACCATAAGGTAGTTTTTTCCTGATTAACGGGACTATTTTCCCCTGTAATTCCCCTGTTTGATCACGCTTTCTTCACGCCTATTCAAATGCCCTATGGTATGATTTTATTTGAGTACCATGACCCTCAGCAAAGCGGCTCGATGGCGAAGGCATAAGTACCATTCAAATGTTTCCCTTAAGAATTTACAATGCGGACTTAGAACCTACCCAAAAAAGCCACAGACTTGTGTTGAGCGTAAACTGCTTTTTAGAGGCAATTAATGTCAAGATTACATAACGGATTTAAACCATTTATATTACTCATATTATTCGCTGCATTTACTTTTCTGGTGGCGTGTAATGTGCAAGCAGAACCAGAACCGACACCGGCTGCCCAACAGGGTAGCTCAACGGACTCACCTCCAGCTATTCCAGATGGGGTTTCGGACGATACCATTGTGCTTGGCGTGTCGGCTGCTTTTCAGGGGACATCGGCTGGCTTAGGTACCGAACTATACCGGGGTGCTCAAGCTTATTTTGCCTCTGTTAACGAAAATGGTGGTGTGGGGGGTCGTCAGGTTGTCTTACGAGTGTATAACGATGGTTACAGCCCTGACCCCGCTGTCGAAAATACGATTACGCTTATTGAAGAGGATGATATTTTCTTGCTTTTCAATTACGTGGGTACCCCTACCGTCACGCGGGTTTTACCGTTGCTCACAGTCTATGAAGAGCAATCCATGTTCTTATTCTTCCCGTTTACGGGTGCCGAGCCACAGCGAAACCCACCATATCACGAAATGGCTTTTAACCTGCGCGCTTCTTACCGCCAGGAAATTGCCGGACTGGTAGAAAACTTGATTGCTGAAGGACATACACGCATTGCTGTCTTTTACCAGGCTGATGCTTACGGCCGTAGCGGTTGGGATGGTGTCGTAAGAGCATTGGAGCACTATGGCCTCGATATAGTGGCGGAGGCCACTTACACGCGAGGGGCCGATTTTGAAACCAGTTTCAGCGAACAGGTAGACATATTGAGTGCGAGCGAACCAGATGCCATTATAGAAATCGGCTCTTATCAGGCCTGTGGCGGATTTATTCGTGACGCACGAGATGCTGGTTTGGACGTGCCTATCCTCAATGTATCGTTTGTAGGTACCGAGAATTTATTAGAGCAATTGAAATCTGCTGGAGAAGAAAACGGCCGGGATTACACGGAAAATCTGATCATCTCTCAGGTAGTGCCATATTATAACGATACTGCGCTTCCGGCCGTTCAAGAGTACCAGGCGTTGATGGATAAATACAATCCAAGTCCACCCGCTGGCTTAACCGAACCAGATTATCAATCTCCCCGATATAGTTTTGTAAGTTTCGAGGGATTCCTGAACGCCAAGTTGATGGTTGAAATACTCAAACAGCTGGGTACGAACCCAACGCGTGAGCAAATTCCGGCAGCGGTAGAAAGTATCCAGGCGTTTGACCTTGGGATTGATGTGCCGGTATCGTTCGGGCCAGACCGTCATCAGGGGTTGGATGTGGTCTACTACACGACGATAGAGGATGGTCAGATCGTTCCCTTAGTGGAATGGCAGGAGACGTCTAAATGAGAAAGATAACGATACCAAAGCTTTTCCGCTCAACCGTCATCGGAAATATCTTGTTGTTTAGCCTGATAGCCATCATTACGTCTTTACTGTTTAGCCTTATTCTAAGTCGCATTATGTTTGCAGAGTTCGAGGACAAAGGTGGAGCCATTACAACTGGCATTGCCACTTCCAGCGTCGAGCTAATTCTAAATCGCGATGCCTCAACGCTACAGGCTTCTATTGACCAGTTCGTTGACCCAGAAGGAGGGGTAGGCTACGTCTTCGTAGTAGATAACCAAGACCGTATTATTGCCCACACCTTTGTCCCCAGCGTGCCGGAAGAACTGTTGGCGTTCAAAGAGGGTGTTAGAGAGCAAACCCTCACGAGAGAAGTGACTCTGCCGGGCCGTGGCGATTTTCTGGATATTGTCTCGCCTGTTCTGTTCGGGGAGGCTGGTTACGTACATGTGGGCATGGATACAAGTGTTATCAGCGCCAGAATTCTCTCTGGTGTTCTTATCCAGTCTGGTGTGCTAATTTTTATGTTTTTTATCGCTATTCTTGTCACGATTTATCAGGACAATCGCATCGCTCGACCAATTGTGAGGTTAGCCGAATACGCTGCTGAGGTGGCTGCTAATCCTGTTGCGTTGGCGCAGAGCCAGATAAGCACTGAACTTCGAGGCGTTGCCGAACGTGACGATGAATTGGGGCAATTGGTGTCTAATTTCCAACATATGACCCAAGAAGTTTACGAACGTGAGCGCCGCTTGGAACGGCGCAATCTCGCCGTTAAAACCAGTGCTGAGGTCAGCCGTCATTTGTCTACTATTCTTGAGCAACAAGAGCTGTTGACGACGGTTGTGGAGCAGGTGAAAAACGCTTTTAACTATTACCATGTTCATATCTATCTTGTTGATGATGAGAACGGGAACATTCTAAAGATGGCTGGTGGAACGGGCGCTGCCGGACAGGAGATGTTGAACAATGGTCATACAATTCGGATGGGGCAGGGTTTAGTTGGTCAGGCCGCTGCAACCAATACGCCTGTGTGGGTTCCCGATGTCGCCCAGGCTTCAGACTGGTTGCCAAATGCGTTATTACCAGAAACCAAAGCAGAAATTGCTGTCCCTATCACTCTGGGGATGCAAACATTGGGCGTCTTGGATGTACAACATCATGTGGTTGGCGGTCTGCGGCAGCTCGACGTTGACTTGCTAGAATCTATAGCTACTCAGATGGCCATTGCTTTGCAAAATGCCAACTCTTACCAACAAGCGCAGCGCAAAGCAGACCGGGAAGCGCGTTTCAATGAAATCAGCCGCAAGATTCAAAGCACAACCGATTTGGAAAGTGCTTTGAAGGTAGCCGTCCGGGAAGTTGGCCGCGCTTTAGAAGCGAAGCAGGCAACTGTTCAATTACGCGCTGCTGATAGAAACGGCCGTAACAGAAAAGAGACGGAGTAACAATGTCAACGTTGCACAAAATAGTTGGATTAATCACATTATTTACACTTTTCATTTCCCTGGCTGCATGCCGTACTCAAACTGAGCCAACGCCAACCCCGGAACCTGAAATCGTTGTTCCCGATACTGAAACCGGCAGCGTGCTGAATTTCTATAATTGGGACACCTACATAGACCCGGACATTCTGGCCGACTTCGAAAAAGAATTTGACGTGACCATTAATTATCAAATCTTTGATAGTCAAGAAGAGTTGCTTGCAGCTTTGGAAGCTGGCGAGGTCAATTATGATTTGGTCGTTCCTTCAGACGCCTGGCTAGGCCAGATGCGCCGCGGCGGGTTGTTGGCACCGCTCGATAAAGCTAATATCCCCAATCTTGCCAACCTGGATCCGGCCTTCACCAACCTTGTGGTTGATCCCGGCAACCGTTACTGCGTACCTTACCAATGGGGAACCGTAGGCATTGGCTACAATGCCAGCGTCACCGGTCCCATTGAAAGTTGGGACGACGTTTTTGACCCGGCCCACGCTGGCAGAGTAGGTTTGATGGATGATGCACGTAACACGATGGGATTAATCTTGTTGTCCCTGGGGTACAGCCCCAATACAACCGACCGGGAAGAGATCGATGAAGCGGCTCAATTCTTAAAGGATCGCGCCGACATTATCGCCGCCTACCACGGTGACGATGGCCAAGATTTACTGGCTGAAGGTGAATTCGACATTGTGCTGGAATGGAGTGGCGATATTTTCCAGGTGATGGAAGAAAACCCCGACATTAATTATTGGATTCCTACTAATGGCAGCATACAATGGACCGACTTCATTTGCACCCCGACCAATGCCCAAAACAAAGCGCTAGCAGAAACGTTCATCAATTATTTGTTAGAGCCGGAAGTAGGCGCGGCCTTATCTACTTATGTCCAGTATGGTTCCCCCAACCAGGCAGCCATTCCCTTGCTGGACGAGGCAGATCGCAATAATCTGGCCATTTATCCACCGGCTGAAGTGCGCGCGCGGCTGTTCCCTGAGGCTGAAGTAGATGCGCCCACAACTGCTTACTATGCGGCAGTCTGGGAAGAAGTCTTGGCCAGCGTAGAATAATAACGGCATTGCTGGTTCGCCGGTTCGTTGGCTTAATGGTCAACCAATTAGGATAGATATGATGTTGTCTAAATTTACGATTAAACCCATTTTTCGTTTGGCCTCAGTTAAAGCGCGGATTATGTTTGGCTTCGGGCTGATATTGATTCTGGCTCTGGTTATCGCTGTCATTGGCTATACTAATCTGCGAGCCTTGCAGAATGAAGCTGAGGTTACGCTTGACACGGGGGGTCGGATTCGTGAATTAAGTTTGCAGATCGAAAATGAATTTTTGTTAGCCCGGCAGAGCGAAACCGCTTTTGTGACTGGCTGGCGTGCAGTTGGGATCGATGCGGCCGTTGCCGAGTATGTTCCCGCCAACGAAAATCATTTGGCGCAGGCGCGCGCCGGCCTGGAAGAGCTAGACGCCTTGATACAAATGTCTGATGATGCTTCGTTGCAACCGCTGCTAGAACAAACGGAAGCACTGCGCCCCCTGCTCAACACCTACGAAGACGCCTTCCAGCAGACCGTAAACTTTTTTGAGGAACGTGGTCACGCTGAAGGGATTGAAGCCTCTCTGAAAAATGACCTGGAGCGGCTCGAAGCGGACGTTCAGCCTTTGGACGATACGGCACTTTACCAGTTAGTCTTGCAAATCGGCGCCAATGAGAAATCTTTTTTCGGCACGTCGGAACAGCAATATGCAGACAATATCCGTCTTTTGGCCAGAGAATTTATCGCTACCGTCGAAGCGAGTTCGGCAACCGACCTCACCGCCGGAAGCAGGCAATTAAGCACCGAGGCACTGGTGAGCCAAATCAATACTTACGTGGCTGAATTTGGCCAGTTGGCCGTACTGGAAGACGGCATTGAGATTAACACGGCCGTTATTCGCGAAGTAACGCCGAACATTAACACCGTCACCAGCCAGATCGGAGCCGAAGGTGAAGCAATCCTGGCCCTGGCGCGTAATCGTTTGGCCACCATCAGCCGGCGAAGCAGTCTCACCTTAATTGTAACGGCCGTGATCACGCTAAGTATTGGTACAGTCGCATCCCAAATTTTGGGCCAGCAAATCACGTCACCACTGCGCCAGTTAAGCCAGGCCGCCGAACAGATTGGGCAAGGGGACCTGGAGCAGCGCGTACCGGTTACAAGAGAAGATGAACTGGGTACGCTGGCCAGGGCGTTTAATGGTATGGCTGCCGAATTGCAGACCACGTTGGCCGAGTTGGAACAACGTGTCGCAGCTCGTACACGTGACATTGCC
Organism: Candidatus Leptofilum sp.; assembly: GCF_965223285.1. Taxonomy (GTDB): domain Bacteria; phylum Chloroflexota; class Anaerolineae; order Promineifilales; family Promineifilaceae; genus Leptofilum. The sequence goes on along the minus strand of NZ_OZ244997.1, from coordinate 2,893,126 downwards.
ACCAGTGCTGAAATTAGTCGTCAGCTTTCCACCATTCTAGATCCAGCCCAGTTAGCCAAAGCCGTTGTGGAGCAATTGCAAGCCGCTTTTGATTATTATTATGCGCACATTTACCTGCTGGACAAGGTTGGTGAGTATTTGATAATGGCCGGTGGTACAGGCAAGGCAGGGCAAGCTATGGTCGCTAGCGGGCACAAGATTTTGTTGGGCAATGGGTTGGTGGGGCGTGCGGCGGCGATAAACGCTGCTGTTCTGGTACCAGATATCTCTCAAGAAGAAGGGTGGCTGCCTAACCCCCTATTGCCAGATACAAAAGCTGAAATTGCTGTTCCCATTACATTTGAGAACAAAATCTTGGGTGTGTTAGATGTTCAACACAATGTCGTCAATGGTTTGGCTAGCGAAGATAGTCTGTTGTTGGAATCAGTGGCGGCTCAGGTGGCTATTGCCTTACACAATGCCGAGCTTTATGCGCAAGTGCAGCAGCAAGCGCAACAAGAAGCAGCCATTAATGAAATTGGCGAGCAGATTCGCACGGCCGCTAGTGTGGAAATGGTTTTACAGATTGCCGCCCGCGAATTGGCGCAAAAGCTAGATACACCCCGGGCAGCTGTTGAAATTGGTCGTAACCATCTGGTTGGCAACGGCCGTTCCCCAGAACGAAACTAAAAAGCGTTTAACCGGCTACAGGCGCGGAGAACAGATATGAGTATGCAACCAACCCAACTAGACACAGCTTCACCTACAAATGCCCAATCGCATTCTTGGTGGTGGCAATTATTGCGCCCCCCGGCAGGCATTGCCGACATTCGTGGACAAAATGTCGCTCAATTGCTGTTCGGATTGTGTCTCACTATTTTCTTTCTTACACCCATAGGCTATGTTGTCAATCCAGGCTCAAGTCGACCTCTTCTTACGCTCATTGCCGCAGCGGCAATTGGGGTGGTTCTTAGCCGCACGCGCTACTTTCAATATGGTGCCATATTCATCGTTTTGTCGTTCTCACTGCTTTCTTTAGCGCGAGCCATTGCCGACGTCAATTTCCTGTTTTATTACCTGCCCCTTGTTTTTGTCTTGTCTAGCCTTTTGCTGACGTTTCGCTGGGTGGCTGTGGCCATTTTGGGCAACATCTTGGCTACATTAACCCTGCCATTATTTACCTCATTACGCTATTTCGAGTTGGGTACTGTGATGGGGATTTTATCTGTTTTGGGTTTACTCCTCATTTTTGCTACGTGGTTTCGCAACAAATTGGAGCGAGAGGGCCTAAAGGAACTTAGAAGTGCCAATGAGGCGTTAAATACATTGCGGACAGACCTGGATGCACAGGTGCAGGCACGCACGGCTGAATTGGCCGTAGCGGTGGAAGTCGGCCGTAGCTTGTCCCAGGTAGGTGAGCTGAAAACAGTTCTCACCCAAGCTGTTGAGCTAATCTGTGAGCGGTTCAATCTGTACCACGTACAGATTTACCTGACAGATGCCAAAGCGCGCACCCTGCAACTACAAGCTGGAACAGGGCAGGTAGCCAAAAGCCTTTTGAGCTTGAGCCACAATCTGGCCATAGATAGCAGGTCGATCAACGGCAACGCTGCGCTGTCTAAAAACAGTGTCATTGTGGCCGATACCAGCCAAAATGATTTGTTTAGAGCCAATCCGCTTCTGCCCGCAACGCGCTCAGAAATGTCTGTGCCGCTGCTCGTGGGCGAACGGCTGCTGGGCGTTTTGGATTTGCAAAGCAGCGAAGTGAATGGCTTAACTGAAAGCAGCCAGTTGGTTTTTGAGGCGGTTGCCAGCCAGCTAGCCATTGCCATAGACAACGCCAACCTGTTTACAGCAGCTTCGCAAGCACAGGCAGAAGTTGAGTCTTACGTTAGGCGATTGACTCGTGAAGGTTGGTCAAACTACTTTGATGCGATTAACCGCGAGGAGAAGCTGGCCTATGTGCATGAGGCTAGTAAGGCAGAAACGGCCGTTGGCAACAACGCACTTGATTTGACGGCGGCAAACACGCTGGAAATGCCAATTTTGGTTGCTAACGAGCCAATCGGCACCATCCAGGTTGCGGCTGAAGATGACCGCGATTGGACGCCCGAAACACAAACGCTGGTCGCTGCCGTGGCCCGGCAGGTGGCACAGCAGATGGAAAACCTGCGGCTGCTGGACGAAGCACAACAGTACCGCCTGGAAGCGGAAGCTGCGATGCAGCGCATTACCCAGAAAGCGTGGCAAGAGTACCAAGCAGCGCAATCGCTGGCGGGCTTTGTCTACGACGGCACAGAAGTAAGTTCGCTGGAAACAGACAGCGGAGCCAGCCAGGCAGCAGGTAAAGAAATTAGCCTGCCACTGCAAATTCATGATGAAATTATTGGTCATTTGGCTTTGCCCGGCGATAGCGATATTGATGAAGAGACACGGGGTTTGTTAACGGCCGTTGCCCAACAGCTTAGTGACCACATCGAAGAGCTTCGTCTGGTAGACCAGACAGAGAAAGCCAGGGCAAACGCTGAAAAGCGCAGCAGTGAGTTGGCACTTATCAACCGGGTGATGTCTGCCGTTACGACCTCATTTGATCTCACCCGAAACATGCAGATCATTGCTGAGGAGCTAGCCAAGATTATCGACGTTTCTCGTGTGGGCATTACCCTTGTTACTGAGGATCAGGCATCCCTGAAAATCATCACTGAATATCCGCCCCCAATTCCTGGTTCCGCCGAGGATGTGATTGGGCAACTGATACCAATCAAGGGAAATCTGCTCATGGAGCAAGCAATCAATACCCGCAAATTTGCCATCGCCTATGATGCCCAAAACAGCCCGCTCACGGCCTCCATCCATGATCTTTTGCGCCAGCGCGAGGTTCATGCGTTGGGCGTCTTGCCTATGGTTATTGGCGATGAATTATTTGGCACCGTGGGGTTTGATTTATTAGACCCAAACCGCGTGATGACGGATGAGCAAATGCGCCTGGCCGAAACCATTGTGTACCAGGCAACCACGGTAGTGCAAAACGCCCGTTTGTTTACCCAAACCCAGCAAGCATTGGCGGAGACCAATGAGCAGGCTCGCCGCCTGGCGGTGCTGAATGAACTGAGTGAGACCATCTCCCGGAAGCAGACGCTGAAAGATATTGTGGCCACCGTGATAGAGACGGTGCCGAAAATGCTGGAAGCGGACCGGCTGAGCCTGCACTTAGTTGATGAAACCGACCCCACCATGCTTAATGTTGTCGGGGTTGCTGGTGAAGTGGCGGATACGGCCGCTGGTGAGCAAATTCCGCTGGAAGATACCCCAATGGCAGAAGCCTTAAAAACGCAGCAAATAGTCACAGGCGTCTTTGACGCTGGTGACCACACGCTGCACGCTTATTTTGCGCCGCTCTTGGCCAGTGGCCGCCCCTTGGGCACCTTTAGCATGGCCATTGCGGGTGAAGCAGAACTCAAAGAAAGTGATCGGCAAATTTTGCTGCAAATCGCTTCACTCCTCAGTACAACATTGGAAAACCGCCGACTCTTTGACCAGACGAGTGCCCGGGCGGACCGTGAACAACTGCTGAATAATATTACCCACAAGATTCAGGGAACTATGACCATGGAATCTGCACTGCAAACGGCCGTTCAGGAGCTGGGCAAAGCGTTAAAGGTAAAACATGCACAGGCCGAATTGAATCTACCCGGCAAAAACAGTGAAACCAAAGCGGCCGTTCCTCAGGTCAATGGCAGTAACGGAAGCCAAAAAATAACAGTAGATAGGAATTAGATTCTTAGCAAAATCTGCGCGACGCTCAAATTTGGGAGTTTGCGCATTGTCTACAGGGCAACAATTATGAAACCTTCTATCAAAAATCCAGCCACTACCCATAACAAGCTACGACGAACTGCTACATGGCAGGTTGGTATTCTATTGCCTATGTTTCTGCTTCTGGTACTCAATACGACAAGGCTCGCTCTGGAAACACAAGTTTGGCAAGGAGTCGTTCTTTCTGCTATTGCCATCCTGCGTATTCTACTTGTACTGTTTAGCCTGTATCAGATCAGACAGGGGCGCATAAAACAAGGTGTTTTCCTTTTTATTGGCACAGTTTCAGTTACCTTTTTCTTAAATGGTTTTTTCCTTGCTGGTGTTTACACTTTATTGTTCGTTGCAATTATTCTCCTAAATACTGTGTTTGTAGCCAGTGAAGTGCTTTCTGGAGAGCAGCGTCGTCGCGCGCTTATTTTTGGGGCGTTTTTTGCGCTCATCACCGGCTTGGTCGGCCTGTTACCGCTTCCTTTCCGAATCTCGGCGCAGATCGAACTTTATGTTCCTGGCGCGATAATAGGCATATTGGCAATTGCGCTGGTTTTTTCCATTGTTCGTGGTTACGGTCAATATTCGCTGAATATCAAACTGCTCGCTGGTTTTTTATTCATTGCGGCTATTGTCAGCGCGACGGTCTTGATAAGCTCCCGAATTACAACGCGCCAATTTACAGAAAATGCCTTGCCCAGCGAACAGTTTTTTGGGCAAATCTCTGCCCAGTCTAGGATTGTGCAGGCTGAAGCCTTTGAGTTTGTTAGCAGTGGTGAAGAAGAGACGCTTGTGGAGCTAACTGAAAGCACTCAAGCACTTACTGTGCTGACGGAACAGCTATCAGCACTGGAAGTTGAACCAACCATAGCCACCGCATTTTCAACATTGGCTGAAGATGCTGGAGAAATGGCAGCCCTGGCCCAAAATTTAGTCCAGTCTCATGAAGAAACGCTAGAAGCGCTGGAAGCATTGGAAGAGGCAGAAGAAGAACTGGAAGCGTTGTTTGAGGAGGCACAGGCAGTTATTGGTGAGGAAATAGACCGAAATGTTGCTGCCGGAGACATTGAGGAATTAGAAGAAGATGCCATTCCCGCATTGGCTTCCTTATCTGCGTTTGTTTCAGGGGCTCAGATACTGCAGGTAGAGACGCTAGAATTTGTCGCAACGGGTGAGGCAGAAGCCATTGCCGAATTTGAGGAAGTCAGAGAGGGGCAAGCTGCTGCACAGGCCGCGTTACTTGCAACTTTAGAGTCAGACGAACCTGGCGAGGCAGGCCTGGCTGAACAGTTTGCAGATTTGGAAGGCGTTATTGAAACAACGGCACTTGCAGTCCTTGAATCGCACGGGCAAACATTAGAGTTATTAGAAGCGTTTGAGGAAACTGAGGAAACCTTAAATGACTCTCTAATTTCGGCTGAACAGTTGATCAATCAGCTCGTGGATGACACATTAGCTGCAGAAAACCTTCGTTTTATTCTTACAGTTATAGCTAGCCTGGGTGGCTCTATTGCGTTAGGTTCGCTTATAGCTAACACAATATCGCGGCCGGTTTCTCAATTAGCAACAGCTACCCAACGGTTGGCAGATGGTGATCTATCTGCCGCGGCAGAAGTAACTTCTGGCGATGAGATCGGGCAGCTTGGCAATGCTTTCAACCGTATGAGGGACCGTATTCAAACAATGTTGGGCGATCTTGAAGAACGCAGCGTCACTATTACAACCAGTGCCAAAATTAGCCGCCAGCTTTCTACAATTTTGGATCCCAAACAGTTGGCAACGGCCGTTGTGCAAGAGCTGCAATCCACCTTCAATTACTACCACGCCCACATCTACTTTGTGGACGAGGCTGGGCAAAACCTGGTAATGGTAGGCGGCACTGGCGAAGCTGGGCAAAAAATGCTGGCTCAGGGTCACAAAATTCCAATGGGCAAAGGGTTGGTCGGCCAAACGGCCGTTGCCAACCAGCCTGTGTTGGTTCCAGATGTTTACAAAGCGGCTGGCTGGTTACCAAATCCGTTATTGCCAGAGACCAAAGCAGAAGCAACCATCCCTATTAGCCTGGGTGATAAGGTGCTGGGCATTTTGGATGTGCAGCAAAACACAGTAAATGGGCTGGGCGAAGCCGATGTAGAGCTGTTGACCTCTATTGCCAACCAGGTGGCCATTGGTCTGCAAAACGCTACCCTGTTTGCAGAGCGCGACAAAGCATTGGCTACTATTCAAGACGAACAAGCACGGGTGCTGGCCATTTTGCAATCCATTGCGGTGCCAATTGTTATCTCCAATATATCCGATGGGATTGTGCAATATGTCAATGATCCCTTAACAGAAGTGATTCGCGCACCTCGCGAAGAATTAATTGGCGAAGTCACCCCCGACTTTTATGCAAATCCAGACGACAGAGCACCTTTCCTGGAGGCCATTCGCCAAAATGGATTTGTGCATAATTATGAGCTTCATCTAAAACGAGCCGATGACGACCTCTTCTGGGCCCTGGTTTCTGCCCAGATTATTAATTATCGAGGCACACCTGCGCTCATAACATCGCTCATCGACATTGATGAGCGGAAGCAAGGTGAAGCATTGTTGGCACGCCAGACTGCGGAGCTAACCAAACAGACAAACGAGCTGGCTGCCGTGGCTCAGGTAAGTACCCTCACCGCCAATATTCTTGATCCGCAAGAGCTGCTGCAACAGGTTGTTGATTTAACCAAAAGCAGTTTCGACCTGTACCACACCCATATTCATTTGCTAGACGATCTTGGGCGTACTCTGGTGCTGACGGCCGGGGCAGGTGACGTTGGTCGCCAGATGGTGAGCGAAGGCAGAGAGATTCCACTGGCAGCAGAAGGATCGCTGGTGGCCACCGTTGCCCGAACCAGACAAGGAGCAATTCGCACCTATGAAACCCCAGAACAAGGCTTTATGCCGCATCCACTGCTGACAGAAACGCGCTCTGAGATGGCTGTTCCCATTGCTGTGGGTGAGCAGGTTCTAGGCGTACTAGATGTGCGCTCTGACAAAACCAACGCGTTTGGACAAACTGACCTGCAAACGGTGGCAACATTGGCATCGCAGGTTGCGGTTGCACTGCAAAATGCCCGCTCTTTTGCCCAATCCACGCAAGCCGTGCAAGAACTTCAAGAGCTGTCTCGCCGCCTAACGCGTGAGGGCTGGAGCAGCTATTTAGCTGAAAAGTCGGACGCTTTGAACTTTAGCTATGAAGATGCGCGGGATACGGTAGAAACGGCCGTACCCACCAAACTACTTACCCATCCTCTGCAAATTCAAGGCGAGGCAATTGGGCAGCTAAAGCTGGAAATGCCCGATCAGGTTGATAAAGAACTGTCTGAACTGGTAACGGCCGTTGCCGACCGGCTCACGACACATTTAGAAAACATTCGTCTGGCAGAACAGTCAGAACAAGCTCTGGCACAGACAGAATCATTGTATGCTGGTAGTCAGCGCATTGTTCGCGCGACGAAATTGCAAGATGTATTAGATGCCTTGATCAGTTCAACGGAATTGCATCGCTTGGATTCTGTCGCTCTAATGTATTTCGATAAACCAGAAGGGGAATATGCCCAGACATTGACAATAAAGGCACTGTGGCATGCAGATAAAAACACCCAGGCAGACCCTGTTGGAACAATTTACCCAGCCCAACTCTTTAATAAGTTACTCAAGGCCCAGACAAGGGAAATTGCTTTCATTGAAAATGTGCACACGGACTCACGGATTGACCCAGCCGGCCGGGAATTTTTTGAAGAAAAGAATATTTTTGGGTTTGTCTATTTGCCTATTATTGTTGGTGATCAGTGGCTCGGTTTAATCACAGGGCAATCATATACACCTTTGCAACTTAGTGAAGATGCCATTCGTCAAATTAGCGGGTTGAAGGATCAGGCTTCGCTTGTTTCTCAAAGTTTACTGCAATACGAAGAGGCACAAACCCGTGCCCATGAGGAGCAGTTGCTGCGCGAGGTCACGACTCGCATCAACCAGGCCGTAGATGCCGAATCTGTCTTGCGCGTCGCTGCCGAAGAAATCGGCCGGGTGCTTGGGTTGGAAGGCGAAATTGTGCTGGATGGTGTAGGAAGGGCAAAAGCTGTAAAAAGAAGCACAAATGGTAGCAGACATTAATTAATTGTATAGGGAATCAGATATTGAAACATCTAACCTTACTGAATACGCAGCATTTTCGAAACAAGGGTTATGCATGAGGACTACAATGAATAGACGGGATACATCTCAAGCCAACGGCACGAATAAAGCGGCCCGGAACGCCAAAATCATTGCTGCCTTTATGACGGTTTTTATGGTGGTTGTAACGGTCTACTTCTTGGCGCAAGGAGAGGAAATTGACATTGCGTTAAGAGCATCTCTTGTGACAATGACCAGTATCTCTGTTGTGGCTACCTGGCTCAGCTACAAAGGCCATATTCGCGTAAGTATGCTGATGCTCATTGCCCCATTTCTGCTCTTGATTGCCCTTAACCAATTTACTGCTGCTGGCGACGGTCTTGTTTATGGCCTGCTGGCGGCTACAGTTACCGCTGGTATTGCCGTCCCAACCTTATCTGGCAAATGGTTGAACCGGGTTATGGTCGCTGGCGTCGTTGCCGGGGTGCTGATTGTCTTCCTTGATGTATTTGGCCCAGTTGACCGTCCAAATCACCCAAACACAACAATAGATTACATCATCATGATTGGTTTGGCCGGGGTATTGGTCTACTTTTTGGCGCGTCAACTCCACGTAGCCACACTCCGCCCCAAGCTAATGGCAGCCTTTGTTTTCATCGCCTTGATTGGTACTGCCGTGACTTACTTGAGTACACAGTTCGCCACGGTTAGTCTGACAGAGGATGCCTTGCCCAGCCAACAGCTTTTTGGGCAAATTGCGCTAGAAGCAAAGGTGATGCAAGCGGAGGTATTAGAATTTATTAGCGTTGGCGATGAGGACTCGGTTGAAGAGTTAAACCAAAGCGTTGTTGAACTTACTACGTTGTCATCACAAATTGTTGAGTTGGCTGACGATCCCGAGGAAATAAGCGACTTTACCACATTGGCTGAAAACGCCAACGAAGCAGCCAGGTTGGCTCAGGAGCTGGTGCAATCTCATGCACAAACCCTAGACGCTTTAGAAACAATGGAAGCATCAGAAGAATTGCTTCTGGAATTAATAGCGCAAGCCCAAGTCATAATTTCAGACGAGATCGTCAGAAACATTGCCGATGAGAATGCTGAGGAACTTGCTGAAGATGCGATTCCTTCTCAGGCTTTTTTGGCTGAATTTAACAGTAATACACAGTTGTTACTTACTGAAACATTGGAGTATGTAACCAAAGGCGACCAGGAAGCTATAGATGACTTTGAAGAAGCGGAAGAGCGACTCGAAGTTGCTCAGGCAAATTTGGAAGTGCTTCTGGAACTAGACGAGCCAGGGGAAGCCGACTTAGGCGCACAACTGAGTAGTACAAAAGACACCATTGAAACCACGGGGCGAACCATCATTGCCTCTCACACCAATACGCTGGATTTGCTGGAACAGCTGGAAAGCCTGGAAGACGAGTTGGGTGATAACCTGAACAGTGTCGAGCAATTGATTATTCAGGATGTGAAACAAGGTGAAACGGCCGCAAACAACCTTACTATTATTTCCACCGTGTTTGCCCTGACAATATCTGGGGTTCTGGGTATCTTTGTATCTAATACAGTGGTGCGGCCTGTTTCCCAGTTAGTGTCAGCTGCGCAAAAGTTGGGTGCCGGTGATTTAGCTGCCCAGGCTCAAGTGAAATCACACGATGAGATTGGGACGTTGTCCACCACCTTTAATGAGATGGCGGGCCAACTACGGCAAACGCTAGGGCAATTGGAGCGACGTGCCCGCCAAATGGAAACGAGCGCGGAGGTTAGTCGTCGCCTATCTACAATTTTGGATGAGCAGGAACTAGCCCGCACTGTCGTAGAACAGGTGAAACGAGCCTTTAACTATTATCATGCCCATATTTATTTGCTAGACAAAACCGGGGACAGGCTGGTGATGGTCGGTGGTACTGGCGAAGCTGGCACAGCCATGTTGACCCAGGATCATAGCATTCCAATAGGTCAGGGTTTGGCAGGACGAGCTGTAGCAACTCGGGAAACCATCCTGGTGCCAGATGTTTCTCAGGAAGAGGGGTGGTCACCGAATCCATTGATGCCCGATACGAAAGCGGAAACGGCCGTGCCTATTAGACTGGGTGACCAAGTACTCGGTGTACTAGCTGTGCAGCAAGACAGTATTGATGGATTGAGTCAGATTGACGTAGAACTGCTGAGTTCTGTTGCCAACCAGGTGGCAATTGGTCTGCAAAATGCGACGCTATTTGCGCAGAAAGAAAAGGCATTAATCTCAGTACAGGAAGAGCAAGCGCGGGTACAAACAATTTTAGACTCGATCACAACGCCGACCCTTATTTCTGGTATAGCTGATGGCCTTGTACTGTATGTAAACGAACCGCTGGCCGAAATGATACGTGTACCGCAAGAAGCGTTGATTGGTGAAAAAACTCCCGACTTTTACGTTAATCCAGAAGATAGAGACCCATTTTTGGCACAGTTACGCGAAAATGGGTTCATAAATAATTATGAGCTGAACCTTAAACGAGGTGACGGTGATGTTTTCTGGTCACTCGTTTCCGGGCGTATCATCAATTACCAAGGGCAGCCAGCCCTCATGACTTCCCTCGTCGACATTAATGAGCGCAAGCAAATGGAAGCCGAATTACAAAGTGCACACCTGCGCACCGAAGAAATTTTGGAATCCATTACTTTCCCGCTTGTCATCTCCCGGGTTTCTGATGGTGTTGTTGCTTATGTAAATGAACCGCTGGCAGAAATTATCCGTGTGCCTGGTGATGAATTGATTGGTCAGATTACACCCGATTTTTACTATGACCCGGCTGACCGCCAAGGGTACCTGGCGGGACTACGTGAGCAGGGTCGGATAGATAATTATGACGTGCGATTGAAGCGGGGGGACGGCGACCTTTTCTGGGCGTTGATTTCTGGTCGGATCATAAATTTCCAGGGCGAACCAGCCATCATTACGTCTTTGATTGACATCAACGAACGCCGCGAAGCGCAAGCGTTGGTAACGCGGCAGGCCGCAGAGCTAGAAACAGTGGCTGAAGTAGGTACGGTAGCGGCCACTATTTTGGACCCCAATCAACTGTTGCAACAAGTGGTTGATCTGACGAAAGAACGGTTTCAACTTTACCATGCCCACCTTTATTTGCTTGATGAAGGCAAGGCGGAATTGACGTTAACCACTGGTGCTGGCGACATTGGGCGCACAATGGTGGCAGAAGGCCGTCAAATCGCGTTGAGCCAGGAGCAATCATTGGTGGCGCGTGCCGCACGCACCCATAAGGGCGTTATTGTAAATGACGTGCGCGCTGAATCGGGTTTCTTACCCCATCCGTTGTTGCCTGACACGCGTGCAGAGATGGCTGTGCCACTGATTGTAGGTAAACAGGTGCTTGGTGTGCTAGATGTGCAGGTAGACCAGGTTGATCACTTTACCGTAGAAGGTATGAATATTTTTACGACGCTAGCTTCCCAGATTGCGGTGGCTTTGCAAAATGCCCGCCGCCACGATGAGGCGCAGCGAGCCTTAGATGAACTCACCCGCCTACAGCGCATTATGGCTCGCGAAGGGTGGGAAGCCTTTTTGCTGGCCCAAGAACGGCCGTTGTCCGGGTTCACTTTTGACGGCAAAAGTATCAAACCTATCACGAGCAATGGCGACGAGGTGACAACGGTCGTGGAGACAGATGCGGATGAGACTGATACGGAAACGGCCGTGTCTATCCCTATTGCTGTGCGTGGCGAGGCGATTGGTCAACTTGGGCTGCGCAATCCTGACGGCAGCCCCATCCCCGAACGCAAACAGGCGTTGTTACAAACCGTTGCCCAGCAGGTATCCGAAGCGCTGGAACGGGCCCGTCTAGCTGAACAAACCCAACTGGCCTTGACCGAAACGGGCGAACAGGCCCGCCGTCGTTCTCTGCTCAATGAAGTTAGCGAAGAGCTTAACCAGGCCAAAACCCTCGATGATGTCTATCAAATCACTGCTGAACGCACCGCACTTATTCTGCCTTCTGACCGGGTCACGCTTTCCATCCTCAATGATACTGGTGACCAATATACGATCGTGTCCCTGGCTGGGGAAGGTGCCAAAGTTCCTCTTGGTGATTCACTACCATTGGCGGGTACGCTTTCCGAAAAAGCGATTCGGTCTGGCACAGTTCTTGTGACCCACGATCCCCAGCCAAGGCGAGGCGTTGCTTCTTCTATGGTTGCCCCTCTCCTTACCAATGAGGGACCCATTGGTACCCTCAACGTTAGCAGCAAAGCTGTAAATGTTTATAACGAGGCGGATCGGGACGTGATTTTCCAGATTGCAGCCATCCTGGCATCAGTTATCCAGAGTAAGCGTTTGTTTATCAAGGCTCAACGCCGCGCCGAACGGGAAGCCAAGATTAATGCGATTAGTCAAAAGATTCAGAGTGCGCCAACGGTAGAAAGTGCCCTGCAAACGGCCGTTACCGAGCTTGGGCAGGCACTTAAATTAACAGAAGCCACCGTAGAAATAACGGCCGTCAAACAGAAAAACGGTCACAAATAGGAGTGAAATTAACAAAATGATTATCAAAGCTGAAAAATCAGGAACTGTAGAAAACTTAAAAAGAATTATAGACGAGACAGTTGCTAACGAGGCCGTAAAGGGCATTATGATTCTGGCTTGCGACGCCAATGGATTTACCCCTGAAGCGGTGGATGACCTCTTGACCAGCACGACCATTCCCGTTTTGGGTGGCATCTTCCCTGAGCTCATTCACGGGCAAGAAAAATTGACCAAGGGGAACATCGTTGTGGGATTGCTAGAAACACCCAACGTGCAGATTATCCCCAACTTAAGCGATTCAACTTGTGATTATGATGAGCTTATTGACCAAAAGCTCCCCGAACTGGGTAAGGCGCAAACGATGGTTGTGCTTGTAGATGGCCTGTCAACCAGGATTAGCGCTTTTATTGACAGTTTATTTAACATTTTTGGCCTGGAAATCAACTTTGTTGGCGGCGGCGCAGGTTCACTTAGCCTTGAGCAAATGCCCTGCCTCTTTAGCAATGAAGGTCTCATTCAAGACAGTGCCATTTTGGCTCTGCTGGAAGCGCCAAGCGGTATTGGCGTCAGTCATGGCTGGCACAGCATCAGTGGGCCATTCCAGGTAACAGAAGTGGAAAGGAACGTCATTAAATCGTTGAATTGGCAGCCAGCTTTAGACGTCTATCGGCAGGTGGTTGAGCAAGCCGCTGGGCAAGCTATCACGCAGGAAAACTTCTTTGACATCGCTAAAGGCTATCCGTTTGGCATCAATCGAGCCAGTTCAGAAAAGATCGTACGCGACCCCATCATTGCCACCGAAGATGGCGCATTGGTTTGTGTAGGCGAAGTTCCCAGTGAGTCTTATGTGGACATCTTATCCGGCGATGTGAATTCATTGGTGAATGCGGCTGCCCATGCACTGGAATTGAGTCGCACCGACTTCCAGGGGAATGTAACCAATTCAACTGCCCTGTTTTTTGACTGTATTTCTCGGGTACTGTTCCTGGAAGATGAGTTTGACCAGGAACTACAGGCTGTGGTGCGAGATGGTATGCCTGTCGTTGGGGCACTGACACTAGGCGAAATTGCCAATAATGGCGACGATTATCTTGAATTTTATAACAAAACGGCCGTTATTGCGGTACTAAATTAACTAAGGGTACGCGAACAACTTCTCAGGCTTGTCTTCGCGGGCATGATAGCTTGTTCGTAGACCCTAACTGAGCAACGGATAGATGGGATTATGACTCAATCATTCGACCAGACACAAACAGTTCAAACCTTATATGAACTCTCTATGGCCATCGGCACCAGTTTAGACTTGCGCCAGATGCTCAAAACCAGCTTGCTTGCTTTCCTGAAAAAGTTGAACTGTGTTGCTGGGGGAGTCTATCAAGGTCAGCTACAGGCTGATGGTGCCTATGAATTCAAATCAATCTACACGGTACCCCGCCACACCCAGCGCAACGGCACGTACCAGGCCGCTTTAGCCCAAATACCGTCTGACTTGGCTGGAGATAAGGTGGCCGAATTCCTGGATACGCTGCCGCTGATTGGTCAGCATGAGGCAGAACATTATTACCATCTCTTAGAACTACCGAACTTTGGTTTGATGATTTTGGCCAAGAATAATCAGGCGATAGAGCCAACCATGCTCAAATCGCTGGCTCCTTTGCAAGAAAGATTGGCTGCCGCAGCCAACGCTTGCCTCGCAGAAGCTGCCCTGCGCGAAGCCCAGGAGCGCGCCCAAACTATCCTGGAGTCGGTAACCGTTCCTTTGCTCATTTCTGGCCTGGATGATGGCAAAATTATTTATGCCAATCAACTGTTATCCGACATGATTCGCCTGCCGTTGGACGATCTTATTGGCAATGTGACGCCTGACTTTTACTACGATCCGGCCGACAGGCAAACGTTGCTTGGTTTGCTGCAAAAACAGGGCGCGCTTAAAGAGTATGAAATTCGTCTCAAGCGGGGTGATGGCGAGCCGTTCTGGGCCTGGATATCTATCAAAATCTTTAACTACCAGGGCGAGATGGCACTCATTACGTCGCTCATCGACGTTACAGACCGGAAGCAGACGGAAGCGCAAAAGGCAAAGTTGGCCAATGAGTTAGCCACAGTTGCCCAGGTTAGTACGGCCGCATCCACATTATTAGAACCCGATTTATTGCTGCAAGAAGTGGTTGATTTAACGAAAGAGGGATTTGGTTTGTACCATGCCCATGTTCTTTTGCTGAATGAGCAGACAAATGACTTGGTGTTGGCGGCTGGTGCTGGTGAAATTGGACAGCAAATGCTTGCCGAGGGACGCCACATTCCCCTGGCAGCACAGGAATCACTTGTGGCTACTGTTGCCCGCAATAAAAAGGGGGCTTTCCGCAACTACGCTAACCCGGATGAAGGGTTTATGCCTCACCCACTGCTTGCAAAAACCCGTTCTGAATTGGCCGTGCCAATTTTGTTGGGGGATGAGGTTCTGGGTATTTTAGACGTGCGTTCTGAGCAATACGATTATTTTAGCGAGGCCGATATGCAAACGCTTACAGCACTGGCGGCGCAGGTAGCGGTGGCTTTGCAAAACGCACGCTCTTTTGCCAGGTCTGAACAGGCCGTAAAAGAGCTGCAAGAATTATCTCGCCGCCTGACACGTGAAGGATGGGATGATTATTTGACTCAAAGGTCGGATGCTTTGACCTTTAGCTATGCCCATGAGCAGCAAACGGCCGTTCCCGCCTCGCAAGCCAAATTGTTCACCCAGCCACTACACATTCAAGGTGAAGCTATAGGGCAACTAAAGCTGAAAGCACCAGAGCAGGTTGATGAAGAAATGTCTGAACTGGTCACGGCTGTTGTCGAACGTCTGAGTACCCACCTGGAAAACCTACGCCTGACAGAACAATCAGAACTTGCTCGCTCTGAAACCGAAAAACGCAGCCGGGAAATGGCCATTATTAATGATATTGTGACCCAAATTTCTGCTTCGATGGATTTGCAGCACTCACTGCAAATAATTGTGGATGAACTGGCAACTGCTCTAAATTTTGACCAAGTGCGTGTAGCCTTAATCCAACCAAACAATAATGAGATGCTGATTATTGCCGAACATTTCGATCCGAAGTCCCCTTCCGCAGTGGGTATGACGATACCTTTGGAAGGCAATGAACTATCTCAGGAAGTGATTGAAACACGGCAGATGGTTGTGGTGGAAGATGCCCAAAATAATCCGCGTACGGCACCAGTACATGGGATGTTCCGGGAGCAGGGAATAGAAACTGTCGTATTGTTGCCTTTGGTTGTAAATGATGAAGTGTTAGGCACGATTGGTTTAGATATTTTGGATGAGCGAGCATTTGATCATGATACGTTGCGATTGGCCGAAACGATTGTATATCAGGCCGCCGTTGCAGTTCAAAATGCCCGTCTGTTTGAGCAAACTCAATCTGCCCTGGCAGAAACCGAAGCATTGTATGCCTATACGTCGCAACTGAATACGGCTTCTAACCTGGATGCCGTACTAGATTCAGTCGCGGCACCGGGCTTCCAGGTGGGGGCCTCTGATGCCTTGCTGCTGGTGTATGACCAGGAAGCAACGGGCAAAGCTGGTACTGGCCGGTATATTGCCTCTTCACCCAAGAATGTTGTGCCATTAGGTGAGCCGATTTCGCTGCGCGAGCAGCCTTTCTCAAAATTGTGGCCATCTGGCGGTAAGAATATTTTATTCGTAGGGGATGTGTCTGAGGAACAACGGCTTGATGAGAAGGACAGGACAGCGTTCTTGGCTGAAAATGTTCACGCTCTGGCGATTATGCTCCTGACGGTGGGGAATTTGCGTCTCGGGCAAATCTTTATTCGCTGGCAGAACAAGCAAACCTTTACGGAAGTTGACGAACGGCTTTATGGGGCGATAGCCCAACAGGCTTCGGCGGTGGTTTACAATCGGTTGTTATTTAACCAGACGGAAGAGGCTTTGTCAGAAACGGCCGCTCTTTACCAGGCTAGCGTTGATCTGAATGCCGCAGATACATATGAGCAGATACTAAACGTCCTTCGCCAGCATACTATTCTGGGGCAGGGCAGTAGCGATGTTGCCCTG
This sequence comes from Candidatus Leptofilum sp., assembly GCF_965223285.1. GTDB lineage: Bacteria > Chloroflexota > Anaerolineae > Promineifilales > Promineifilaceae > Leptofilum. Next base: position 2,876,588 of record NZ_OZ244997.1, on the reverse strand, counting down.
AACCTCTTCAATCGCGTTTGGGAATCGGATGGTATGCCAGAAACAGTCTCTGTGATGGCCCGGTGGAGTACGCTGCCGACAGAATTGCCAACTCATTATCCGCTGTCTGCCTTCCCCGAAGCTAAGACAGTACTAAAACCAGACAAATGGCTTGTTTGTGCCGATGTGGAGAGTGACGAGCGCATGGGCGAAAAAACCAGAGCCATTTTTATGAATCACTTCCAGGCCAAGAGCTTGCTTTATGTGCCTCTGGTTGTGGGTGGGCAATGGATTGGCTTCTTAAGCGGCATTTATTCTGTGCCGCGCGCTTTCCCAGAGTCGCAAATCCGCCGATTGAATGTGCTAGCAGGGCAAGCGGCCGTTTCTATTCAGTCGCTGCAACTGCTAAGCCAAACCCGTCGCCGCGCCGATCGCGAGGCACTTATCAACAGTATCAACCAGAAGATTCAGGCGGCACCAACCGTACAGTCTGCCTTGCAAACGGCCGTTTCCGAGTTAGGTCAGGCACTTAAACTGAAAAAAGCAATGGTCGGTTTAGCCGCTGAAGGGAAGGGGAACGGCCGTAACCAGCCCTCTCAAGTTGGGCTCGTGGGAGAAGCAACCGATGAGTGAAAAAATCCAAGAACTCGAAAACAAGCTAGCCAACGCTGCCAATCAAGAAGAGAAAGTCAATTTGCTCATCGAATTGACCGCTGCGTTAGCGGGTACAGACATCAAAAAAGCAATGACCAGATGCGCGGAAGCAATTGAATGCGCGCGTGCCATTCCCTATCCCACAGGCTTGGCCCGCAGTCTAATTCGGCATAGCCAGTTCAATTCCCAGCTTGGCAATTATCACGCCGCCCTTGAGCAAGTAATAGAAGCCCAAGCGATCTATGAAAACCTGGAAGACAATAAGGGGATATTTGAGACGCTTGTAACCCTTAGCAACATCTACCAAGTTCTGGGCAATTATGCCGATTCATTAGAATGTGCTTTACAAGCACGCCGATTGGCACAAACATTGGGCGATGAACACCGTGAGACCAAGGCAATATTTTACATGGGGCTTGCCGTAGGCCAGGCAGATGAGCATGAAAAAGCACTCGCCTATTACCAGGAAGCATTAGACATGTACGAGTCTGGCAGCTTTGAGGATGAGTATGGCAGATCGCTCACGCTTAACAATATGGCCATGGCTTTGTATAGAATGGGTGCATATGAGGATGCCCTATCTTACGGCCTAAAAAGCCTGAAGCTGACCCAGCAGCTGGGTGGAAAGCATTTTGAACCCGTTGTGTTAGACACAGTTAGTCTGATTTATGTGAAGTTAGGAGATTTAAACTCTGGGTTGGAATATGCGTTGGAATGTTTGCATAGTAGCCAGCAACTTAGTCTGGTTCAACAGCAAGTTTGGGCACTGCACGCCATTGGCCGGATTTACCAGCAACAACAAGATACGCAGGCACTTGACTATTTTCACCAGGCTCAGGAATTGGCACAGCAGATAAACGCCAAACGAGAACTTTATGAGAGCCACGAACTGCTGGCAGAAGCGTATGAAAGTCAGGGCGATTATGAGAAGGCGTTTATTCATTACAAACAATTTCATAAACTAAACAAAGAGGCCTTTAACGATGAGAGTAATGCGCGTCTGCAAACGTTGAATGTACAGCACCAAACAGAGATTGCCCAAAGAGAAGCTAAAATTTTTGAGCAAAAGAACATTGAACTTGAAAAAGAAATCAAGGAACGCAAGGAAGCGGAAGCATTATTGGCCAAACGTGCCTCTGAATTGGAAATGGTTTCCCGTGTAAGTACCTCTACCACCTCTATCCGCGAGACAGATAAACTGTTGCAAGAAGTTGTTGATCTAACCAAGAGCCACTTTGGCCTGTATCACGTGCATATTTATTTGCTCGATGCCAATGGTCAAACGTTGATTCTGGTTGCCGGAGCAGGCGATGTGGGGCGTCAAATGGTCTCTGAAGGACATGACATTCCTCTGCACCGAAAACAATCTTTGGTAGCTCAAGCCGCTCGCAGCAAGCAGGGTGTTACTGTAAATGATGTCCGCGAAAATCCCGCTTTTTTGCCGCATCCGTTGCTGCCAAACACGCGCGCTGAGATGACCGTGCCCATGATCGTTAGCGATCAGGTGATTGGGGTGTTGGATGTGCAGTCAGATGAAGTCGGCCGTTTTACCGAACAAGATATTATGATTGCCACAACATTGGCGGCTCAGATTGGGGTAGCGTTAGAAAATGCACGTTCTTTTGAAAAAGCACAAGAAGCGGTAGCCAACCTGAACGAGCTTACCCGCGGCCTCACGCGGGAGGGGTGGCAGGATTTCTTAGTTAACCGTGTTGTGGAGGATATGGGATTTGTCTACGATGCTTCCCAATTAACATCATTACAGCCCTTGGCTGAGGTTGAGAATGTCTGGCTGTCTGGTGAAAACGAATCTGGTCTGACGGTGGATGATTCTTCCATCACTTACCCAATTACTGTTCATGATGTGCCAATTGGGCAGTTAGCAATTGTTCCTGATGAGGTGTCTGAAGATGTCGGCCTTGATATTGCTGAAATTATTTCTGCAGTGACGGAACATTTGGGGGTACGCATTGAGAATATTCGCTTGTTTGAGCAAACTCAGGCGGCACTGGAGGAATCTGAGGCGCTGTACGTGGGCAGCGAAAGAATTGTGGTGAGCAACACCGAAAAGGGTGTTTTGCGTGGGCTGATTGAATCAACCATTTTGAAGAATATGGATGGAGCCAATATTTTTATGTTTGATGAGCCAGTTGAGGACGGTATGGCCAGGGATGTAACGGCCGTTGCCGTTTGGGAAAATGAAGGCGTGCCGCGCACGGTACAGGTGGGTACTCGCTTTACCGTAGAACAAGTACCTTTGATGAAGATGATCACCCCAGAACGCTCGATAGTGGTAACGAATATTTACGAAGACCCACGAATTGATGACGCTACTCGCCAAATTTTGGAAAATTATGGCATGATCAGCTTTGTGCTTTTCCCTATGGTTGTTGGTTCCCAATGGTTGGGCATGGTGTCTGGGCAGTCAATCAGCCCTGTGGTTATAAACGATGCGCAGCAACGCCAGGCCAGTAGTTTGGTTAGCCAGGCGTCAGTGGTGCTACAAACCATCGTTCTGTTCCGCCAGGAGCAAGCACGCGCCCGCCGGGAACAGCTTCTGCGCGAGATTGCCACCAAGATGCGCAGCTCAACAGACGTAGATACCATCATGCGAACGGCCGTTACTGAAATTGGCAAAACGCTTGGGCGACGTTCCTTCATCGAGTTGGGCAACAGCCATGCCAATGGCGACCGGAACGATAACGGAGCAACATCATGAACCTGGAAAATGAAATTTTCTACGCGCTGGCACAGCAAACGGCCGATCACATCTTGGTTACCGCTCTGGACGGCACCATCCTTTACGTGAATCCTGCCTTTGAAACCGTGACGGGCTACACTGCGAATGAAGTGTTGGGCAAAACACCACAAATTCTAAAGTCCGGCAAACATGAGCCATCTTTTTACGAAGAAATGTGGCAAACAATTTTATCTGGTCACACCTTTCGTGGCGTTACTATCAACAAAAAGAAAGATGGTTCCCTATATTACGAGGAAAAAACTGTTGCTCCGGTCAAAAATGCTAGTGGAAAAATTACCCACCTAATCTCAACTGGCCGTGAGGTTACAGAGCGCGTAGAGGCAGAACAGGCATTAGCACGCCGCGTAGACGAATTAAGTACAGAATCTCGCGCCGCTATGAACCGGCGAGAACGTGAGGTAGGGTTGGCGACTCAGGTTGCTCAGGAAATTGCTTCGGCCACTAACCTGCATGATTTGTACCAACGTGTGGTTGCTCAAGTGCAAGAACAGTTTGGCTACTACTATACACAGTTGCTTCGTTACGATGATAGCCTGGATACGCTAACCTTGGTTGTAGGTTATGGTGACATCGGCCAAAAGATGCTAGAGATGAATCACTCGATGCCAATGGGGGTGGGGCTCATTGGTAGAGCGGCAAAACTAAAACGCTCTGTTTTGCAGCCCGATGTGGCCACAGATCACAACTGGCAGTCTAATCCGCTGCTGCCCCAAACAAAAAGCGAGCTGGCCGTACCCATTCGCCTGCGTGATCAGGTACTCGGGGTGCTGGATGTGCAAAGCGATCAGCTTGGTGGCGTTGATTATAATGACCAACTGCTGCTGGAAGGGTTGTGCGGACAAATCGCCGTTGCCATTGAAAGTACTACCTTGCGGCAAGAGATGGAAGGACGTTTGCGCGAACTGAGCATGCTGCAGCGGCAAATGAGCCGCGAAGGGTGGAATCAATATAAGAAAAAGGAACAGGCTGGCTATCGGTTTGACTTCTCTGGTTTGCAAAAGCTGAATGGTTCGCCAGACCAGGCAGCTTCCCAGAATGGGAATGCATCTAAAAGCGAGGCACAACAATCTGTTCAAAAATCTCTAGAAATACGTGGTGAAAGGATTGGCAGTTTTGGCGTGGAGGCTGATCCAGAACGGCCGTTAACCCAAGAAGAAAGGGAAATCATAGACGCTGTAGCCCAGGAGTTGGCTGAAGCGTTGGAGGCCGCTCGCCTGTTTGAGCAGACCCAAATTGCACTGTCTGAACAAGAGCGGCTGGCGTCTGAATTGGAAACGGTGGCCAAGGTTAGCACGGCTGCCTCTACCATCTTGGAAGTAGATGAGCTGCTGCAATCTGTTGTAGACCTGGCTAAATCCAGCTTTGATCTTTACCACGTTCACATTTACTTGCTCAACAAGGCTGGCACAAAATTGATGCTCGGAGCCGGGGCAGGCAACATCGGCCGCCTTATGAATCTGGAAGGGCGAGAAATTGGCCTCAGCGAAGATTCCATTGTGGCCAGAGCCGCTCGCTCCCGCAAAGGTGTGTTGGAAAACAACGTGCGCCGCACGGTAGACTTTTTGCCTCACCCGCTGTTGCCAGACACCAAGGCCGAAATGGCATTACCTATGTTGGTGGGTGGTAAGCTCATCGGCGTAATGGATTTACAGTCCGATCGCGAAGATTTCTTCACAGAAGAAGATTTGAACGTGCAAAACACGCTTGCGGCACAGATTGCCGTTGCGGTGGAAAATGCCAATCAATATGCAGCTCAGGTGCAAACGGCCGTAAAACTGCGCGAAGTGGATCAGCTAAAATCAGAATTTTTGGCCAGTATGAGCCATGAGCTACGGACACCGCTCAACTCAATTATTGGCTTTGCCGACGTACTGCTGGAAGGATTAGATGGTGACCTGAATGAGCGCATGGAAGAAGATGTGCGCCTCATTCGAGAAAGCGGTAACCACCTAAAAGGGCTCATCGGCGACATTCTGGACATGTCCAAGATTGAAGCTGGGCGCATGGATTTGCGCTACGAAGAGATCGACATGGTGCAGTTTACCAACGATCTTGTAGCCACCGCTTCCTCGCTGGCACAGGAGAAAAACCTGTATCTGCATCTGGATATTGATGAATCTATGTCAACCATTCAGGCAGACCGCACCCGCCTGCGCCAGGTGATGTGGAACATTGTGGGGAACGCCATCAAATTTACCGAGAAGGGCGGCATCACCATCAATGTGCAGCCAAAGCGTACACATTTGCTCTGCTCCGTGCGCGATACCGGTATTGGTATCAAAGAAGAGCATGTGGGCGTGGTCTTTGAGCAGTTCCGTCAAATTGACGGCGGTTTGAATCGGTCGGCGGGTGGTACTGGTTTAGGGATGCCAATTACGAAAAAACTGGTAGAGTTGCACGGTGGTGAAATCTGGATCGAGAGTGTGTACGGACAAGGCAGTACCTTCTTCTTCACTATTCCGTATGAGCCACCAAAAGCGCAGCCCAAGCCGGCAGAACCGGTTGCTAGTACAGCCTAGCTGTTTTAATAAAATCGGCACAGATATGCTATCTTCTCAATTGGGATGAAGGTGTATGTCTTGCCAGAAACATCAATAATTATAAGAATTGATTGAAGGTAATTGATATGCCAAAGACAGATAAAAAAGTTCTTTGTGTGGAAGATAATCCAGTGAATATGTTGTTGGTTTCACGCATTGTAGAGGCTGAGGGTCATCAACTGATTAGGGCTACAGATGCTTCTGCGGCCGAAGCCATCCTGGCAGATACGGTGCCTGACATCATTTTGTTAGACATCAACTTGCCCGGAAAAAGCGGCCTGGAGCTGGCGCGCGAGTTCAAGGGGGATGATCGGCTGGCTCCGGTGCCGCTGATTGCCACCACGGCTCAGGTGTTGGTGGGCGACCGTGAACGTTGCTTGGAAGCGGGATGCGATGATTATTTGCCCAAGCCACTGGATATTCGTAAGCTGCGCGAAGTGCTGAGGACTTATTTAAGCAACGGCGTGGCGTAACGGCCGTTTCCAAAAAATTAGCCACCGAGAACACAGAGGTAAATGAGAATTCCTCTCAAATCTCTGCTCCAGCTATGGTAAATACAAACCTCCTGCCGCTACTTTTGGCAGGAGGTTCTCTGTTTCATAATTCCATCGTGGCAATAATCACGGATGGGTCCCCCAAAACGTGTGTTAAAAATAGAAATCGGTGATTTTCTTTGGAGCCGCTCAGGCGTAGCTGACGCTGCAACTTATCTGGCTCTAGGGGCGAGCCGCGCTTTTTAATGGTTACGCTGCCCACCTGCCGCGCCCGCAGCCAATGGCGCAGCTGCTTCAGTTGAAAAGGAAACCAATCTTCTACCGCAAAACAGCGGGCAAACGGGGTAGATACGGCCGTTTCCGCCGTTAAATACGCAATCGAGTCATCAATTTGGTTTGCTGCCAATTGATGGGCAAGGGCCTGTACCAAATGCGCCCGAATGATTGCTGCGTCTGGTTCGTACAAATATGCTTTGGGTTTTGTGCTGGGAATTAGTTCTGGGGGCAAATCGGCCGTGGTGAGCGTGTAGCCGCCGGGCAGCAAAGTGGCACGCCGTTCGATACCCGAATGCAAACGGCCGTACCACAGCACCGCTTCTTTCATCTCCCCGCCCAATGACACAAACTCCACCTCGGCATCTGCTGGTAGCTCTGCATACTCAACACCGGGGCTGATTTTTACGGCCGTATCTGGCACCACGCTGCGCCAGCCATCAATCACACTGATCGGGGGTTGATACTGCGCCAGCGAGAAAAAGCGGCGACCTTGCCCGTCTCGCCGCGCCGGATCAAAAAAGAATGCATCCATGTGGGCCAGCGGTGTCAGGTTCAGCAAATCGGCTTGCAGCGGATGGAATCGCTTGCCATACCCGTAAACGCGCACGTTTTCTTGGGCCATTGCCAGCCGCACCGGTTCCCATTCCACCCCCGTTACCTCTGCGTTGGCCGCCAGGGCAATCGCATCACCCCCAATGCCGCAACCCAAATCGGCAATTTGCGTCATGCCCAAATCTGCAAAGCGGCGCGCCCGATGCTGGGCCACAACTTCTGCCGATGCTTGCTCCAGAGCAGCGCGCACAAAATACATCTCAGCGGCGCGGCTGAATTTTGTGGTGGCGTGCTGCCGCAGCACGGCCGTTTCCAGCACTGCTTGGGCTTGCGTTTTCGGCAATTTTTGGCGCAGCCAGCTTGCAATTTGCAAATGCGTTTGGGGTGTAATTTCCAATTGGCCAACGTCGGCTAGCCAACGCTGACCCGCGTCGGAAAGTAAAAAAGCGAGGTCGTCCAGGGTCATTTGCCATCCACAGATAGGTTTGCAGAATTAGAACTGTGCGGATGGCTTGGCGTAAGCGGCTTCTTAATCACGTAAATCATTGTTGACCGCTTACTCAAGGTAGTTCCGGGGTGAGAAGCTGCTCATTGAGAATGTCTGGCTCTTCAGCTTCGTCTAATTCAGGCGTGGCCGTGCCAGCCGCTTGCCGACCACAATAATTTTGGTAAGCACATTCGCGGCAATGGTTCCAATCGTCGGTTAGGGGCCAGGCATCTAAGGCAAAGGTCTCATCAAGTTGCGTGGCAAATTGCTGCAATTCGCCCCAATTTGCCGCATGTGCCGCCGCGCTGTAGCCAATGGTGGCCGGTGCGTCTGGCTCTTGCACAAACCAGTAGGTTAGGCGGATTTGCTCAGGCGAGATTGACTTGGCCTGCGGCCAAAAAGCGTTGCTGCCTTCGGCCAACAACGCCAGATAGAGGCGGGTTTGCCAACGGCCGTTCAGCTCCGCAGCTTCAATCGGGCGTCCAGTTTTCCAATCAAACAGGTGGGCAAACGGCCGTCCCGCCTCATCTTCACCAATAACCAGCAGATCGAAACGGCCGTACAGCAAATGATTCCTCAATGGCACCGTCAGGCCAGTTTCTGGCAAAAAGCGGGCGTTGCTGGGGAAATGTTGCGCCGGGTTGTGGGTTTGGAATGTTTGCCACCAATGGCGCACACGGCCGTTTTCAATTGTGGCCTTGTCAATCGTCAGCCCTAAAAAGTGGCGTTCCAACAGTTGGTGAAAATCTTGCCCCTGTTGCAGCAATTGCTCAGTGCGTTCGGACAATGGGCTGGCAGGCCAGGGCAAGCGGCGCAAATATCTTAGCTGAAAACGACGCTGGCAGGCCAGAAAGTTAGCCAGCTTGTACTGGCTCAAGGTTTGTCGCTCGGTCATCAGACCCAAATGTTGCCATCAGGCGAGCGCATGAACAGCACAGGAATGCCCCAGTAGGGACTCTCCAGGATGTTGAAATCCAGGCCGATACGTGCTTCGGTAACGGCCGTATCCAACGGTTTGCCCAAGGCTAAAAATTCGTACAGGGTTTGCATAAACGGTTGGGCGGCAATGTTTGGCAAATCGTACTGCATAGCCACCACGGCGGGCAGACCACCCCAAACCAATTTAGGAGCCAACCCCATAAACGCCTGCGCTGAACTCGATTTTTCTGCTTTGTCCGAGGTGGCTCCCGATTGGCAAGCACTCAGGATGATCAGCTTGGTATCGTCCCCCTGAAACAGCCGCAGCATCCGGTCGCCATCTAGCATCACATGGGATTTACGGCCGTTGTCTAACGCCAAAGCCCCGCCGCCACGTGGCAGCAACGCCCCATGCCCAATAAAGTGGAAAATATGTGGTGGATTTTGCCGCACTTTAGAGACCAGCGTTGTCGGCGATACGTTTGGCAATTCGTCAATAACAACCTTTCCTTCATCGACAAACTGAGCCAGTGCGCCCTTCACAGCGTCTATCTCGCTTTGAACATCCAGCTTGTCCAAATCTTCTGGATTTGCCCAAGCGAGTAAAATCTTTACCGGATAAGGCACCGAGATGGGCGCGGGTGCCCGATTTGTGGGCATGTATCGCACCAGCGGCGTGTCTGCATTTAACGACAAAAATGATTTGTCGTCACGGCAATATTCCCACGGCACCTGGTACAGCTCGCTCGATTCCTGGTTAATATTAATCCTTACCCGGATGCCGTCTTTGCCTTTGGCCCGGGAGACATTTAGTGTCGTGGTGAACAACTCCTGAATGGGTCCGGGGAACAAGAACTTGCGTAATATTTCGCCCATGTCGTTGGCAAACTTCGGCTCAGAAATCTGCACATCACGCAGCGACTTGGCCAGATATTGATAGTCGTCATCCTCAAACGGGAAAACCTGTGGCAAGCCAGCTGAAGCTTCGCCATTGGGTGATTCGGCTTCTAAGCGGTAGGCATTGGGGGTGCCAGACGGCCGTATCGTAATATCAAAATTGTCGTAGACCGTTTGCGGGATTTCTGGCTTAGCGTCTGCACTATCAGCTTCGCCACTTGAAGCCCCTGTATTTGTAGGCCGATCCGGCTTGGACAAATCTGGTTCAGGTCCACCAAACTTTGTCAGGTCGATGCGCGGCTTAAGGCTGTGGATTACCTGCAACAGCTCCGGCGTGATGCCATTGCGCCGGGCAAACTCCTGCAACTCCTGCGATTTGCGCCGAATCGTATCGCCAGCCAGATTTTCAAAGCTAATATCCACGCCCGTTTCAAACTTCAGCTCTATACAAAGCGTGCGGATGCCGTCCAGATCAAAAACATCTTCGATAAGGCTATACAAATGGCGGTATTCATTCATGAAAACACTCACTTTATGGTGGATTGGTTGCACTTGGCGTGGCTATTTGCATCATACAAGCCTTGCCCCAGATGTCAAGCAGTTTTTAACTGATTACTGACGCAGGGTTTATCGATTGCTGGAATCAGTGCGTCAAAATCTTGCTCAAGAACAGCTTGGTTCGATCACTTTGCGGATTATTGTACAAATCATGCGGCGAGGCGATTTCAACCACTTGCCCCCCATCCATAAACACCATCCGGTCCGCGGCCGAGCGTGCAAAGCCCATCTCATGCGTTACCACCACCATCGTCATTCCCTCTTTCGCCAAATCAAGCATCACGTCTAGCACTTCCTTGATCATTTCCGGGTCCAGGGCACTGGTCGGCTCATCAAACAGCATGATTTTGGGATTCATGGCCAACGAACGGGCAATGGCCACCCGCTGCTGCTGCCCACCAGAAAGCTGACGCGGGTAAGAATCGGCCTTTTCCGGGATGCCCACCCGCGTTAATTGCTCCATACCAATTTGTTCCGCTTCCGCTTTGTTCCGTTTGCGTACCAGCCGCTGGGCGATGGTCACATTTTCCAGTGCAGTGAGGTGTGGAAACAGATTGAACTGCTGAAACACCATGCCTACTTCAGCCCGAACAGCGTTAATGTCCGTACTTTTGTCTTCCAGATGCAATCCTTCGATGTAAATGCCGCCGCTGGTGGGGGTTTCCAGATGATTAATGCAGCGGAGTACCGTGCTTTTGCCAGAGCCGCTGGGGCCAATGATAATGACCACTTCCCCTTGCCGAACAGTTAAATCCACCCCTTTGACTGCTTCAATCTGGCCAAAATATTTATGCAAATCTTTAATGACGATCATTTCATTGTTCATAATTACTGTTCTCCAACACGAATGCGCCGTTCATACCAGCGTAAGAACAGGCTGAGGGTGATGGTCATGGCCAGGTACAAAAATACAATGACCAGATACGCTTCTGGGAAGCGAAAGGTGCTGCCTGCGTGCAGCCGCGAGCGTTGCGTGAGTTCACGCACGGCTAGCACCGAAGCCAGCGAAGAATCTTTGAGCATGGCAATAAAGTCGTTGCCCAAGGCTGGGGAGATGTTGCGGATGGCCTGGGGCAGAATGATATATTGCATTGATTGCCGGGCGGTCATGCCCAACGAGCGAGCGGCTTCCATTTGGCCTTTAGAGATAGACTCGATGCCAGCCCGGAAAATCTCGGCCAGAAACGCACCATAAATGATAGCCAAAGCCAGAATAGCGCGCAGCTCAATTGACACATCGCGGTTGTCTATGCCGATGCTGTCGCTGACGGCCGGCACGATGACGAAAGCCAGAGTGAGGATAAGTACCAATGTGGGTACACCGCGAATAAATTCCACATAGGTAATAGCAATATTGCGAATGACCCGATTTTGGCTGATGCGGCCTAGCCCGGCCAGCAGACCAAAAACCAGGGCCAGCCCAAAGCCGCCCAACGTGAGATACAACGTGGTGGTAATGCCAGGGAATATAAAAACAAATGCTTCGTTGTACGCATTGGGAACTGCCAGGACAGAGGTCAATGTTTCTTCGTTTTCAGCAACCAGGGTGCGTGCTGTGCGTCTGTCTAGCAAAACGGCATCAATCTCGCCGTCTATTAAGGCTTGAGCCGCTTCGTCTAGTTCCGTAAATGTGCGAATGCGTTCTTCTTCAAGCTCTTCATTTGCCAAGTCCAATGCGTCGCCGGTTGTGGGCACACCCACAATGGCTTCATCGTCTCTAACCACCCCTCTCAGATTATCGAATTCTGCGGAACTGACTTCTTCGGTATCTGCTTCGTCTGCTTCCGCGATCCGAACCAACAGATGTGGGCCGGGTTGCCGAATAATGAGGAAGGCCATAATGCCCAAAAAGGTGAGTATGGCGACCAACCACCAGGGGAAGTCGCGCCAGTCGTTGGTGGCTGCTTGACGATTACTTGAACTGTCGAGCGATGAAGGGGTAGCAGGATCGGGTCCGGCCATGTTTTGCCTCCTGAGGATAGATAGCAAATCACAAGAAGATATTAAAAATAAGCAGGCCTTCTTAATTGTGATTTGCTCAAGTCGCTGATTGTTATGCAAAGAAGCGCCAGCTATTAGATGATAACTGGCGCTTCTAACTTACATCATTTGTAACGGATTACAAGTGATAAGATTTTGGGTTAAACGGCCGTTACTCTTCCGGGAACAAATCGTCGTAAGTAATCGTGAAGTTCGGGCCAAAATATTGCAGATTGACTTCCTCCAGGAAGCCGCTTCGCGCCAATTCCGCCAGAGCTGCGTTCACCGGCTCAACCAGGTCACTGCCCAGTGGGTAGATGAAGCCAAGCTGGTCGCTGGACATGGATGGACCTACAAGCTGAAGCTCGTCGGCATTTTCGCCTAGGTAGCCCTGTCCAGCTACTTCGTCGATGATAACGGCATCAATATCGCCAGCGATGAGTGCCTGCACCGCGAACGGGAACTGCTCAAATGCCTGAATACGATCTTCGGGCAAATACTCCAAAGCGGTTTCGTAATTGGTTGTGCCGGTTTGTGTACCCAGCAATAAGGACTCATCGTTAACGATGCTTTCGATGCTTTCGATGCGGTCCTCATCCAAACGAACCAGCAAACGCTGTTCGATGTTGATGTAGCCATTGGAGAAGTCCACAATTTCGGCACGGTCTTCGGTGATGGTGATGCCATCAGCCGCGGCGTCGTACTGACCATCGGCCACGGCTTGGATCATGCCTTCCCAGCCTGCTTCTACATAGACTGGGGTACAGTTTATGAGCGCACAGATTTCATTCCAGACGTCGTAATCCCAGCCAGCCGGTTCGCCCGTGTCGGGGTCGATGTAGTTGAAGGGAAGGTAGGCGTTTTCAACGGCGATGGTGACTTCACGGCCGTCCAAGTCGGGCAGCTCTGCACCTTCATCCTCAGAACCTTCTTCTGGTGGGAAGAGATCGTCGTAGGTGATGGTGAAACCAGGGCCAAAGTATTCAGCATTTACTTCTTCTAGAAAGCCATTGCCAGCCAGTTCTGCCAGAGCCGCGTTGACCGGCTCAACCAAGTCGCTGCCCAGTGGATAGATGAAGCCAAGTTGGTCACTAGACATGGACGGACCAACCAGCTGGAGCGCATCCGCGTTTTCGCCCAAGTAACCCTGCCCAGCTACCTCGTCGATGATAACGGCATCAATGTCTCCCGCGATAAGTGCCTGCACCGCAAACGGGAACTGCTCAAACGCCTGAATGCGATCTTCGGGCAGATACTCTAGCGCAGTTTCGTAGTTTGTTGTGCCGGTTTGCGTGCCCAGAAGTAAGGATTCATCGTTGACGATGCTTTCGATGCTCTCGATGCGATCCTCATCTAGACGAACCAGCAGACGTTGTTCAATGTTGATGTAGCCATTGGAGAAGTCCACGATTTCAGCGCGGTCTTCGGTAATGGTGATGCCATCGGCAGCAGCATCGTACTGACCATCAGCCACGGCCTGGATCATGCCTTCCCAACCTGCTTCAATGTAGACGGGGGTGCAATTTAGCAAACCGCAAATCTCATTCCATACATCATAATCCCAGCCAGCCGGTTCGCCCGTGTCGGGGTCGATGTAGTTGAAGGGAAGGTAGGCGTTTTCAACGGCAATGGTGACTTCACGGCCTCCCAAATCGGGCAAGCCACTTTCGTCGTCCATGGCTTCGTCATCATCCATCGCTTCTTCATCGTCCATGGCTTCTTCGCCGTCACTGTCAGCTTCGCTGCCGCTATCTGCCTCAGTGCTGCTGTCAGTGTTGGCCGGTTCATCGGAGGCAGGTTCTTCCCCACCACCACAGGCGACAAGCAGTAGCCCTAGCAGGAACAGAACTAAAACCAAAATCAAGTTTCGTTTTTTCATCTCAATATTCTCCTCGTGGTTAAGCAAGTTGCCAGATGATTCTGGCGGCGTCTTTTTGGAAGGCTTAATTATGACATGGCTTATGGAATAAGCCAATTTTGAAAGGAAAAGATGATGGAGAGAAACGGCCGTTGGGCAATTTGCCTAAAGTTTGGATGATGTTTGGGAAAATGGTTTGGAAAGTTTGCCTAAATTGCGCGTTAGCCGCTGAACATCCGCAGCAAGGCCACGGCCGCAACGATGAAGAAGATTGTGAGGCAGCCAATGCGCATCAACGACGCTGTGAGCTTAAACGCCAGCCGCGCCAGGAAAAGTACAATAAGCAAAACGGCCGCAATTACAATCAGTTGGGTAATATCTTCAGCTTGTAGATTTTGTAGAATTTCCATTACTTTCCTCTTTTGAAGTATCCAGTTAGCCACTTTTTAGTATTCAGCTAAAGCGATTAATTCGCATACCGACTGACCACTGATTTACTGATTACTGACCTACTGTTTACTGGTCGCGGGCTTCACGTATCCACAACGCTAGCAGCAGGGTGGCTACGGCCGTAATCATAGCAGAAACCCAGCCATTACTGGAAAAACCAAATTGACTGAACAAAAACGGACCAAGCCAGGAACCAAGGGCGCGGCCCAGTGCCCCAGCGGCGATGGTGCTAGACATGACCACGCTGCGAGCCGATGGCACAATCTCTGTCATCAGCGGTACGCCACCAACGATAGTGATCTCAAAGGTGAGGAAGAGGGCAAAGTAGGCCACCAGCGCGGCAGTGAGGTTGCCGTCCGTGAGCGGGATGAGCAGGCAGGCGAGGGCGTTGAGCAGCCCCGTGGTGATGATGACCGGTCGCTTGCCGAAGCGGTCTACTGACCAGCCGGCAAACAGTTCGCCCGTAATTTCTGCCCCACCAATGACCCCAGCCGAAGCACCCAACGCCAGCAGGCTGAGGCCAAAACTTAGCTCCATCCAGTCGCCAAACACCAGGAAGATGGTTTCGTTGCCAGCCATGATAAGCACGTTGTACAGCATGGCAGCCCAAATGACCGGGTTTTGCCACACCACACGGCCGTAATCCGCCAAACTTGCCCCACGCCCCCCAACTGTTTTGTTGGCAGAGGGCAGAAATTTGCGTAGGGAAACGGCCGTAACCACCCCAAACAGTCCCAGCCAGAAGAACGCAGCGGACCATCCCTGCCGCTCGATGGCAATGCCCAGCAGGGGGCCACCCACTAGCAAGGCTCCCGCCCAGGAAAGTTCTGTAACAGCCAACGCCTTGCCCCGCTGTTTGTACGGAACCGTCTCTCCAACATAGGCCTGCATGGCTGGGTCGTACACGACCTTGGCTACCGAGATGACGATGAGGGCTGCGCCGAACAGCCAGTAAGTGGGCCACAGCCAAACCAGCAGGCAGCCCGCGCTAAAGACAATCATTGCTCCGAACAAAATGGCGCGACGGCCGAATCGCTCAGAAAGTGGCCCAAACAGTGGACTCAGAAAGCCTGCCAAATTGCGAATAGTGACCAGACGGTAAACGGCCGTTACCGGCACCCCAAGCTGGCGGGCAAAAGCCGGGGCAAAGGGATACACCATGCGCAGGCCTGTGTTCAGGCAAAGTCGCGCCAGCGAAATGAGTGCCAATTGCCAATAAAGTCGGGTCTGTTTTTGTTCCATAGTGGTCGGGAGTTTAGCGGAGAGAACCGGAAAATCACAATCCACGCCAGTGCTTCCCCCCAGATTCAATGTTACAATCAGGCCATATGGCAAAAAAATCAAAACTGCAACGAAGCAATCAACAAAATGAACTGGCGGCACGCACTACGCTGCCGGTTGTATTCCGCATTATTATTATTTTGTTACTGCCGCTTGCCTTTACTTTGATTCTGGGCGGTCGCCAAGGGAGCAATGCGCCGATTTTGGGTGGTGTTGGCGTCGCGAGCTGGTTTTTAGGGCTGTTTTGGTACGGCTTGCCGGGGTTAGGTTTGCGGGGCGGACGGCCGTTATTTGCCGGCATTGGGTTCGCTACGTTAGGCTGGCTGGCATTTCTCCTGTTTCGCTTCACCTTTATTGCCCTCAATTTGGATGCGACCGAATCAGGGCGCAGCTTCATTTACCTGCTGCTGTTTGAAGCCTTTGCTATGCAGCTATGGGCCTACGGCCTGCTGTTTCGCAGTCTGGCGGAGTGGCGTGGCGGCCTGACGGCAGCCGTGGGCAGCGGTGTTGCCTTTGGAGCCGTCGCCTTTGTGCTTTTTCAGGAAGCATACGCTAACGATTTGCCGAGCCTGCTGTACTTTATGGTGTGGGGCGTGTTTTATGGCCTTATCCGATTGCGTACTGGCAGCTTTTTAGGCACATTGCTTATTCAAACCTTGCACAGCTTTTCTGTCTGGGTGGCACTGGGGCCGTTGCCCGTGCTTACGCCAGCCGACCGTCTGCCCACGGTCTACTTACTGTCTGGCCTGGTTTATTTGATTGTGATTTGGCGGCTTTGGCCGAAGGAAGAAGCGGATTACCGCATTTAATCGGTACACAGTAATCAGTAACCACTTATTGATTATCGTTCACCGACCACCGAAATAACATTATGTCTACTTTTTCTGTTGCAATAGATGAACGCTTGCGGCTGGTAACGGCCGTTCTGGCGGCAAGCGATTGGCCAATAGAGGAACAAAAACAGCGAACCCATGCTGTGCATCCTCATGCTAAGCAAGTGCGGCAGTTTGTGCAGCCATTCACCAGCCATCCAGCGGCAAACGGGGTGAATGAAGCGTTGCTCAACGGCGTGGAAATTGCCGATTTGTTCAGTGCCGCTTTGCGTTGCACCTGGCCCGATTTTGCCCCTACGGCCGAACTGCCCACTGTGCTGAAAATCAATGAGTGGGTCGCTTCTTTAGCAGATTTTGCGCAGCAAACGGCCGTTGTCACCGACTTTTGGCCACAGCAAACGGCCGTCTGGCAAGAGGCCCATGCTGCTCTGAAGAAAATTTTTGACAGAGGCGATTTATTGGCAGCGTTGGGGCAATTGGGGGATATGGTGGAAACGGCCGTTAATCTTATGCCCAATCTTGTTTTTCCCGCGCTAACACCCGTGGTGGCCACAGCCGACAACGCGTTGACCTTGCTGCTACCCCCGCCCAAAGCCGTTGGCGAATCCCCGCCCTGGCCGTTTGACGAAGACTCTGGCTGGGTCGTCGCCACCGTCGCGGAGCAGTTGGTACCGCATTTGTTGGTGGGTGACTTGGGCGAACTGGATTCCGAGCAGCAGGTCATCGCTGTGCATCTGGCTGCTGCCCACTGCCTGGCCACGCTGCTGGACGATTTTGAAGCCCAAGCCTACCTGCTCCGTGCCAAAAAAGAACACAACTTGTCCCAGCTTCCCGCCTTGTTTGCCCAGCTACAGGAGGCGGTTGAGGGTGGCAACGGTCGTTTACGAACCACCATTCTTCAAAATTAAATCAGCCACAAATTACACAGATTTCGCAGATTAAGGAACCAAAAAAATCTGTGAAATCTGCGGCTAAAAAACAAGGAGAATCCCATGTCCTACGAATATATTCTCACCCAAACCGACGGCCGTGTGGGCATTGTGCAATTCAACCGCCCCAAAGCACTCAACGCCCTGAACCGTGGCCTGATGAGCGAACTGATGACTGCCCTGGAAGCGTTCGATGCCGATGGTGGTATTGGCTGCATGGTCGTCACCGGCAATGAAAAAGCGTTTGCCGCCGGAGCCGACATCAAAGAGATGGCTACCGCCACGCCCGTGACCATGTTGGACAATCCCTTCATAGATTACTGGGACCGTTTACGTAAGATTGGCAAACCAGTGATTGCGGCCGTTTCCGGCTTCGCCCTCGGTGGGGGGTGTGAGCTAGCCATGGCCTGCGACATGATCGTTGCCAGCGAGAGTGCCAAATTTGGTCAGCCAGAAATCAATTTGGGCATTATCCCTGGTGCAGGCGGCACCCAGCGTATGACCTACGCCGTCGGCAAAGCGTTGGCGATGGAGATAGTGTTGAACGGCCGTTTCCTCTCCGCTACAGAAGCCCAACAGCACGGCCTCATCAACCGGGTCGTGCCGGTGGAGCTATATTTAGAAGAAGCGATCAAATTTGCCGCCGAGATTGCCGCCCGCGCCCCCGTGGCCCTACGCCTGGCCAAAGAAGCTGTCAACGCCGTCTTCGAAACACCACTGCAAGCCGGGCTAGCCCACGAACGCCGCCTCTTCTACATGCTGTTCAGCACCGAAGACCAAACCGAAGGCATGGACGCCTTCATCAACAAACGCCCCGCCACCTGGCAAGGCAAATAAACCACATACCCGGTAGGGGCAGGCCCCCGTGCCTGCCCTGGGTTGGCACGGGGGCCAACCCCTACCAAAACAACCCAAAATTGATAAAATTAACCCCGCCAACCCACAAACATAACTAGCTTGGGGATTTATCCCCTGAAATGAAAGGCATGAAAAAACGAACCAAACCCACAAAGCGCAGGACTAGAAAACGGGGCATTCGGCCAAAAAAGAAGGCGACGTTGTATAACGAACCCGGCCTTTTGAAAATGTCCGAGGTACTCGAGGAATTGGTTGAACCATATGCTTATGAGGTTGGCTCAGAAGAGGCATACGAAAACCTGATTAGCCTGGGCGCGATGGCCTGGAACATGACGGTGATGCCGCCAGAGGCCAGCAAAGAGGCGATGAAAGGGATCATTGCCATGCTTGGTGATGACCCGGAAGACGTACAATTTGTAACGGAACAGGTGCACAACTTGATGCAGCGTAAAAAGAAGCTATTCCCCAACGAGGATCGCCTGATTTTGGATTTCTTCATAGAGGATTTAGGCGACCAGCGGCATCTGAAAGTCATCTCTCACCTTGCGCCGAAAAAAGGTGATGCAGCGTGATTTCACGACAACAAGCCCGGCAGCAAATCGAACAGCTCATCAAGCAGTACGAGGCAATATCCAAAGCAGAACGGCCGAATCTCACCGAAGCCAACGTGCTGCACCAATTCATCGATCCGCTGCTGCAAGCTCTCGGCTGGCCCATTAACGACCCGGCCCGCTGCAAATACGAACTCAACACCCAGGTCGGCCGACCCGATGTGGTGCTGCTGCCCGAAAGCGGCGGCAACGTCTACGTCGAGGCCAAGCGTTTTGGCATCATCGACAAGCTGGCCCAATCCAGAAACCGGCTCGAAGGCATCGTCACCCCCGGCCAGCTTTCCCTGCCCGGCATGGCCGCCGACCGCACCCCCGAAGAGCAGCAAGCCATCAACTACGCCTTTAGCAATGGCGGCACCTGGGCGATTTTGACCAATTTTGAGCGACTGCGCTTGTTCAACGCCCGGCGCGACTGGCTGGTGCTTTCTTTTGAAGAACCCTCTGCCTTTTTGGATGAGTTTGACCAGCTTTGGCAGCTTTCTTACGACAGCATCCGCAACGGCCGTCTCGACCAACTTTCCAACCAGCGCCACCGCGAAGACGTAGACACCGATTACCTCAACTTCATCAACACCTGGCGCGAGCGGCTGGCGCAAGACATTTTAGATAAGCGCAATGAAAATTGGTGGGTGCTGGATGAAGACGGCCGTATCCAACTCCCAGAGTTACGCGCCGTCGTCCAAAGAGTGCTGGACCGCCTCGTCGTGGTGCGCTTTGCCGAAGACCACCTCATCGTGCCCCCCGGCACCCTGCTGGGCATGGCCGAAATGCGCCGCACTAACCCCTACAGCTTCAGCCTGACCCAATTTTTGCAGCAGCTCTTCCGCCGCTTTGACGAAGACCACAACTCGGCCCTCTTTGCTGCCGGGCTGGCCGACCAGGCCGTCTTTAGCGACAACGTGCTCGATGGCCTCATCGAAAAGCTGTACGAAGCCCGCTACCGCGCCATGACTGCCGACATCATGGGCAACACCTACGAGCAATACCTGGGCAAGGCGCTTGTGCTGCGCGACGACGCCATCCAAACCAGCGACAATTTGGAAACGCGCAAAAAGCAGGGCAGCTACTACACCCCTCAGGTCATCGTGCGCTATCTGGTGGACAATTCGCTGGGCAAAATTTTAAGCGGCGATGGCCAGGCCGCGCCGCCAAAAGCAGCCGAGATTCAAAATTTGCGCGTGATAGACCCCGCCTGCGGCTCCGGCGGTTTCCTCATTTACGCCTACGAGCTGCTGGCCAACTTTTACCGGGGCGAGATGGCCCGGCTGGAAGCGGAACGGCAGGCGCGTTACGACGAACTGCTGGCCGAGGGCGTTACCACTCCCTTCGATTTGCAGCTCCAGCTTACCGAGTACACCCAGGAAATGGAGCGGCTCCAGCAATACCCCCGCTTCATCTTGGAAAACCACCTCTACGGCGTCGATTTAGACCCGCAAGCCGCCGAAATTGCCACCGTCAACCTGATTATGCGGGCCATGGCCGACCAGCGGCGCGGCGACAAGCGGCTGCCGCTCATCCTCAACCAAAACATCAAGGTGGGCAACGGCTTGGTGGGCGCGCCGCCAGAAGATGCGCGACTGAGTGACCACGAGGCGGCGCTTGGTGAACTGGCCCGCCTGCGCCGCGAAGCCGTGGGCGGCGGTAAAAACCACGCTGCGCTGCAACAGCAAATTGCCACCCTCAGCCAGCAGGTCAACGACGCCCTCAACGCCGACCTGATTGAACATTTCCCTGACGGCGACGGCGCACTGGACGACACCGTGCGCCCCTTCAACTGGGCTGTCGAATTCCCCGAAGTTTTTGCCAATGGCGGTGACCCAACTGCGTTGGGTTTTGACGTGGTGCTGGGCAACCCGCCGTGGGAAATTGTGAAGCCCGACCTGCGCGAATATTACGCCCAGTTTGACCCCAACATCGAGAGCAAGCTGACCCGCAAAAAGGCGGAAGCCCGCATTGCCGAGCTAGACATCGGCGACCCCACCCTGGCCGAAGGCTGGGAAGCCCAAAAAGCCCGCATTGAAGCCGCCGCCACCTACTACAAAAAAGCCCCCGACTACAGCCGCCAGGGGCGCGGCGACACCGCCACCCACAAACTATTCCTGGAGCGCGGCTACGACCTGCTGCAAGACGGCGGGCGGCTCGCCTTTGTCATCCCCTCCGGCATTTACAGCGATTTGGGCACGAAAGAACTGCGTGAAATGCTTTTGAATGAGGGAAAGATAAATGCGCTTGCAAGCATAACAAATGGGGTTGCAGGAGGTGGTGTTTATTTTTCAGATATTCATCGTTCTTTCAAAATAACGATGCTAATTGCTGAAAAGGGTCAGCCATCAGAGGATTTCAATGCAATTTTCAAAATTGACCCTCGTGATGTTCCTCAACCTGACAAGCTGCTCGAATTTTTAGCTGAAGATAATCAATTCATGGTGTTAAAAACGTCGTCAATAATGCGATTTAGCCCTGATAGCCTGAGCTTAATGGAATTTAGGAACGAACAAGACTATCAAATAGCTGAAAAAATCTATGATGGAAAGCCATTGTTAGGTGAAAAAGATGTTACTTGGGGCGTTCAGTTTTGGCGAGAAATTGATATGACCAATGACCGTCGTCTTTTTAATCAAACCGAATCAGGGTTGGTGCTTTATGAAGGCAAGATGATTCATCAATTTGATGCTTATTTTTCTGAGCCACGATTTTGGATTGAAGAGCAAAAGGGTCGAAAACGGGCATTGCGAAGTCAAGAGGACAAAGGACAAGAAATAGATTATCAAAAGTGTCGCATTGGCTATCGCGATATTGCTCGTAGCACAGATCAACGGACGATCATCGCAACAATATTGCCTCCAAATGTTTTTGCTGGAAATACTGTGATTGTTGAGACCGAAACAAGGGATGCGAGAATGCTATATCTTGTGTCCGTTTTGAACAGCTTTGTATTAGATTTCATTATTCGCTACAAAATTGGGACGCATGTGAGCATGTTTTATGCTTATCAACTACCCGTCCCGCGATTGACGGCGGGGAATCCGTATTTTGACGCCATTGTCCCCCGCGCGGCGCGGCTCAGCTGCACTAGCCCCGCCTTCGCCCCGCTGTGGCAAGCCGTCATGGGCACCCCCTGGTCGCCCAGCCTTGCCGCCACCGACTCCGCCACCCGCCAGCAGCTCCGCCACGAACTAGACGCGCTCGTCGCCCGCCTCTACGGCCTCACCCGCGACGAATTTGCCCACATTCTGGGCACCTTCCCCCTCGTCTTCCCGCCTACCCCAGAAGGCGAGGCCAAAAAAGCCACCCTGTTACAAATTTTCGACAAAACCAATCTGTAGGGGGTGGTCCCCGTGCCACCCCCATGCGGCACGGGAAATAGGGCAGGCACGGGGGCCTGCCCCTACCGGGGAAACGATCGCAAATGTAGGGGTGGTCCCCGTGCCATCCCCAAAATGGATATGAACATGAAATACGATCCACACAAACATCATCGGCGTTCGATTCGCCTGAAAGGGTATGATTACAGCCAGGCAGGTGCTTATTTCATCACCATCTGCGTGCACGGCGGGGTTTCCCTGCTGGGCGAAGTTGTAGACGGCGAAACGGTATTGAATGATGCGGGAAAAATGGTGACCGCCTTTTGGGAAGAGATCACGATTAAATATCCCACCGTTATCCTGGATGCGTTTGTTTGTATGCCCAACCATATTCATTTTATTGTGATTTTGACGGGCGATGTATTGTTGTTCGACGTTATCCAATGGTACAAATCGATAACCACCACCAAATATCGGCACGGCGTTCAGGATGGCAAATGGCCGCCATTCCACAAACGTTTCTGGCAGCGCAACTACTACGAACACATCATCCGCAACGAACGCGCCCATCGGGCAATCCGGGAGTACATTCACAACAATCCGGCCAACTGGCACGCCGATCAATTAAATCCCAACGCCCCGGCCAACAAATTCAACCAAGATTGGTAGGGGTTCACCCCCATGATATGTACGGGTTGGCCCCCGTGCCAACCCAGTATGGGCAGGCACAGCAAAGGGCAAACATGGGGACGGGCAGGCACGGGGGCCTGCCCCTACGGGAATATCTATAAAAATGATTCACGTTCACCTTTCTTACCCCCCTGCGCCGGATGATTTGGCGTCATTGCAAGGCCAACTGCATCCTAACGTGCAGCTCACCATTGGCGATTTGCCTGACCCCGCCCAGTACGAAATTTTGGTAAACGGCCGTCCTACCCCACAAGAACTCACCGCCAGCCCTAACCTGCATACCGTCATCATCCCTTGGGCGGGCTTGCCGGAGGTAACGGCCGTTCGCCTGCGCGACTTTCCCCACCTGAAGCTACACAATCTGCACCACAACGCCGCCATCGTCGCCGAGGGGATGCTCATGCTGCTGCTGGGCGTGGCGCGCTTGGCGGTTCCCGCTGACCGTGCCTTGCGCCAAGGAGATTGGCGGCCTCGGTATGAACGGCCGTTTCCTTCGGTGCTGCTGGCTGGCAAAACGGCCGTCATCCTTGGCTACGGGGCGATTGGCCAGCGGCTGGCCCAGCTGTGTCGCGCCCTGGGCATGATTGTCCATGCCATCCGCCGTTCGCAATCTGCACCCATTACCGATAATGGCGTGACCGTTCACCCAGCAGATTCCCTGCCTGAGCTGCTGCCTCAAGCCAACGCCTTGCTCATCTGCCTGCCCCACACGCCAGAAACCGACGGCTTGTTGGGTGCGGCAGAGCTGGCGTTGCTGCCGCCCCGCGCCATTTTGGTCAATGCTGGTCGTGCCGCCATCGTAAACGAGGATGCCCTGTACGAGGCGTTGGTCAGCGGCCACCTGCATGGGGCGGGGCTGGATGTGTGGTACAACTACCCCAAAGATGAGGCGGCGCGGGCAAACACATTTCCGGCGGAACGGCCGTTTCACCAACTAGATAACGTCTTGCTTAGCCCCCACCGCACCGGGCACGTCGCCGAGACAGAACCGCTGCGCCTCGCTGCCTTGGCAGAGTTGCTCAACGCAGCGGCACAGGGCCAGCCGTTGCCAAATGCCATTGATTTAACACGCGGTTATTGATTTCGTAGGCGCAGACCCCCGTGTCTGCCTCTTGGGTTGGCACGGGGACCAACCCCTGCCATATATTTTTGCGGTAAAATGAGCCTGCAACGGGGAGACGGCCGTTGCGTAAAGCACACAGCGTAGATTTCAAAAGTCCTGTAACGCTTTGGAAACATCCGAACGGCTAGTAAGCCTTTTGAAATCTTTTCCACTTTTCATTCGTTGTTTCACTCAAAAAGGAGCAGTCACATGAAAAAAAGTCACGAAGTAGATTATCAGGTTTTTGGCGACGATTTGCAGTTTGTTGAGGTTGAGCTTGATCCCAGCGAAACCGTTATTGCTGAGGCAGGCGCGATGATGTACATGGAAGACGGTATCGGCTTTGAAACCAAAATGGGCGACGGCTCCAAGCCAGACCAAGGCTTCCTGGGCGCATTGGGCAGCGTTGCCAAGCGTGCCTTCACGGGCGAATCGATCTTCATGACCCACTTCACCAACAACGGCCAGGGTAAAAAGCACGTCGCTTTTGGCGCACCCTACCCCGGCAAGATCATCGCCATCGATCTGGATGAGGCCAACGGCGAACTCATCTGCCAAAAAGATTCCTTCCTTTGCGCTGCCCTGGGTACGGAAGTGAGCATTGCCTTCAACAAAAAATTGGGCGCAGGCTTTTTTGGTGGCGAAGGGTTCATTTTGCAGCGGCTGCGTGGGGATGGCAATGTGTTCATCCACGCGGGTGGCACCATCGTGGAGCGCCGACTTAACGGCGGCAAGATCATGGTGGATACGGGCTGCATCGTTGCTTTTGAATCCACCATCAATTATGACATTGAGCGGGCTGGCAACCTAAAGTCGATGATTTTTGGCGGTGAGGGGTTGTTCTTGGCAACCTTGCAAGGAACCGGGCGTGTCTGGCTACAATCGCTGCCGTTTAGCCGCTTGGCGGACCGCGTGCTGCAAAATGCCAAGGTTGGCAGTAGCGGTGGTGGTCGTTCCTCTGGTGAAGGCTCCGTACTCGGCCGTACCGTCTCCGACTTGCTGCAAGGTTAGCATGAACCTCCGGGAGGTTTCAATTGGAGCCAGGTTTTGTCTCGAACCTCCCGGAGGATGGTTGTTGCAGAGACTTTTAGGTTTTCTCTTATCTCTCTGTGTTCTCTGTGGCCAAAATCAGCGTGGCCCATACTTGTTGCAGAACGGCCGTATCCTCAAAAGAAAAGTAAATGGTGCGGGGCTTCAGATGGCTTAGGTCATCTGTTGGTCCGCCCCCCACATAATACAGCAGCGAACTGTTTTCATCCTGCCCCCACACCTCTAAAAATGTAATTGCCAACGTCGGGATTGGCTTCTTGCCAAACAAAATCCAGCCGCGCTGCACTTTTTGCAGCGTGCGGGGCGCAATAAATTGATACAAGAATCGCTTGGGTCGGTACTCCACCATAACGATATGGTCGCCGAGCGGCACGCTCCAATAATGGGCTGGCTTTTGCAGCAGCACAGTGTCTGCCTTGCCCGTGACGGCGTAGCGACCAGAGGCGTGGACGGCCGTTCGCTCATTGGGCGCGATTGGTTTGACGGTAGGGGGTGGGGAAACGGCCGTTTCATCCACCACAAACTTGTTGTAATCCTCCCGTCGCGCCCGCCGATAGATAAAACTCACATACAGCCACAGCAGCACCGTCAGCCCGACGGCCACCCAGCCCCAACGCCCAATTAAGGCCGCCACAAACAGGGCAAAGATGCCCAGCCGTAGCCAACCACTGCGCGGAATGCCCAGAAAGGTGCGCCGCTGGCTAGTGTAAGCAAAGGCGTACAGGCTCCCAACGGTGCTGTAATAGATTTGTTTGGTGGGGGAAAGGTGTTCCATTTGGGTATTTTACGGTCACCCGCCGCTTTTTACTAAAACGCCGACTAGATGAATCTTGCGTCCAGCAGGAAGCGTATTTTCCAGCAGAGACATCAGCCGGAAGAGCGGGCGATTGAAGGCGAGGTAGGTGGGGTCAGGGACATGGTGCAGTTGAGTGAGGTGTAAGCTGCTTTGTGCGGCCAGCTTTTCCAGGGCGGTCTGGCTATTGGTGCGGTAATGGGTGGCAAAGGTGTCGTCGGCGGAACGGCCGTACAGCCTCGCCACCACTCTCCCCTGTAACGCCCCCAGCTTGCCCATTGTCTTGTTTAGCAGTGCCAGCGGATGACGGCCGTTTGGCGTGATGAACACGAATGCGCCCCCCGGCTTGAGTACGCGGGCGATGGATTGGAGGGTGAGAAACGGCCGTGCCAAATGTTCTAACACCCAGCTCGCAAATGCCAGGTCAAACGTGGCTGGAGCAAAAGGCAAATCATCGCTAAACGCCACCGCACTGGTCAAGTTCAGCCGATGTTCTCGCAGCGATAGCCAATCTGGATCAATACCAACCACCTGCGCCAGCGGATGTTCCAATTGCTCCACCAAGCCACCCCGGCCGCAGCCAATGTCTAACACCTGCGCTTCTGGCGTAAGATGCAGCCGCACCAAATTGGCGTACAGCTCTGTGGCGGGCTGCCAGCCGGGATGAGCGGCACGGTACTGCTCACGCCATTCATTTTGCTTGTCTAGTGAGAGCATGAGAACTAATTAACGCAGAGGTGCAGAGGTGCGGAGAAGAAAGTAAGAAAGACCAAATTCATGAGGCAATTTGCTAAAAGCTCACGCAAAATCGCAAAGTTTTTTAACCTTTTTGTGACTTTGCGCGAGGAATGAGAGTTGCTAGACGCTATGGTGCTGGCGCAATGCCAACCAATAAAGTCAGCCGCGCCGCGCCTTCATTCCTCACGCCGTGGATGACGCCAGCAGGTGCCCATACCACATTGCCTTTACCCACAACCATCTGGTTGTCGCCAAGCCAAAAGTGCCCTTCTCCTTCGACTACGTAATAAAATTTGTCCTGGTCGCTGTGGTCGTGTGGCTGCTGCACCTGACCCGGTTCCAGGCAGTTTAGGCCGAGTAGCAGCGTGTCGCTGTGAAACAACGTGTTTTTGAAGAACTTGTCAGGGCGGGAACCTACGTGATCTTGCAAATTTTTAATCAATGTCATTTTGTTTCCACCATTTATTTTGCCTGTCAATTGGGGAGTTTGTCTGCGAAAATTAAGAGGTTGGAGACGGAAGATTGGAGATTTGCGTTTGTATCTCTTTCAATCTCCGGTCTCCAATCTCCTTGTTTAGGCGGGAGTGAATGGGAGTCGAACCCACCGCCGCCTGCTCTGCGCAGCCGGCCACCAGTTTTGAAGACTGGGGCGCCCACCGGGACACAATCACTCCCACCAATGAGTTTAACGCAGACATAGCGATTTGGGTATAACTGTTCAAAACGGAGGTGTTCACACTGCTTGTCAGGGAACCCTCACGCAAAGTCGCCAAGGCGCGTGTTTCTATGCCAATCCCATGACAACTCGTTCGTAGATTCTCTGATTCATAGGCCCTCAGAAGGATACACCACGAACGAGACGAATTTGCAAATGAAGCGAATGCAATAATGAGTTGTGTGATTCGTCCAATCGTCTTATTCGTGTTGGTTTTTCTTGATCTCCCCTTTAAGATTACGGCCGTGTTTGAATCAAACCGTGTGAGACGATTGTGGCCATGGCTGGCGGTGTTGCTCTTGGCTGCGCTGGCGGCACAGCCACTTTGGGGGTTGCCGCCCCAAGGTGATGATCTGCTGCTGCATTATTTTCGCATTCCGCTGGTGAATGGGCAGTGGGCGGCTGGCGTGCCGCTGGCCCGGTGGCAGCCAGACCTCATTTATGGCTACGGCTCGCCGCTCTTCAATTTTTATCCCCCGCTGAGTGCCTGGCTGCTTACCGCGCTTTATTGGCTTACTGGTCAGCAGGCAGATGTGGCTATCAATTTACTGTTTGCCTTGTGCCTGCTGCTGGGTGCGGTAGGCATGTTTGGCTTGGGGCGGGTGTTGGCTGGCGAGGTGGGTGGTTTGGTAGCAACGGCCGTTTTCACTTTTTCACCCCACGTTGCCAACCAAATTTACAGCCGGGCCAGTACCTCCAACAGTTTGGCTCTCGGGTTGGTACCGCTGGTGGCGTGGCTGCTCTGGCGGCTGGCGGAACGGCCGTCTTCCCGACGAATGGTTTTTGCTGCCGTGGGCATTGCTTTGCTGTTGCTGTCTCATGCTGCGGCCAGCCTGCTGCTGCTGGGGCCGCTGCTAGCGTGGAGCCTAGTGGTGATGGTTGGACAAAGCCGCGCTCGTCGGCATTGGCTGGCACTGTTGGGCGCGTTTGGTCTGGGGCTGTCTATTGCTGCCTTTGCCTGGCTGCCCGCCTTTACCGAAATTCAGTTCACGCGCTACGCCGCCGAAGCTGCCAACGTGTGGTATGGCAATCATTTCACCTCGCTGTGGGCTTGGCCGGGAACGGCCGTTGCCGGACTGCGGGGTGCCTATCTGCCTAAAACGGTGGGGCTGGTGGCGTTGCTGCTGGGGGCTGGCGGAACGGCCGTTTCTGGCTGGTCTTTGCTCCGCTGGCGGCGCAGCCGAGATGGTGAATTCCCGGCGCAAGATGCTGCTTTTTTTGCTGCTGGGCTGCTGGGCTGGGCTGTCCTCTTCCTCACATTGCCAGCTTCCGACCTCATTTGGCGGTTGATAGCACCGCTGCGTGGTTTGCAATTTCCCTGGCGGTTGTTGGATGTGCCTGCTTTTTTCCTGGTCGTTGCGGGCTTACGTCTTTTCAGTAATCGCTATTCGGTAATTGGTGAGCGGTGGCCAGTAAGCGGTATTGTTTTGGTGGGTGTGGTGGTAGTTTGTTATGTTAACTTAGTGCCGTATTTGTATCCCCCGCGCTGGGTAGCGTTGCCGGAGCAGCCGACACTGGCAGACGTAACGGCCGTTCAGCAACAGTACCAAATTATTGGACTAACGGCCTGGGGAGAGTACAGCGACGCACGGGTAGCAACCTGGCCAACTGGCCCCGTTGTGCCCGCTGGTTCCGCGCTGGCTGACAAGCTGCTGACAGCCGCCCCCAGCACCTCCCTCATTTTGCAGGAGAGTGACCCGTGGACGGCCGTTTGGCAAACTAATTTTGCCCAGCCGACGACACTTACCTTCGCTAGCCATATTTTCCCCGGCTGGCAGGCGAAGTTAGATGATGATGATTTGGCAGTCGATGCGGACGAGAACGGCCGTTTGCAACTCACCGTTCCCGCAGGTGAACACAGGCTCAAACTTTGGTTTGGTCGCACGCCCCTCCGCTGGCTGGCAGATTTACTTTCGGTGGCGGGTTTGCTGGTCTGTTTGTGGCTGGTGTTGTTTAAAAGAGATTGGAGATTAGAGATTGGAGATGGAAAAGCATTGCAAATCTCTAATCTCCAATCTCCAATCCTCCCTTCCAGTTTAATAGTAATGCTGGCGTTATTGTTGCTGCTAGGCAAAATTTTCTGGCTGGATCAGGCAAATTCTCCGCTGGTGGTGCATGTGGCAGACGGCCGTATCCCCAACATTCCCGCGCCCGCCGCCGGCAACTTTAATGATGAGATTCAGCTTATCGGCGTAGAGCGTGTGCTGCCTAACGAACTAACGCTTTATTGGCAAGCGTTGCAATCGCCAACGGCTGCTTACGAGGTGGCCCTCACCCTGCTGGATGGCCGGGGCGTGCCGCAGCAGACAATTGTGAATCCTAGTCCTGGCTACACTGTGTTCAGTAATTTGTCTACTGGGCAAATCCTGCGTGATGAGTACACGCTCCCCTTGCCCAGTGATGCGCCAGCCGCCTACACTGTTCAGCTTGCCTTACATCAGCCGGGCAGCGACTCTCTACTGCCTTTGCTTGATGCTGATGGCAACACGACGATCAACATTGCCCAATTGAAGACGCCGCCAGAGGAAACGGCCGTTCCAGCCGAGGCCATTCCCATCGGCACCCAATTTGGCGAAGGAATTGTGCTTTCCTATGCCAGCTTGCCGCAAACCGTGTCGATGGAAGAACCGCTGGAATTAACGCTGTTTTGGCAGGCGGTTGGCCCCATTCCTGAGGATTACACCGTGTTTTTGCATCTTCTCACGCCTGAAGGCGACTTTGTGCAAGGGCAAGATGGCCAACCGCTGGATGGCCTATACCCAACTTCGTTTTGGGGCGAGGGGGAGATGGTGGTAGACGGCCGTTTCTGGTTCGCTGACGTGCCGGCCGGCGAATATCAGCTACAGGTGGGGCTTTATCTGTTGGCCACGGGCCAACGCCTGCCTACCAGTGGCCCTCGCGGCGAATTGGGCGACCGCGTGATTGTGGGAACTATCCAACTCATTGAACGCTAATTGAATTTTGTGGGAAAAGAGTCCTGTGCCGTTTATCCTAGAAAACAGGCAAAATGCGCGGTGCAAGTTGATTTTTGTATCTGTTAGCTGGGCAAACTGTAAGATTGGATGCAATTTTGCCCGCGAAAAAGGTGTAAACGATGAAAACGCGACTGCTTATTTTATTTGGTTTAACGAGTTGGCTGATCTGGCACGGAATTGCGCCATCAGAAAATGACGGGATTATTGTGCCGGTTGCTGCGGATCAATCTGATTCAGAAACGGCCGTGCTGGCCTCAATCAGCGGCGAGATGAAAACATGGTACCCGCTCACCCTTAGCTTCAATGGGCCAGACACCGACGAGCTGGCCGCCAACCCCAATCCGTTTACCGATTACCGTTTGCAAGTGACCTTTACCGGGCCACAGGGGCAAATTTATGAAGTGCCGGGTTTTTATGCCGGAGATGGCAACGGCGGCGGCGCAGGCTCTGTCTGGCAAGTTATCTTCTCCCCAGACAAGCACGGCGTTTGGAGTTACGAAGCCTCATTCCGCACCGGGGATGATGTGGCTGTTGATTTAGATCCGTTGGCAGGAACGGCCGTACATTTCGATGGTGAAACTGGCCAATTCTCCATTGACCCAGTGAAATGCAACGCGCCCGGCTTTTTGGGGCTGGGGCGGCTGGAGTACGCCAACAATCATTACCTCAAGTTTCGGGATGGCGGTTATTGGATAAAAGGGGGCACCGACAGCCCCGAGAATTTCTTCGGCTACCACGGGTTCGATAACACCATAGACCAGGGTGGCCTGATCCCCGATTTTCTGCACGTTTACAGCACCCATGTCGCCGATTGGCAGCCGGGCGATCCCAATTTTGTGAGTGAGGACAGCGGCGCAGATGCCAAGGGGATTATTGGCGCACTAAACTATCTGTCTGAAAAGCGTGTCAATTCCATCTACTTTTTGCCCATGAATTTGGGCGGCGATGGCCAGGAAACCTATCCCTTCGTGGCCGCCGACGGCACCGCCCACAGCAACACCCATTACGACATCAGCAAGCTGCGCCAGTGGCAAACCGTGCTGGAACATGCCCAGCGCAAGGGCATTGCCATTCAAATGGTGCTGGCCGAGACCGAAGTGCCAAACTACAACTTTTTGGATGACGGTGGCTTCGGCGTAGAACGCAAGCTGTTTTTCCGTGAGATGATTGCCCGATTTGGTCATCTGCTGGGCCTGAAATGGAACCTGAGCGAAGAAAATCGCTTTCCGGTGGAAACCCTGCGTGCTTATGCAGATTACATCCAGGCCCTGGATTGGGCGCAGCATCCCATCGCGGCGCATACCTATTTAGACACGGCAGGCAGCCCACACTACAGCTACGCCGATATGCTTGGCGACTCTCGCTTTTCGGCGACATCATTTCAGTACAAATGGGAAACGGCCGATGGGTTTGTAGAGGTGTGGCGCGCAAATTCAGCCAACGCTGGTCGGCCCTGGGTCTTGGATATGGACGAAAATAATAACAGCCTCACCAGTTCCAATGAGGATGTGTTGCGGAAGTCAGTTTTGTACCAAGTTTATTTTAGCGGAGGCAATATTGAGTGGTACATGGGGTATTGGGATTTGCCGCTGGGCGGCGACATGCGCCTGGAAGATTTCAGCACCCGTGAAAAGATGTGGGATTTTACCTGGTATGCGCGTCGGTTTATGCAAGAAAACTTGCCATTTTGGGAAATGCAGCCAGCCGATAATTTACTCTCTGATGAGGCTGAGACGTACAATGGGGGACAGGTCTTTGCCAAAATTGGGGAAGTGTATGCCATTCACCTGCCTGACGCTTCTCAGCCAGCTAGCCTGGATTTAACGGCCGTTTCTGGCACGTTTACTCAGCAATGGTTTAACCCACGCACCGGTGAATTTGAAGGGGCGGTGAACAATATCACCGGAGGTGGTATCGTCTCCTTGGGTTTGCCGCCTAACAATAGCAGCGAAGATTGGGTGATTTTGCTCAAAAACACAAGCAATCCTGGCTTGCGGATTGCCGGAGTCTCTCCCTTTATAACCTATTTGCCCCTAATTGCTTACCAGTGCGATTTTGGCTATTGAGCCAAGTTGCGTTTGCGGGAGACGGCCGTATACTTCTCGGCTAAAGGGTAAATGTGGGAGAGCGACTAAAATATGGAGAGCCATTTCTTCCACTTTTATTCAAGTAATTGGCGAGAGAGCCATAATTTTTGAAAGTTGGTCGCCGATTACAAAAGTAGAGGAAAGTGTGTAATGGATATTGTAAATTGGCGTTCCTTGCGTGGGTTCATTGGTTTGGTAGTTGCCCTTTTGTTTTTGGTAGCAACGCTGACCCAAGCTGTGCAGTCCGCCCCAGACTCAACCTCCTATTTGGTTTACCTACCGCTCATCCAATCTCCAGAAATCTTGCAGCCCTCAGAAGAAGTCACTGTGCAAATCACGCCCGATGCAGGTTTAAATGCCAGCACGTTTAACGTTGGTTCGTTTGTCATCACAAACTCGGCGGAAAATAGCCAGCGCATTAGCAAAATTCGCCTGGATTTAGGCAGTGCTTTTTTGCCAGACATGGTGTTTGACCCCAATGGCATAGCTGGGGACACCACTGCCAAAAATTTGCAGGTTGATAGCAACGCCTCCGCATACCAAAGCCACGCTTTTCTCGCTCCCCATGATGGCGGTTTTGACATCCTGGAAATCAATTTTACTGGATTTGGTCCCGGCGAATCTTTCACCTTTTCTTTGGATGTAGACCCGACCAGCATCAAGGGAACGGCCGCACCAGGGCCAAATGAGTCTGGCAGTGTGTCTGGCCTGGAGTTGGTAGGAACGGCCGTTACCGTCACGCTGGCAGATGGAACCCTACTAAATGGGGAGATTTTCAGGCAAGAAGGCAGCAATGGTGGGGGCGATCTGCTGCTGCGTGAAGGGCTGCTGGCGGCTCCTACGCTAGAGCTTGTTGGCAGCACGACGCCACCAGCTACTGTGATGCAAGCCAGCCAAACAGTGCGCGTGACCGGGGAGCCGGGCCGTACGGTGCGCTTGCTGGTGGTTGAAGGTGGATTGTTTACAACGGCCGTACCCGGTGGCGGTTTCGATCTCGATCCC
Source organism: Candidatus Leptofilum sp. (assembly GCF_965223285.1). Taxonomy (GTDB): domain Bacteria; phylum Chloroflexota; class Anaerolineae; order Promineifilales; family Promineifilaceae; genus Leptofilum. The sequence goes on along the minus strand of NZ_OZ244997.1, from coordinate 2,843,215 downwards.
TTTGAAGCCAACAGTGCCCTCAAAATCACGGAGACTTCTGGCATCATTACGTTTTCTGGCACGGTTGACCTGCCCGTCACGCTTTCCCGCTCGCAGGCAGAAGGGGGACTCAACTACATTGTCGCCGTGCAGGAAGATGGTTTTGGCAACAAAGGCATGGTGTCTGCACCGATAGTTTTGGAATATGTAACACCGTAAAATGCAATTTAAAGTTGGAGGGGAAAATTAGGTATGTACCAGAAAAAATACACAGCGCGTTGGCTCATTTTAATGGGCATTTTTTTAATCATGGGGATTGTCGTTTCTTACACAGAACAGGTAGCAGCCATACTCCCAGCAGAAAGTGAAGGCAGCAGTTCTGAAAACGTGTATCTCCCGTTGGTTGAGAGTTTTAAGGCTCCTGCCAGCCTCTCTTTTGAACCATTCGCCACCGGATTTACAACCAGTGCCATCACCGATATTGCACACGCGGGAGACGGCCGTTTATACATAACCGAACGGGAAGGCAAAATACGTATTGTAGAGCCTAACGGCACGCTTGTCGCTACCCCATTTTTGGATATTACCGACCGCGTTGCTGCTGCCGGAAATTGGGAATTAGGGTTGCTGGGGCTTGCCTTCCACCCCAATTATCCAGCAACCCCACAACTGTTTGTTGCCTACACCCGAGAAGGAGATTTTAGAATTGTCGTTTCCCGGTTTAATGTCGATCCCGGCAACTTGGATCAGGCCATTAAATCTAGCGAAGTAAATATGCTATCGATTGCCAAAACGCCAGACAATGGTGAACCATCTGGCATTAGTCCAGTACACAATGGCGGAGACCTCACCTTTGGCCCTGATGGCTATTTGTATGTCGGTTTTGGCGATGGTGGGCCTGACCCCAACTTTGGCAGTACAGATCCCCACGATCCGGCCAATCACGGGCAGCGTACAGATGTGCTTTTAGGCAAGATTATTCGCATCGATGTGAACCCAAACACACCGGGCAACGTAGCACCAGATTGCGCCGGATTAAACCCAGCCAACAACTATTCTATCCCATCAGATAACCCATATGTTGCGCAGGATGGCTGCGCCGAAATATGGGCACTTGGGTTACGCAACCCCTGGCGGATGAGCTTTGACGCACTCACGGGCGATTTATACATTGGTGATGTGGGCGAATGGATTTTTGAAGAAATCGACTTTATTCCGGCTGGTGAGAGTGGGCAAAACTTTGGCTGGCGTTGCTGGGAAGGCACCTTTGACCAAACGCTGCCTGGTGTGGGGCATCCCGTTTACGATAGCAAATGTGGCCCTGCCGGGGATTATGATTTTCCCATTTTTGAATATGACAGTGCTGGCCCTAATTGCGCTGTTACAGGTGGATTTGTTTATCGTGGAACGGAGTATGCAATTTTGCAAGGCTTCTACGTGCTGGCCGATTTTTGCACAGGCAACCTGTGGGGAATTACGCGCGTCAACAGCGGTAACTGGGTTTCAGTTTCTTTAGGCCAGGCGGATTTTCTGCTGAGCACTTTTGGCGAAGGGGTAGATGGTGAACTGTATGCAGGGGGTTATTTGGATGATACCCTGTACAAAGTTACGGTTCCTTAGACTCTCATGGGTCTGGCAGAGAAATTGTGACCACCTTGGCTTGGTAGGCTGCAAAAGGCTGTGGCTGTCCGTTGACGCTAACAGGCAGCCGCACGGCCGTTTCTGAATCATACAAACCAATATAAAGTGGGTAGCGACCGGGGGGAAGTTCCGGTGGCAGGATGAGCCGGTACGTGTCCGTAAACTGCTCACCTGCTTCCCAATATGTCGTAGGATAATTTCCATTGAGCGGCACGCCGTCTGCTTGTGCCAGCGGTGGCTGGGTTTGTTCCCCCAAATGGATGAACGTGGTTAACCGCTGCTGTGGCGGGGCGGTAATTTGCCATGTCAGCGTTATGTCAATTTCATCACCAGGCACGGCCGTTTCCTGTGAAAGCTGTACCCCGACCAGTTCAATGCCATCACCCAGGTTGGCAACGGCCGTCTGCGCTGCTGGCTGCGTGCGAGGCGTTACTTTGAGCGGCGGCAGGGCCACCCGAGCCGTGCCGTCCAGCAAATGCACGATGGGGCGCACCACTGTCGGCGTTTGCATCTCCGGCGAAAGCTGCACCCAAAATTGATCTTCATACATTTGCCCCGGTTGCCACAAGTTGGCCGGTAAACGGCCGTTTCCGTGATAAGAAAGCAGCTTCCCCACCAGCTGTTGTTCACGCCCAAAAAGCTCGATGACCACTGTTGGCGGTTCGGCAGGGATGGCGTCGGCACGCCAGGTGAGGGTGATGCCCACATAGTCGCCAGGATGTGCGGCCGTTTGCTCAATGTGGGCGGTGAGCAGTTCAATCCCCTCGCCCACTGGTTGATTGAGGACGGCCGTTTCCGCCGTTTCCAACACAGTTGCTGGCTGTGGCGTACCCAAGGCAGATGGGATCACAAGCGCCATGCTGTAAACCGTTGTGATTAAAGCGGCCATTGCCAACAGGGGATATAGCCAACGCCGCCGCCAGCCAGAAAGTCCGGCCACCAGCAGCAGCACAATCGCCGCCAGTGCCGGAAACAGCAATCGCCCCTGGTCGGCAGACGTTTGCCGCATGAACTGCGCCCAGCCCGCAAACACCAACCCAAACCAACTGCCCAACAGGAGCCACAACAGCCAGCTTGCTTGTGGGCGGCTGCGCCAGCGGCGTAGCTGCCACGCACCACCCCCAACCGCCAGCGCGACGATGCCCCCCCACAGCCAATGGATCCAAACAGGTGGGCGCACCGTCATCCAGCCAAAAAAGCCGATAAACGACAGCCAGACGCGGTCCAGATCGGCCAGCACCTGCCCCAAACTATGCTGTCGATTGCCGCCTGCCAGGGCCACAAATTGGTTAACGGCCGTTACATCCCTATACAGCAGCCAATTCCGCAGCAACCACCAGCCGCCCACCAGCAAAGCCGCTAGCACAACCGGCACGGCGACCCGCCAGACGAGCTGCTTTTTTTGCCAACTTTGCAGCAAAACCAGCCAGCCCACCGCCCACACCAGCAGCAAAATGCCCGTTGTTTTGGCCAGCAAGCCCAGGCCCAACGTAATCCCCAGCAACAGTAAACGGCCGTTTGTCACTCGCACCCGCCACAAAAATAGCAGTTGGTAGAGAACGGCCGTTGCCACCAAAATCATCAGCGGATCGTTGGAGACGCTGCCGTGCAAAAAGCCAAACTGGGGCAAAAATGCCACCAGCACTGTCGCCAGCAGCCCGTTTTGCGGCGCATCCGGCCAAATAAGCTGGGCAGATTGGTACACAAAAATGAGCGTTCCCAGCCCCAGCAGCACCGATAAAAAGCGTACCAATTGAACCGCCAGCGTGACGCCACGCCACGGAAAAACCCCCTCAGCCGGAGGATGGATAAAGGCATTGGCGTTATCTGGCGTGTTGGCGTTGCCCAGCTGCACATACGGGTTCGGCCACAAAGCTCCTTCGGCATCCCCTACATTTACCGGGGCAATGGCCAGAGCTGCTAGCAGGTAGTAAAGCGGCGGCTGGGCCGCTTCCTGCCGTGCCAACCCAGGATTTTGATCGCTGCGCGGAAGTTCGCCACTTTGCTGAATGATGAGGGCGTTGAAAAAGTGATGATGCTCGTCCGGTGCTTCAAACAGCGGCGTCACGACGCTGTACCCCACCCCAACCAGCAAATAGAGCCCTAAAATGAGCCACAACCACCACCGGAAAACGGCCGTTTCTCCCTTCATCTTCACTCTGCTCTCCATCTGTTGATTCATACGGCCGTTAATCGTACTTGCTTGCCTTGCCCAATTTGTTTGCTTTAATACGGGTAAAAATAAAGGCTCATGGGTCGAAAGTGTGCAGAGTGACCAAAGCTGAGATGAAATCCGGTGAGATACGCTTCACATTCCGCCTGAATTCACATATCGCAATGTAACCGCTCAAGTTTTTCTTATGCACACCTTTGAACATCCTTAAAAAGTTACGCACATCCGTCCACATGCCTTCGGCCGTGTTGACATGCACTTCGCGAATCCCGTCACCATCGTCATCACGCGCCCACTCCTTGTCGCCATGAGAGACGGTGGCATGTGGGCGAATCACATGATTGTAGCTTTGGTATTCGTCTGTATACAGTTGAGACCCAGCTAGCGTAAAGCGATGCACGTGGTCAACCAGGGTCTCACCTTTTGTATCTTTAACAACACGCAAGCGAACTTGTCCAGATTGACGCCCCACTGTGCCCACAACAGGCGGTCGGTCATTGGCATACGTGCCACGCCCTCGCCGTTTGTTGGCGCGACGACGGGGCGGGTCAGCTGAGTCGAAATGCTCACACCCTTTTTTCCCCCGCATTCTGAAACATTTCATCGGTTTCAGTTTCATCATCCAGGAGCGGGGTTTCTGGTTGGAGCTGTTCCGCGTTCGCTTGCAGGTCATGACGCAACCTCAAAACCGTTGGGTAGTTGATGCCCAATTCGGCTGACAAGATTGTCGCAGGTTCTCCTTTGAGGACACCGCGAACGAGCAACAAGACTTGCATTGGAGTCAAATGATGTTGTTGGAAAACGGTTCCCGTATACAAGTTGTAAGCGGCTTGACACTGTTGGCAACGGTAAACGGTCAGTTGACTGCGCTTTGTCGTTCGGAACTTGCGGGCTTGGTCTACGCCGACTTGACAGACCGGACACCCAAAGCCATTGGGATGGAAATGTTCAATGATCCATTGTGTACAGTTTTCTTTGTCGAGTAAATCGGTGATTGGGAATTCCATGATTCCCAATTTTACCCGATTCGCACACTTTTAATAGTTGAGCCAAAATAAATATGGAATCCGGTAGGGGCAGACCCCCGTGTCTGCCCAATATTACCCATTTTATCGTTATTATCATGCCTTCGGGAGAGGAGATTTGCAATGAATTCAACCAATAGACGACAGCTTGGCAAATTGATGGCAATTCTAGCCATTGGCTTCGTTGCCGCGTTTAGCTTCATCTTTTTAGTTCAAATTGGCAAAGCGTTCAGCGGTGGCGTTAGCGGCCGTTCTGGTGTTGGTGGTTCAAATTGTAGCCTGTGTCATAATACTGGCACAGTTCCCACCGTCACGCTGTCTGGGCCAGCAGTTGCCTTTACTGGTGAAACATTCACCTACACCTTGACCATTGCTGGGGGGCAAGAACTCGCTGCCGGGCTTGATGTGTCAGCTAGCGGGGGCGTTCTCACCGATACGCTGGCCGGTTCGCTCTACACGCAAATTCTTGGCGGTGAAGTGACGCATGAAAATGGAGATGATACCCAAAAATTATCTCCCAACTTCCCAAAGGATTACCTTCATGATGGCGGTCCCAAATGCATCAATGATGATTGTACTCAGGAGGCTGGCGGTGAAGTGACCTTTACCTTCAACTGGGTGGCTCCGGCAACGGCCGAAACCGTCACCATGTACGGCGCAGGCAACTCCGTTGATCTCAGCGGGGACAACTCTGGCGACGCTGCCGCCACCGACACGCTCACAATCACCGTCATCGACCCAGCCACGCTAACAGAGAGGCTTTATTTGCCGCTCGTCATCACCGATTAACTTGCAAACTTCAACCTCCGGGAGGTTTGGTCTACGGCCTTACAAATTAGGGAAACCTCCCGGAGGATCATTCAAACCTTCGTGTTATTCCCTGCCAAAGCGATTATGGATCAACGATTTCTAGCCAGCCAATTTGCAGCAGATCGGTCGGTTGGCGTTCGCCATCAGTCGTTAGCGGCAGCCGCTCAATTGTGTTGCTGTTGTACATGCCTAGCCAAAGTGGGTAACGGCCGTTTGCCAAACCCTCCGGCACCATTAACTGATACGCATCGCTAAACCGCTGCCCCGCAACCCAAACGCGCGTGGGGTAGTCGCCCGCCAGCGGTGGGCTGTCTCCTGTAGCCAGCGGCGGCTCGCCCGGCTGTGCCAGATGCAGCAACGTTGTCCACTCCGCCTGGGGCGAGGCGATGATCTGCCAACTTACGTTGACCGTGATCGTTTCGCCCGGTTGTGTTTGCCTTGTTGAAACGGTCACCCCGCTCACCTGCACCGCGCCCCCAATTTCTGCCAAAATCTCGTTGGCTGGTTCTGGCCAACTGGTCGGCAGCACGACCACTTCGCCAACCGCCACGCTGGGTGCCTCTTGCGACGTTTCATCCACCAGGCGTACAAAAAGCTGCGCCAGCACCGGTGGGTCCGCTTCATCCGTCAGGCGCATTTCTATCTGATCAGCTACGATTGCCCCAGTAGGCCATTCTGTAGCGGGATACAGGCCGCGCCCGTGGTAGCTGTGGCTGTTTGCCAACGGTTCTAGTCTACGCCCCAGCACGTCTACCACAAGTTCAGGGGCAATTTCAGGCACGGCATCAGCTTGCCAGTAGAGGGTGAAGGTGATTGTTTCGTTGGGAACGGCCGTCTCCGTCTCTATCTCAATCCCCAGCAGCGTCAGCTCATCGAAGCGCAAATTTAGCGGCGTGGCGGTTGTGGGCAAGCTATCCACCAATGGTGGCAGCGCATAAGCCGGGCGGATGACCCCCCACAGACAAAAAATCGTAGTTACGAGTGCCGCTGCCGGTGCCAACCAATCGAACCACCGCCAGCGGTGCAGCCCCGCCGCCAGCCCCAGCGCCAGCGGCACAATTGCCGGGAACAGCAGCCGCCCCTGCGCTGCCGGGGTTTGCAGCATGAACAGCAGCAGCCCAGCGTATACTGCCAGCAGCCAGCCAAATAGCAGCAAGGGGGGGGAGATCAGAGACTTGTCCTGAGCGGAGCCGAAGGATTGGAGATTAGAGATTAAAGATTGGCTGAAATCTCCAGTCTCTAATCTCCAATCTCCAATAATTCTAAATAGCCCCAAAATGCCCAGCCCCGCCAAAATATACCAAACCATATACGCCCAGGTGGGCGCCAGCAGATTGAACCAGCCAAACACGCCAAACAGCGACCGCCACAGGCCACCGCTTTCGCCCAAAACTTGCCACAGCGTAAAGTCCCGGTCGCCCCCGGCAATGCGGATGAACTGGTTGGTGGCCGTCCAGTCGCCGTAAAGCTGCCAGTTGCGCCACCACAGCCAGCCTGCAATGAGCAACACGGGCAGGATGATGTACACGGCCGTTTGCCATCCCCAAGTTGCAAAAGTTGAAAAAGACAATCTGCGTCCATCTGCGAAATCTGCGGATTTCTCTTTGAGGTGATTCAGTGCCAAGAACCCAACCGCAAAAATCAGCAGCAGCACACCGGCATTTTTGCTCAACACCGCCAGCCCGATGGTGATGCCCAGCAGCAGCAGACGCTTCGTGTCGGGCTCATGCTGCCACAGCCAAAGTAGCTGCCACAAGGCCACGCTGCACAAAAAGATCACCAGCGTATCGTTGCTGATAGCTGCGTGTAAAAAGTTGAATTGGGGCAAAAAGGCAACGATGGCAACCGCCAGCAGCGGCAGGCGATCGTTTTGCGGCCACAGCAACCGGGCGCAGCCGTTAATGGCCAGCAGCGTTCCCAACCCCAGAAATGTGGAAAAAATCCGCAGAATATGTGCCGCCAGCACATACTCCTGCCACGGCCATTGCTCAACGGCCGTATGCACCATCTGATTTTTGTTCACCAACGCGGCGGCGTTGCCAATTCCCTGCGTACCAAACGGATTTAGCCACACCTCCTCGCGGGCAGTGCTGGTGTCCAGGGGAGCAATCAGGCCTGCGCTGAGAATGTAGTAAAGCGGCGGCTGGGCGGCTTCCTGGCTGAGCCAGGTATCGTATTCCTCCTCAACGACGGGTAGCGTTTGGTTTTCGGCAATGTAAACGGCCGTAAAAAAGTGCCAATGTTCGTCCGGAGCTTCAAACAGTGGATTCAACACGCCGTAAGCAACTGTGATGAGCAGGTACAGGCTCAAGATGAGCATCAGCCACCGTCGGGAACTCATGGCAGGCTGATCTCCGTGAGGATGAGCTGATTGTCTGGCAAGGGTTGGCCGTTTTGCGCGACGGCGGGTCTGGCAAAACTCTCCGGCTCAAACAGCCCAACACGAATAATGTAATTTCCTGGCGGCAAGTTGGGCGGCAGCGTTAGATCGTGCGCATCGGTGATGATTTCATCTGTGCGCCAGCCGGTGGTGGGGCGCAGGCCATCGGCTGGCACCAAATCCCGCTGGGTCACAATTTCGCCTGTTTCATCCACCAGATGCACAAAAACAAACCAGCCAGTGGTGGGTGGGGCACTTGTTTGCCAGTAGAGGGTAACGTCCACGGCCTCTGGCGTTATGTCTAGTTGGTAGCTGTGCAGCCGGATGTTGGGGCCAAAGCTGGCGTCCACAGGAATCGTGCCGATGGGCAGCTCCGTCTCTAGCGGCCACGGCGTCACCTCAACGTCACCGATTTTCACGCTTTCCTGATTCAATGGCCACCAGAACGGCCGTCCCACCACTGCTTCTTCACCTTCAAACAAGCGCAACTCCAGTTGGTATGTCCCTGGCTCGGTTTCTGGCGGGAAGTAAAGTCCGGTGGGTTCGCGTAGGTATTGGTTGGGCTGCCACGCCGTGAGCCAGCTTGCGCCGGGACGCCCGCTTTGCTGCCGCAAAATCGTGCCATCTGAAGCAGTGACGGTGAGTTCATACCGTAAATCGGTGACTGCTTCCTCGTTTTCCATTTGCCAAAAGAGGGTAAGCGGCAGGTTGTGGCCGGGGCGAACGGCCGTTTCTGCCAAAGCAATCTCGCGCAACTGCACCCCGTTGGCAAAGCTGGCAGCGGCGGGCGGGCGTGGCCAATCCGCCTCGGCACGCAGGTCGGCGGGCAGGGAAACGGTGGCTAGCGTCTGGGGATCGGCCAAAACTTGAGGAATGTCGCTGCGCCAGATGGGTTGGGCCAGCAGCGTAAAGTCGCCGGGCGGCATCCCGGTGGGCAGGGGAATGATGTGGCTGCGGCGGTTGATGGCGTTGGGTTGCCATGATGCTTCCAGATTGATGGCGGATTCGGCCGTTTGCCAAACTTTTCTTTCTGGACTCTGCACCGTAAAGCGCAGACCGTGTAAATCCGCAGGTGGGTTGCCCTGCCAAAACAGATCGAGCCAAATGGCTGATTCTGCTAGTCGGAGGTTGTTGCTGAGTAGGGTGGGGTAATTTTGCCAAGCGATGTTGTGGGAACGGCCGTCTACTGGCAAATCATCCAACACAAAAGGCGCGGTGCTGTAGGCGCGGCTGCGCACCTCAACGGTGTGTGAATCGAAGAAAGTGCTCTCGACCAGCAGCAGGTTCTCATCCAGCCAGCGGCGCACCACGCCGTCGCTGTCCCGCTCATCTGCGGGCGGGTCGGTCACCAGCCAAATGGTGTCGTAGGCTTGGGCCAGTTCGGTTAGTTGTGCTGGGCTGCTGCTGGCTTGTTTGGGGTAAACAGGTGAAGCCGTCACCGTCAAATTGGGCTTTTGCTGGTAATGGGCGTGCAGCGGCAGCAGAATGGCATTGTTGTACACAATCACGTCATTGTCACCGGCGTTCGCCTCGATATGTTGAATCAAGCTGCGAAAATCATCCTTGCCGAAACGGCCGTTAAAGTAGTTGTCTAATGCCAAAAAAGGGCCAACCGTCACCACCGCCAGACCGATGGCCAACATCGCGCCCCAGGCCAGGCGTTGAAAACCACCGCTTCGGCGAATGAGACCAGCCAATCCCACCAGCCCGTAGCCCAGCAGCAGCAAAAAAGCGGGACTGCCCAGCATAATATGGCGCACCCCCTGGTACATCGGCTTGAAGATCGAACCTGCCATCAGCCCCAGCACTATCGCCAGCAGCCAAATGAGCAGAAACGGTCGTCGCCAACCACCTCTAGCCTGCCAAAGCCCTACCAGCAGCAGCAAAAATGCCCCAATGTTCAGCCCAATGACGCCAGCCGACTCAAAATCAACGCTGCGCCCCAGAGCAAAAAAGCGCACCACGTCTTGCAGCATAATCCAGGGAGAGACTGGGTAAAAGTTAGCTTCGTAGCCGCTAAAAAAGCGAGGTACGGTGTACGGCACCAGTGGCGCAGCGATGAGCAAGCCCAGCAAAAGCATTCCGCCCAGCAGCCGCTTGTACCCCTGCCACCACAAAATGAGCAGCCAAAACAGCCCTTGCCCCGCAATGAGCAGGGCAGCGGTGTAATGTGTGTAGAAGGCCAACCCTGCCAGCAGCACATAACCGAGCAACGGCCGTACCAGTTCTTTCATGATCACAGTGTGGTTGTGGGTTTGCTGAATGGTGCGCCACAGAACGTAAGAAGCGGCCGTTACCAACAAAACGGCCAGCGTGTACATCCGCGCCTCGCTGGCATACCAAATTTGCAGGGGATTAACGGCCGTTAGCCCCGCCACGACTAGCCCCAGCCAAACGCCCCGCATTCGCCGCCCCACCTGCGCCAGCAGCGGCAGCAGCAGCACGCCAGCCAGCAGCGGCGGATAGCGGTAAGCAAAGTCAGATTCACCAAAAAGCTGCCGCGTAAAATGAATAATTAGAAAGAAAAAGGGCGGATGGGTGTCGTTGGTGACGCCTTCCTGGATGACGACGCGGTTGCTCAAAATGTCGGGAATCGTGTAGCCAGCGCGCAGCGGCGTCAGCCCTTCATCGGTCCAAAAGCTGAAAAAATCTGCATTTTGCAGCCGCAGCCCAAACGCTAGCAAAATGAGGAGGATGTTCAACCAGCGAAAGATTGATTGTTTTCCGTCGGAAAATAAAAAGCCAAACACAGAGTTGCGCAGAGGAATCACAGAGGACCATAGAGAAGTGAGGAGAGAATCTGCGCTAATCTGCGAAATCTGCGGATTATCTTCATTCATGGGGCAAGTTTATCCATACCGCGCGCAATCTGCACGTTGACGCAAACGCCTGCTTGTGATAAAAAACACAATCAAACAACTCACCCGAACAACAGTGCTTCAAAACGGCCGTTTCCGATTGTGATTTGTTGGACAAATGGCCAGAGGTAAGGTATATTTTTGGCGCATTCCAGGGTTCCTGGTGGCTATTTCCTGCAACCCCGATATATGCGTGTAATCGGCAAGAAGGTTTTTTTGCAAAAAGCAAACGAGTTTTAGCCGATTACTACCTCGCTGTTGTGGCGGGAAGACCACACGGATGATAAGCAAACATTTAGTTAACAAGACCCAAAATACTCTTCAACATAGCTGGACAATGCTTGCATTGTTTTCAGATTATGCACTTTCAAATAGGAGGTTGGTGGATGGCAACCCTTGCCCCAGATTTTAAGAACATCACAGATTCATTTTTACAACAAATTCAAGACTTTGATCATCGGATTGAAGCACGTAGCGTGGGAACGGTAACGGCCGTTTACGATGGTGTGGCTTTGGTAGATGGCCTGGAAGATGTGAAAGCCAGTGAGCTGGTTGAATTTGCCAATGGCGTCGCCGGGCTGGCGTTAGACCTTCAAGACAAGCTAGTCGGTGTTGTGGTCATGGGTGACTATGCCGAGATCGAAGTTGGAGACGAAGTACGTGCTACTGGCCGCATTGCATCTGTGCCAGTAGGTGATGCTCTCATCGGCCGTGTAGTGGATCCCCTCGGCAACCCCGTGGATGGCAAAGGCCCCCTCAATACAAATAAAATTCGACCTATCCAGCGGACAGCCCCCGGTGTCATTGAGCGCAAGGGTGTGGACACCCCAGTGCAGACCGGTATCATCGCTATCGACGCCATGTTCCCAATCGGCCGTGGCCAGCGTGAACTGATCATTGGCGACCGCCAGACTGGTAAGACTGCCATCTGCTTGGACACCATCATCAACCAAAAAGGCGGCGACATGCTCTGCATTTACGTTGCCATTGGCCAGCGCGTGGGGCAGGTTGCCCAAGTTGTAGACACGCTGGAACGGTACGGTGCGATGGAATATACAACAGTCGTGGTCGCTGGTGCTTCTGATCCGGCCCCGCTGCAATATTTTGCCCCGTACACCGGCTGCACCATTGGTGAAGAGTTCATGGACACAGGGCGTGATGCTTTGGTGATTTACGATGACCTTTCCAAGCACGCCTGGGCGTACCGCCAGATGTCTCTGATTTTGCGCCGCCCGCCGGGCCGTGAAGCGTATCCTGGTGATATTTTCTCCTTGCACAGCACTTTGCTGGAACGGGCCGTTCGTCTGCGCGATGAATGGGTCATCGTTGAAAAAGGCACGGAAGTAACTGCTGAGACTGAAGGCGTGAATGGCGAAGTTTACTTTGGCAACCTGGAAGAAGAACATTACGAAAAAGCCCTCAAAGAGATGGACGAGGACAAATACGAAGTCGTTAAGCGTCCCGGCACCGGCGGTTCCCTAACGGCCCTGCCCATCATTGAAACGTTACTTGGTGACGTGTCTGCCTACATCCCCACCAACGTTATTTCCATTACTGATGGCCAGATTTTCCTGGAAACAGATTTGTTCAATGCGGGGCAGCGTCCGGCTATCAACACCGGCTTGTCTGTATCCCGTGTAGGTAGTGCGGCTCAGAAGCGTGCCATGAGTAAGGTGTCTGGCGGCTTGAAATCTGATCTTTCGCAGTACCGTGAATTGGCCGCATTTGCCCAGTTCGGTTCTGATTTGGATGCGGCCACTCAGCGTCAGTTGTCCCGTGGTGAACGGCTCATGGAGCTGCTCAAGCAGCCACAATACAGCCCGTGGCCCTTGGAGCACCAGATTATGCTCATTTTTGCAGGTGCGCGTGGCTATCTAGACAAGGTTGGGGTAAGTGAAATTTCTCGTTGGGAACGCGAATTAGTGCGCTATATAGACACCGCCCATGCCCAACTCTCCGAAACGTTGAGTACGGGTGCGTGGAATGATGAAATTGAATCGAATCTAAAGCAGGCGATTGAGGACTTTAACGCCAACTGGACGAATTAAACAGTTAGGAGAGATTTGTGGCTACCGAACGCGAGTTAAGTAAGCGTATTAAAAGTATCAAAAATATCTCTCAGGTAACGAGTGCGTTAGCGGCCGTTTCTGCTTCCAAAGCGAATAAGGCACAGCGGCAGGTAGAGGCGACGCGGGATTATGCCGGAAAAGCGTTTGAGATTTTAAACAATTTGGCATCGCAACCAGGCGTTAGTGAAAATGGACATCCGTTATTAACGGCTCGGCCTGAAATTAAAAAGATTTCTCTCATTTTGATGACCGGAAATCGTGGTTTGGCCGGGGCGTATAACAGCAATATGGTTGCCTATGCGGAACGCTTCCTAGCAGCCTGGGATGTGCCAGTGGATGTGATTGCTGTTGGCCGTAAAGGTCGTGATTTGATGATCCGGCGCGGGTACAACGTGGTGGCGTCTTTTGACAGCATTCCAGATTCGCCCTCGATTCTGGACGTGACGCCGATTTCCCAACTGGTGACGGACGACTTTTTGGCTGGCAAGGTAGATCAGGTTTTTGTGGCGTATACGGATTTTATTAACCTGATTGCGAGACGGCCGTCCATCAAACAACTGCTCCCCCTGAAACCAACCGACTTTAGCGACATGGCCGTGGCCGAATACGTCTCAGATGTGGACCTCACGGGCGTTTCTGACCGGATTTATGGGTATGAGCCTGGCCCGGAAGCACTGCTGAATACGGTGGTTCCGCGGTTTACCGATTTGCAGGTTTATCAATCGGTTTTGGAATCGCAGGCGAGTGAGCACAGTGCCCGGTACGTTGCCATGAATAACGCAACAGACAACGCGGCCGAATTGGTAGAGATATTGACATTAGAGCGCAACAAAGCGCGGCAAAGTAGCATTACCAGCGAAATTTTGGACATCGTTGGTGGTGCCGAGGCATTAGCACAAGGCTAGCAAGACAAAGAAGTTCAACTTCTCTGAGAAGTTGAACTTCTAAATATTTAGTTGGAGGATTACATGGCTACAGGCAAGATTTCTGCAATTCGTGGTGTGGTTGTAGACGTTGAATTTGCAGAAGAAGAAATTCCTGAAATTTACGAAGCCCTAAACGTTGCTACCGATGAGGGCGACTTGGTTTTAGAAGTACAGCAGCACCTAGGTGGCGGTCTGGTTCGTACCGTGGCAATGGGTTCCACTGACGGCCTGCCGCGTGGTTTGGATGTCGTTGCCACAGGTGCACCCATCAAGGTGCCGGTGGGACCGGTGACACTCGGCCGTATTTTTGACGTTGTTGGTAACTCGATTGATGGTCATCCAACGCCAGAATCTGAACATTACTATCCCATTCACCGGGATGCCCCGGAATTTCAGGATCAAAGCACAGTCATTGAAACTTTTGAGACCGGGATGAAGGTTATTGACCTGATTGCTCCGTTTATCAAGGGTGGTAAGACAGGTATCTACGGCGGTGCTGGAACCGGTAAAACCGTAACTATTGCTGAACTCATTCGCTCTGTGGCTCGTGAGCATGAAGGTGTGTCTGTGTTTGCCGGTGTAGGCGAACGGACCCGTGAAGGCACAGACCTGTTCTACGAAATGCAGGAGTACGGCGTACAGGATTCTGTGGCCATGGTGTTTGGCCAGATGAACGAGACGCCTGGTGTACGTTTGCGTGTGGCTCTTACCGGTCTGGCAATGGCTGAATTCTTCCGGGATGAGGGGCGTGATGTTTTGCTCTTCATCGATAACATATACCGCTACGTTTTGGCCGGGTCTGAGATGTCTGCTTTGCTGGGCCGTATGCCTAGCGCGGTGGGGTACCAGCCGACATTGGCGGCAGAGATGGGGGCATTGCAAGAGCGTATTACTTCTACCAAGAAAGGCTCTATTACCTCGCTGCAAGCTATCTACGTGCCAGCGGATGACTATTCTGACCCGGCACCTGTAGTAACATTTGCTCACATCGACGCCAGCTTAACGCTGGATCGAGGGGTGTTTGCCAAGGGTATTTTCCCCGCTGTGGATCCGCTGTCATCTTCCAGCCGTGCTTTGCAGCCTGACGTAGTTGGTGAGGAGCATTACCGCACGGCGCGCGAAGTAAAGCAGGTTTTGCAAACCTACAATGATTTGCAGGACATCATCGCCATTTTGGGTATTGATGAGTTGAGTGAAGACCAGAAACTGCTGGTGGCGCGGGCGCGTAAGATTGAACGTTTTCTGGGGCAGCCTATGTTTGTGGCTGAGAAATTCCATGGCCTGAACGGGCAATATGTACCAATTAAGGAGACGGTTCGTGGTTTCCGCGAGATTCTGGATGGCAAACATGATGATTTGCCGGAACAGGCATTTTACATGGTTGGTACCATCGACCAGGCTGTTGAAAAGGCAGAGAAACTACGCGCGACAGCCTAAAAGCTAGTAATCAGTAAACGGTTGTCACTGATTACTGACTACTGACTTACTGATCACTGTAACTGGTGAGTTTATGACCATACAATGTGATATTGTGACACAGGAGCGTACCGTTTTTAGCCAGCAGGTGGCGTCTGTCTCTTTACCGGGCACAGAGGGTCGGATGGGTATTTTACCCAATCACTCTGCCTTGTTGACAACTCTGGATTTTGGTGATGTTTGGGTACGTCATCCCGACGGTGAAGAGGAGCATTTTGCCATTGGTGGTGGCTATGCCGAGGTCCAGCCCGATAAAGTCGTTATTTTGGCAGATTCTGCGGAACAGGCAGAAGAGATTGACCTGGAACGTGCTGAACGCGCGCGTGAGCGGGCACAGAAGGCGATGGAACAGGGTGTAGTTGACGATCCTGATCGGTATGCCCAGATTCAGGCTTCGCTGATGCGGGCGCAAATTCGCCTGGATGTTGGACGGCGCCATTCTGGGCGGCGGCGGCGTGAGCTGGCAACCGGTGCGATGTCTCAGCGCCAGAGTGAAGAATAGCTGTGGCTATTTTTACGCCGTATGTGGCCATTGATTTGGGCACAGTCAATGTTTTGGTGCATGACCAGGGGCGGGGCGTTGTGCTTCAGGAGCCTTCGGTTGTAGCCATTCAGGAGCATGAAAACCGCACGACGATTGTTGAGGTAGGGCGTGCTGCCAAAGAGATGTACGGCCGTACCCCCGAAGCGATCGAAGTGATACGGCCGTTGCGCGATGGCGTGATTGCTGATTACTTTGTGACACAAGGGATGCTGGAATATTTCATTGGCAAGGTGGCTGGGCGGCTGCGTCTGCGTAAACCAGTGGTCATGATTAGCGTGCCTTACGGTGTCACCAGCGTTGAGCGACGGGCTGTAAAAGAAGCAGCTTTAGCTGCGGGCGCGCGCGATCCGGTGCACCTTATCCCCGAACCATTAGCCGCAGCGATTGGTGCAGGACTGCCCATTGGTACTCCCACCGGTAACATGATTGTCGATATGGGTGGTGGTTCTACGGAAGCGGCCGTTGTTTCCATGAATGGGATTGTTTGTGCTGAATCGGTGCGCGTGGGTGGTGTTCATCTGGACGAAGCAATCATTAACTACATCCGCAAAAAGTACAATCTGGTCATCGGTGAGCCTACGGCCGAAGCAATTAAAATCAAAATTGGCTCTGCTATCGACCTGGATGAGCAATTGGACATGCAGGTTCAAGGACGAGATCAAGTAGCTGGCTTGCCTAAAACAATCACTATTAGCTCTAGCGAGGTGGTTGAAGCCATCTCAGAGCCGCTAGCAGCTATTGTGAACGTGGTACGGGCTGTTCTGGCCAAGACGCCACCAGAACTCTCTTCTGACATTATTGACCGAGGGATGGCACTGGCTGGCGGCACGGCACTGCTGCGCGAAGTAGATACATTGCTGACGCAAGAAACAGGCGTTCCGGCTTACGTGGCGGATAACCCCATTGCCTGCACTGCTTTAGGTGCAGGTAAGGCATTACGAGAATTGCCCATTTTGCAGCGCAGCGTGGAACTTTAGCAACCTGACAAAATTTGAATGCAAAAACAAAAGCCCCGGCAACTACCAGGGCTTTTTTAAATTACATTGATTCGGGTGTCGGGTGGGGCTTATAGATAATACGTCATCCGTTGTAGCTGAATAACTGGGTCGCTGTAGCTGATTTCTACCCCTTCTGGAACGTTGAGGTGTATAGGCGCGTAGCTTAAAATGGAGCGTATTCCAACCGAAACGAGCCGGTCAGTAATTTCTTGGGCATGATTGGCAGGAACAGCAATGACGGCAACTTTAGCATTATTCGCCGTAATGGTTGTTTCCAACTCGTCAATGGATTGCACGACGAGGTCACCCATTGCCGCCCCAATTTTGGCGGGATCGCTGTCAAAAATCCAGGAAATACGGAATCCACGGTGCAAAAAACCGTGATAGTTGGCCAGAGCGTGCCCCAAAAAGCCGGCCCCAACGACAACAACATCCCACTCTTTTGCCAAATGCAGGATGTCACGAAGCTGTTCAATTAAATAATTTATGTGATAGCCGGTGCCCTGTTTGCCGAATTCACCAAAATGGGACAAATCTTTGCGAATTTGAGCGGAGCTTATACCCAAACGTTTCCCTAATTCATGAGAGGACGTGTTGATTTTGCCCTCGTCTTCAGCTAGGCGAGTTAGCTCCCGTAAGTAGATGGGTAAACGGCCAATGACAATGTCTGGTATTTCCCTTGTCACAGCGTCTTTTCCTTATGAATAAAAAGTGGAGAATTGATTAATTGAAAGTATTCCTAGGCTATTCGTGTAACTTTTCACAATTTTAACATAAGAAAAAATGCGCAGCAACTGCACACTTTCTTTTCAAAATATGATAAATTAGAGGAAAGTCTGTGCAAACCCCAACTATTTTGTATAATTCATAAAATGGTTTTGCAAAGGTTTTGCCCAGATATTGGGTAGCTTTTTTATTAACCGCGTAAAAGGAAATGGTCAAAGACAAATGCGCAGGATAGGAATTATTGTCGGTGTTGTAGCGCTTGCAATTGTTGGCTTCTTTGTAGTGCGCCAACAGCAGCAAGCATCTGAAGAAAATCAAATAGAAGTTTTGCGCGAGGCTACGGTTTCGCGAGGCGAAGTGACCGCAACGGTAAACGCGGTTGGTTCCATTGAGCCAGAGGCGTTGGTTTCTCTGACGTTTGGATTGTCGGGCACAATTCAACAAGTGGCTGTTGTTAGAGGGCAGGCAGTGGCTGTGGGTAACGTGTTGGCAACGCTCAACACCGATGAGCTGGCGTTAACTGTGCAACAAGCGGAGGATGCCTTGCGAATTCAGGAGCTGACATTGCAGCAACGACTCGATTCTGAGCCGACCGCAGCGACGTTGGCCAGTGCGGAGGCCGATATTGCGGCGGCCGAGGCAAATTTAGCAGTGTCTCAGGCAAATTTGGCTTCGGCAGAAGCGGCCGTTTTGCAGGCAGTGGCGCAAAAAGCACAGCTATTGGCTGGGCCGACGCCGGGTCAGGTTGCCCAGGCAGAGGCAAACATAGCTGCCGCTGAACTCGCACAAAAGAATGCGCAAGATGCCTATGATCAAACGCTTGAATGCTTTGACGATCCAACTGGGAATGAGGTGTGTCCAGGATTGGGTGCGCCTGAAGAAGCCGCACGGGCGGCATTGGCCAATGCTAACTCGTCGTTGGTAGCGGCACAAGCGGCATTGCAAGATGTGCGCACCGCGGCGCGGCCAGCCGACATTCAGCTGGCCGATGCCGCGATTGCAAACGCCGAAGCTGGCGTGCAGGCAGCACAGGGCAATGTGCAAGCGGCTGAGGCGAATCTGGCACGGTCACAAGCAGCGTTGGATCGTTTGTTGGAGCCACCAACCGACAGTGAAATTGCGGTGTTGGAGGCGCAGGTGACGGCCGCCCAAACAAACCTGGATTTAGCAGAGCTACGGCTGGAACAGTCGCAAATTGTGGCTCCTATCGCTGGCACGGTGGCGAATGTCATCATCAACGAAGGTGAAATTGCGTCCCCTGGTGCACCGGCAATTACGATTGTGAATGAAGAAGCATTCCACATTACCGTGAGCGTGGATGAAATTGATATTGATGAGATTGCGTTGGGCCAGGAAGTTGAAGTGAGCGTGGATGCGCTGCCGGATACGGCCGTTACTGGCACCATCTCTGAAATCGCTCCCACATCTGCCACATCGGGCGGAGTGGTTACTTACCTGGTGACGATCAACATTGACTCGGCCCAGGCGGATGAGCTGCGCCCAGGCATGAGTGCCAACGCCTCCATTGTGGTGGATGAGGTGACGGACGTGTTGGTTGTGCCCAACTGGGCCATTCGGCTGAACCGGGAAACGGGCGAGGCTTTTGTGAATTTGCAGCAGGCTGACGGCATGATAGAAGAGGTTGTGATTGAAACCGGGCTGCGCAATGAGCAGTTTAGCGAGGTGCTGGCAGGGCTGGGCACAGGGGATACGGTTGTGCTCACCAATGATCGTGAAGGATTCAGCTTGTTTGGCGCACAAGAGTAAATCTTTGGCCACAAATGAAGGAAAACATGAACGAAAACGGCCGTAAACCCGTCATCACCATTCAAGACCTCACCAAAGTGTACACGATGGGTGAGCATGAGGTCCGCGCTCTAAACGGTGTGACGGTTTCCATTTACGAAGGTGAATTTTTGTCCATCATGGGGCCTTCCGGCTCCGGTAAATCGACCATGATGAACATGCTGGGGGCGTTAGATAAGCCCACTAGCGGTACATATTTACTGGATGGCACTGACGTGAGCAATTTAAGTGAAGATGCTCTGGCCGATGTGCGTAATCGCAAAATTGGCTTTGTGTTTCAGAGCTTTAATTTGCTGCCGCGCACCCCAGCTTTGCAGCAGGTGGAGCTGCCGCTCATTTATGCAGGCGGGCGGCAGCGTAACCAAATGGCCAAAGCCGCTTTAGAGATGGTTGGCCTGGGTGATCGACTGGATCACAAACCGAGCGAGCTGTCTGGTGGGCAGCAGCAGCGTGTGGCTATCGCCCGCGCACTGGTGAATGAGCCAGCCATCATTTTGGCAGATGAGCCAACGGGGAACCTGGATAGCCAGTCGGGCATAGAAGTGATGCAGATTTTCCAGCAGCTCAACCAGGAGCGAGGGATCACGGTGGTTTTTGTGACGCACGATCCGTGGATTGCCCGACACACTGGCCGAGTAGTCACGCTGGCCGATGGCAAGATTGTTCGGGATGAGAAGATAGACAATCCGTTGGTAGCTGGTGAAACAGAACGGCCGTCTGATGCCCTGTTGCAATAAAGTGTCCAAGCGTTCAGGGGTTCAGATAAGCAGTTGAGAACCTGAGCGCACCCTAACTCGCCTATTGGCAAACGATTATGAACTTAATTGAAAGCATTCGCCTGGCCCTGGTGGGGTTAGGTGCCAACAAATTGCGTGCCTTCCTCACCATGCTGGGCATCATTATTGGCGTCGGGGCTGTTATTACGCTTATTTCTGTTGGGCGCGGCGTGGAGGCCGTGGTCATTGATGAGTTCCAGGGGTTGGGCAACAATTTACTCTTTGTGTTTCCCGGTAACATTGATCCTACAGACCCGACTGCACCAGCAAGAGCAGGCGGTGCAGGGCTGACCTTGGACGACGCCGAGGCGTTGGCTGACCCGTTTTTGGTGCCAGATGTGCTTGGGGTGGTGCCTAGCTACGACCGCCCGGCCATTGTTTTCCGAGGCAGGCAAGAGACGCGCACCACTATTTCTGGCACGAATACAGAATTTCCCCGCGTGCGGAACTTTTACCCAGTGCTGGGCGACTTTTTTACCGAAGCTGATTTGGCCAGCGGCAGCCGCGTGGCCGTCATTGGCCAATCGGTTTATGAAGAACTGTTTGAGCCGGGGGAGTTTCCCATTGGGGAAGATATTCGGATTAATAATGTGAATTTCCGCATTATTGGCTTGCTTGAGGAAAAAGGTGGCTCCGGCTTTAACGACCAGGATGACGTGGTGTTGGTGCCCATTAGCACCTCACAACAGCGGCTGTTCCCAGCCCGCCGCGCCGACGGCAAGTTGCGCGTAGACATCATTTATGCCCAGGTTTTAGATGAGGACAGGCAGGAAGCCGCTATCATCCAAATGGAGGCGGTACTGCGTGAACAGCACAACATTGCCTTCCGCGATGAGGACGATTTTACGATTTTGAGCCAGTCTGAGCTTCTGGGTGCCTTTGGCCAGATTACCAGCGTTTTGACGATTTTTCTGGGGGTGATTGCGGGTATTTCGCTGCTGGTAGGTGGCATTGGCATTATGAATATTATGCTAGTTAGCGTGACGGAGCGGACGCGCGAGATTGGTTTGCGCAAGGCGGTGGGAGCCAAATATCGCGATATTTTGACCCAATTTTTAGTGGAGGCTGTGGTGATTGCCAGCGTCGGTGGCTTGATTGGCTTGATTGTTGGCGCGATTGGTGCGGCCGTAATAGGCAATCTGTCGCCATTGTTGGAGACTTCTGTGGATTGGAATTCTGTTGCGCTAGCGATTACGTTCTCGGCTGGGGTAGGACTCTTTTTTGGCCTGTACCCAGCGACAAGAGCGGCACGCTTAAACCCGATTGACGCCCTGAGGTATGAGTAGTTTGAGCATGGCTGACTTTTTATTACCGCTGACAAATGGTGCGCAGGTTGCCAATATTGGAGGCAAAGGGGCGCAATTGCGTACCTTGCTGGGACTAGAGGCGCGCGTGCCTAAAACCTTTGTGCTACCGTGGGATGCTTGGGAGAAGAGTTTAGTTGATGAAACGGCCGTTCTCACCCAACTCCGTTCTGAATTTAGCCACAAGCTGGATTTATCCAAAGCGTATGCGGTGCGGTCATCGGCTAATTTGGAGGATGGGCAGGAGTTTTCATTTGCCGGGCAGTTTGCCACTGAGCTAGATGTGCGTGGGGTAGATGCGTTGGTAACGGCCGTACAAACCGTCTGGGCCAGCACCAATACAGAGGGCGTTCAGGCGTATTTGTCTCAGGCTAGCGTGGCAGAAGACGCATTAAAAATGGGCGTCATTGTGCAGGAAATGGTGACACCGAAAGTGTCTGGCGTGGCCTTTAGCAAAAACCCCATGACCGGATTTGACGAAATCATTGTGGAAGCCGTGTTCGGCAGTGGCGAGGCATTGGTGCAAGATGGCACAATGCCGGATCGCTGGGTGTACAAATGGGGGGATTGGATTGCCAAGCCAGCGCAAAGCGAGATTGGCTTGTCACTTATTCAATCAGTTGTTGCTGAGACGCAGCGGCTGGCGAAGAAAGTGCAGTCGCCGATTGATTTGGAATGGGTGTATGACGGCACGGCCGTTTACATTGTGCAGCTCCGCGAAATTAGCACGGCTCGCCAGATCAACATTTACTCCAACCGCATCTCCCGGGAGGTACTGCCGGGCATTATTAAACCGCTCATCTGGTCTGTGAATGTGCCGCTGGTAAACAGTGCCTGGATTGATATTTTTACGGAGCTAATTGGCCCTAACGAGATAGAGCCAAACCATCTTTCCAAATCCTTCTTTTATCGCGCTTACTTTAATATGGGGGTGATTGGTCAGGTTTTTGAGGCGTTGGGGATGCCCAAAGAAACATTAGAGCTGATGATGGGGATTGATAAGGGCGGGTCAGAACGGCCGACTTTCCGCCCCTCGCTCAAAGTGATTCGCCATTTGCCCCGCATGGCTCGTTTTGGACTGAATAAGAGCCGCTTTAGCCGCCAAATAGATGCCTTTTTGCCCAAACAGTGGGCTGCCTACCGCACCTTTGACCAAAGTCGCATTCCCAACCTGAATGAAACTGAGCTGCTGGCAGAAATTGAGCGACTGTACCACTTAACGCAAACCTCGGCTTACTTTAACATCGTGACGCCGCTGCTGATGCAGTTGTACAACGCAATGCTGAAGCGGCGGCTAGAAAAGCTGGGCGTGGCGTTTGAGACGTTCGATTTGAAGGAAGGCATGGCGGAAGCGTTGGCGGAATATGATCCCAATGTGAATTTGCGGCGGCTTCACCGGCTTTTTGCGGCACAGGATACGGCCGTACAGCAACAGCTTCAGCAGGGGCAGTATGGGGCCGCACCCCAACTGGCCGCCGAAGTGAATGCGTTCATTCAGCAATTTGGCCATCTTAGCGACAGCGGCAACGATTTTTCGGCCGTACCCTGGCGGGAAAACGAGCCGTTAGTGTGGCAAATGGTGGCCAACTTTGCCCAGGCGAATGGCGCGGCTGGCGAAAAAACAACCCTGGCCAACCTGCCCGTTTCTGGCTGGCAGCGACTCCGCCTGACGCGGCTGGTGCGCCGGGCTGCTGACTTCCTGCTGTATCGGGAAGCGATTGGCTTTTTGTACACCTACGGCTATGGATTGTTCCGGCTTTACTTCCGGGCACTGGGCAATCGCTTTGCCCAGCGGGGCTTGTTGGCGGAGGCAGACGATATTTTCTACTTGTATCTGAATGAAGTGCGGCAGTTGGTGGTAGGCGAACGAATGAATGAATCGCCTGAGCAACTGGTTGCTGAGCGGCAGGCAGATATTGAGGCCAATCGGGAGGCGGTTCTGCCGGACATTATTTTTGGAGATGAGCAGCCGCCTTTGGAAACGGCCGTTGACATCGCCCAAACCCTGTACGGTACCCCCACGTCGCCGGGCTATTACAAAGGGCCGCTGCGGGTGGTTTCAGGGCTGCAAGATTTCGAGAAGCTACAGGCAGGGGATGTGCTGGTCATTCCTTTTTCAGACGTGGGCTGGACGCCGCTATTTACCAAAGCGGGCGCGGTCATCGCCGAGTCTGGCGGCATGTTGTCACATAGTTCCATTGTGGCGCGAGAGTATCATATTCCGGCGATTGTTTCCGTTACCGATGCGTGTCGGCTGCCGGACGGGGTCATCGTTTCTGTAGATGGGTACAAGGGTGAGATTTGGGTGCATGATGGCGCAGCGGAGTAAGCCCTGATGAACATTTTGATTGCGGTAGCGGCGGCGGTTGCTGGCTATTTGCTTGGCTCCATTTCGGTGGCGCGCATCATGGCGCGGCTTTTTATGCCGGGAGAAGATATTACCATCACCACCCTGCAACTCCCCGGCACCGAAGACAAGTTTGAGATGACCTCCGTCAGCGCCACCAGCCTCTCCATGCGTAAAGGGCCGAGTATGGGCTGCACGACCGGCATTTTGGATATGCTCAAGGTGACGCTGCCCACGCTCGCTTTTCGGCTGCTGTTCCCTGAGACGCCATATTATTTGATTGTCGCTGCGGCTGGCGTATTGGGACATAACTTTCCCATTTACTATCGCTTTGTGGGTGGACGGGGCATTACGGCCGTTTGGGGTGGTCTTTTTGTCATAGATTGGCTGGCTGTGCCTATTACCACCGTTTTGGGGATGGTGTTGGGCTTGGCGGCGAAGGATGTGCTGCTGGCGTATTCTGGCGGCATTTTGCTGCTCGTTCCCTGGATGTGGCTGCGCTTTCAAAGCTGGGAATTTGTGGCCTATGCGCTTTTTGTGAACGGCATGTATTGGTGGGCAATGTGGCCCGATCTGGTGAAATATCTGGAATTTAAGCGAGCTGGCAAAGCAGACGACATGATTGCCGTGATGGAACAAACAGATATGGGGCGTGGCATTAAATACATGCGTAAATACGGCCTTATTAAAGATAAAAAAGAGGATGCGTAACTACATTATTTCATTAAATGACCCTCCGGGAGGTTTGGTCTTCGGCCTTGCGAATTGACGAAACCTCCCGGAGGTTGATGTTAACGTGTTTTATGAAACATAGTAGTTACTGGACGCTTTCTTATGAACTTGACTGAAAACATCAGAATTGCATTTTTTAGCCTGGGCGCCAATAAATTGCGGGCAGCTTTAACCATGCTGGGCATCATGATTGGCGTGGCGGCTGTGATTACGTTGCTTTCTATTGGGGATGGGGTGACGCGCTTCATTGCGGAGCAGTTTTCCGGGCTGGGCAGCAATCTGGTTTTTATTATTCCTGTGCAGGAAGAGCCGGGGAGGCCCGGTGCCGATCCGCTTACTGAATCGACGTTGACACTGCGAGATGTCGAGTTATTGTCTGATACGGCCGTTGTGCCCGGTGCGGCCGTCGTAGCTCCGACGGTGCTGCGAGATGTAGAGTTGCAATATCAAGGGGAAGTGCACAATGTGACCTTGCGCGCCTCGACTCCCAACTATAACGAGGCGTTGGCTCTTGAGGTGGCGCGGGGCACCTTCTACTCGAGCACAGATTATAACGGTCGTACCCGCGTAACTGTTTTGGGTCCAGAGACTGTTGAGGCACTCTTCCCTGAGGATATTGATCCGCTAGGTGAAGATATCCGCATTAACGGCCTGAGTTTCCGAGTGATTGGCATTTTGGAATCGGTGGGAGCCAGCAGCTTTGGCGGCAGTCAGGATGATTTAGCCATTGTGCCCCTGACGACGGCCCAGGAACGTCTGTTTAACAACCGCAGCCAGCGCACGGGCGACTTTTTGGTAGATGCCATTCTGGTAAAAGCGGTAGATGAAGCTGCAATTGACAGCACCATCATTGATGCTTCTGACGTGCTGCGCCAATCCCACAATATCAACTTTCGGGACGAAGATGATTTCCAAATTTTGACTCAGCAAGACTTTTTGGATGCGTTTGGCTCTGTGACCAGCGTGCTGACCGTCTTTTTGGGAGCCATTGCCTCGATTTCGCTGCTAGTGGGGGGCATTGGCATTATGAACATTATGCTGGTGAGCGTGACGGAGCGAACGCGGGAGATTGGATTGCGCAAGGCGGTGGGGGCGAAGCGGCTGGATATTTTGAGCCAGTTCTTAACGGAAGCGGTCATCATGGCCGTGTTGGGTGGGGTGTTGGGCATTATTTTTGGGGTGATGGGGGCATTGGCGGTACGTACGGCCGTTCCTGAGCTAGACACCTCAGTCACTTTCAACTCCATCGCTCTGGCCGTTGGTTTTTCAGTCGCCGTCGGCTTGTTTTTCGGCATTTACCCCGCCTCGCGCGCAGCTTCGCTCAACCCAATTGACGCGCTGCGTTTTGAGTAGCCAATTAGCAAACTTGAACTATAATTTTCCTCATGTGTGACTAACTGTAGACATTTGAGCATTCCTCCTTTTTTAATGCAATTAGCTGTTCGCAGAGCGATCTAGCAGCTCTCTTCTGCTTTGTTCGCAAAGGTTGCGTGATGTCTACACGTTTCAAATGTCCTTGTTTTACCAATGTGCATAAAGTTGCACTCCTTACCTTTTTCTCCAGCCTCTATCTTTATGGGCATGTTGGTACCATTTACCTGCAAGCTCGACATTTAAGTTTGCTTCAAGCAAGTTCCATCGGGTCAATTATTGTCATTACGATTTTCTTGGCTGAACTGCCAACGGGCATTTTGGCAGACAGGATTGGTCGTAAAAAATCCATCGTGATGGCCTTGTTTTTGCAGTTTTTGGGTGAACTGCTCTACCTTTTTGCCAGCAGTTATTTGGCGTTTGTGGGGATTGCAATCTTGGCCGGGATTGGCTTTGCTTTTTCATCTGGTTGCGTTGAAGCACTCATTTACGACTCTTTGCCAAAGGATAACCGGGAAGACCGAATGAAGCAGGCAATGGGGTTGAATGGTGCCGCTTACTATTTGGCGTTTTTCATTGCCCCTATTATAGGCACGTTGTTGGTGCCACAATTTACCATCGAGCGATTTTTGCTCACCGTGTTTATTACGGCGTGCAGCGTGTTGGTCGCGTTGTTGATCGCTTTCAGTTTAGAAGAAACGGTTGGGGAGCGAGGTGAGACGGAAACGGCCGTATCCATCCTGAAAAATGGCATTCAAACCGTGCGCGGCAATCGCTTTTTACTGTGGCTGGTTGGCGTTTCCATCTTTACCAGCACGTTTGCCGGGACGTTAAGCAGCCTCTTTCAACCTTACTTTGCAGATTTTGGCCTGACGGCGCGCTCGATGGGTATAGCTTCGGCAATGGGTGCGCTGCTAGCCGTTGGTTTGCAAAAGAACATTTTCCGTTTTGAGCAACAGGTTGGCAAGCGCACGGCCTTCACCATGAGCACCTTGCTGCCCGGCATTGGTTACATGCTGTTGGCATTCGCACCGTCTTCTGGGGTAGCCTTTGCTGCTTTTTTGTTTACCTACGGCACTGCCACGGTGAAAGGCCCGCTGCTATCCAGCTATCAAAATGGGGTTATTCCTGAGAAGGTTCGAGCCACTGTTCTGTCCTTTATCAATTTGCTGGTAAGTTTTTATGCGGCGGCCGTTGGTTTGCTAATGGGCTGGCTGGCAGATCGGCAGGTAACCTGGCCTTTTTTGCTGGCAGGAGTGTTAATTTTGTTGTTTGCGGGTATATTGCGCGTAGACAGAATCATGCTGCGGCAGGATAGTCAGCCTCTAATTTAATTCATTTTCATTGTCAACGGCCGTTGCGCAAAATACATGAAATAGTTGAATTGGGAGCGAAAGTCACTGCCAGGTTCTTTGTATGTGTATGACACATAATCCGAGACCAATATTTGCCAGCGTGGGTGGTTTTGAGTGAAAAACTGTTTGAGATGCTTCTCTTTTGCTTTGGATTGATGGATGAAGCAGCAAAACAAACCGCCGGGGTTCAGATGGCCTGAGAGCGTTGTTAGTAGCCCCATTTCTTTGGCAAAATCCTTTTTCTGAAAGTGCAAAATTGAATCCAGCACAATCACATCAAAACTTTGGTTGAATGTGTAATCGTAAAAGTCAGCGACAATGCCGTTGAGCGAGAGGCCATGCCCTTCGGCTGTAGCCAACATTTGGCTAATGCCCAGCTTAGAGTTGTCGATGCCTGTAACCTGATATCCTTGCTTTGCCAGAAAAAGCGCATCCCGCCCTTGGCCGCAGCCGACATCCAGCACGGTTCCTTTTGGTTCCCACTCAGCCATAAAAGCCACAAATTGCGGGTATGGTTCACCAAATAAACTTTCTTGTTGGTAATGCTTGTCGTAAACGCTCATCGTTTGATGATAACGCTCCCAAATTGTTTTGTCTAACTGATCGCAACGCAGTTTTGGACGGCCGATTCTGTTATAATCGGCGGCGCACAAAAGGAACTGATTATTATGCACGTAGCGATCAATGCTGCATTTTGGAATCAACCCAACACGGGTAGTGGACAATACACCCGGCAGCTTGTTTATCATCTTAATCGACTAGTCTCTGATCTGACGATTACGCTTATTTACCCGCAGGTAGTGGGCGGGCCGGAGCCGGAAGATGTGCCACCCAGCGTGAATGTGAAGCTGGTGACGGTGCGCCCCGGCAATATGGGCAAAGTTTGGTTTGAACAGCGGCTATTCCCCCGTGCTTGCCAAGAGGTGGGGGCAACGGTGGCCCACGTGCCGTATTGGGGTGGCCCGCTGCAATCTCCTGTGCCGCTGGTGGTCACCGTGCATGATCTCACGACGCTGTTGGTGCCTGAATATAGACGGCCGTTACGCACCCGCCTCTATAATGCCCTGGTCGCTACGTCTGCAAGAGGAGCCACCCGCATTATCACCGACTCCGATGCCAGCAAGCAGGATATTGTTGAGCATCTGCACATTCCCGCAGACAAAATCGAGCGAATTTACCTGGCGGCTGGGTCACAATTTAGCACGCAAGATAGCGGCTTGCTGGAGATGGCCGTGTTGCGGAAGTACGATTTGCCTGAATTTTATGTGCTTTACCTGGGGGGGTATGAGCTGCACAAAAACGTAACAACTTTGCTGTTGGCCTGGACCTACGTGGGGCAGGCATTGGGCGAAGATTATCCGCTGGTGCTGGCGGGCAAAAAGCCGACGCAAGCCAATGAAATTTATCCAGATTACGATCATTACATTAAGCAGTTGGGCATTGAGGAGTACGTGCGCTGGATTGGTTATGTGGATGAAGAGGACAAGCCGATGCTGTATCGGAATGCAGAAACGTTTGTTTTTCCCAGCCGCCGCGAGGGGTTCGGGCTAGGCGTGCTGGAAGCGATGGCCTGTGGCACGCCCGTGGTCACGACAACGGCTACGTCCTTGCCAGAGGTTGTGGGGGATGCCGGGTTTGCCGTGGAGCCAGATGATGCGCGGAACATGGCTGGGGCGATTATCTCCACCATCATTCAGGACAATTTGCGGGCAGAGCTGCGGCAAAAGGGAGAGCAGCAGGCCGCCAACTTCTCCTGGGAAAAAACCGCTACGGAGACGCTGTTGGTGTACGACGAGGTGGTCGGTAAACCGTAAGCCGTAACGGTGCCATGTCAATTTACCGATTACCGATTACGGAGCTGCTTCACCCAACTGTATCGAATTCACAATATCTGCCATCAGCTGACCATACTCATTGTTCTGGCTGGCATCGTGCACGGCGGCGACAACGGCCGTTTGGCTTGCAGTCAGGTTCTCAATCACCACATAACGCAAGATGATCTCTGTACCCTGGGTATCTTGCGCACGAATGACGGTTTGTACGGCCGTTTGCCCATTGATAACGGTGGATTCAACCGCTTGGAGTTCCTCACCCTCTTCTTGCTCAAGGAAGTTGCGAACGGCCGCTTCCACCACATCAGTCGCATTGGCTACACCCATAAACAAAGAGGATGTCACCGTTAGATTGACCCGTGCCCCACCAGCCACTGAGCTAGCCAAAAGTAAATCTTCTTCAGATGCGATAGTAATCGAATCCTTGTCGTCGTTAATTGCCCAGCCATCTGGCATTTCAAACGTGATAGGATAGTTGGTGCTGCTGTATGGCACCAATGTAACTTCGCTTGGGCTGCACGCCAGCAAAAAGAGGGGGATTAAAAAAAACAAAACCAGTCGCTTCATCCAAAAATCTCCTAAAAATAATTTCTTAACTGTATCGACAGTAGCTTGCCTGAACAAGCTAACCAATCCGATTAAGCAGTTTTGGCGATATTTTCACCAAAACAGGTTGCGATCCCACTCTGGGGCATGTAAAATCCGCCGAATTTTACTGCCTAATGCAGTGCAACTAACTGGAGTTTTATGACTGTTCATCATCAATTAACGGCCGTTTTGCAACAAGCAGTTCAGGCTGCCCAAACCGCCGGGGCGTTGCCCCCCTTTGAGTCGCCAGAAATCACCATCGAACGGCCGCGTGAGGCATCGTTTGGCGATTATGCGTCGCCCACGCCGCTTAAGCTGGCCCGCGTGGCCCGCATGGCACCCATCAAAATCGCCCAAGCCATCGCCGATCATCTACCCGCCACCGAGTACATCGCAGAAGTAACCGTTGCGCCGCCAGGCTTCATCAATATTCGTCTCACCAATGAGCGGCTCCAGCAGGTGTTGGTGGATGTGTTAGCGGAAGGGGATGAATACGGCCGTGTTCACCTCGGCGATGGCCAGAAAGCCCAAATTGAGTGCGTGAGTGCCAACCCCACCGGGCCAATTCATATCGGCCGTACCCGTGGCGGCGTGATGGGCGATACCCTCGCCCGCGCCATGCGCCTAGCTGGGTATGATGTGGTGTTGGAATATTACTACAATGATGCAGGTCGGCAGATTACCATGTTGGGCGAATCAACCAAAATTCGCTACCTGCAACTGCTCGGCCAAGACGTTGAGCTGGGGCCAGATCATTACCAAGGGGATTACATCACCGATATTGCCCGTGAGCTGCAAACGATGCATGGCGATGTCTTGCAGGCTGAGCCAACCGACTATTTCGGCAGCTACGCCAAGGACAAAATTGCCCAAAGCCAAAAAGAAACGTTGCGGCGCATCAACATTGTGTTTGATGTTTACTTTAACGAGCAAAGTTTGTATGAAAACGGCCGTGTCTGGGAAGCCCTGGAAACGCTGCAAGAAAAAGGGTACGTGTATAAAAAAGACGGTGCCCAATGGTTCAAAACCACCGAATTTGGCGACGATAAAGACCGTGTACTCGTCAAAAAGACAGGGGAACCCACTTATCGGATGCCCGACATCGCTTACCATTGGGACAAAGCCCAACGTGGGTTCGATCTCGTTGTAGATTTCTTTGGCCCAGATCATCACGCTACTGCGCCTCAGGTGCTCATGGGCGTGCAGGCACTTGGCTACCCTACCGACTTTGTGCGTACCGTACTACACCAAATCATCAGCATCATCAAAGATGGCCAGGAAATGAAGATGAGTACCCGCGCTGGCACATTTGTCGCTCTTGATGATGTGCTGGATGAAGTAGGGCCAGACCCAATCCGCTACTTCATGATCTCCCGCTCTGGCAACAGCCCCATCGACTTTGATCTTAATCTGGCACTGGAACGGTCCGACAAAAATCCGGTTTATTACATTCAGAATGCCCATGTGCGCTGTGCAGGCATTTTCCGCAAATGGGCAGAAGCAAGCGGCACAGCGGACGCCGATGTCGGAGCGGACCTCAGCTTGCTTACTCACGAAAATGAGCTGGCTTTTATGCGTAAAGCAATGGAGCTATCAGCGGTTATTGAGCAAATGACCCTCACATCAGAGCCGCACCATATTGCCTTTTACGCGTACGACTTGGCGGCAGCGTTTCATCCTACCTATGAAAAATGCCGCGTGCTGCATGATGACGTGCCCGAACCGCTCCGTCTAGCACGTTTGCGTTTCTACCGGGCGGCCAAGCAGCTTTTTGCCCATGTGCTTAACCTGATGGGCATGAGTGCGCCCGAAATTATGTAAACCCGCAGTTTCTTGTAACAACTAAGGGGTCGTTCACAAATAACTTTTGTTCAGAAAACGAACCCCAAGGCTTGACCGTTTACCAAACTCAAAAGTTAAAAACGGTCAAACCCTAAGTAAAGGAAAAACAATGGCTATAAAAGCAGACAGTTGGATTCGCCGTATGGCGAAAGAACACAGAATGATTGAGCCCTTTGTGGATGGGCAGGTTCGTGAGGGTGTTATCTCTTATGGATTATCCTCCTACGGGTATGATATCCGGGTGACCAATGAGTTTAAGATTTTCACCAATGTGCATTCGGCCGTTGTCGATCCCAAGCACTTTGATCCAAAATCGTTTGTGGATTTCAAGGGTGACGTGTGTGTCATTCCTCCCAACTCTTTTGTCTTGGCACAAACGGTTGAATATTTTCGCATACCGCGTGACGTACTAACCGTTTGTCTGGGAAAATCGACTTACGCGCGTTGTGGTCTCATCGTCAATGTAACCCCGTTTGAACCGGAGTGGGAAGGGTACGTAACGTTGGAAATTTCCAACACCACGCCGCTGCCGGCACGCGTTTATGCTAACGAAGGCATTGCCCAGGTTCTCTTCTTCCAATCAGACGAAATTTGTGAAACATCTTATGCCGATCGCAAGGGAAAATACCAGAAACAGCAAAGCATTGTTTTGCCCCGAATTTAATCATGCTGGTTGGTTGCAAAGTTGTCGAAGCAGGACAAGAAATTTGCTTGTTAGTCAACACCCGATATAATTCGGGTCTTCCCTGATTTCGGGCGCTTAGCTCAGTTGGTTAGAGCACTTCGTTTACACCGAAGGGGTCGGGGGTTCGAGTCCCTCAGCGCCCATTTCCCCCCTTGTTATCCATTAACATTTTGTTATAATCGCGATTGTGATAAAAAGCACACAGCTACCCAAGTGTGTTCCATCAATGGATAAAATCGCTGGAAGAATCTTCTTGAAGAAATAATAAGTAGGAGAATAGCCTCATGGCAAATGCAGCCGTAAGCGCCGAAGCAAAAAGCGGCGGTATCTCAAGACGAGAATTTCTTTATTATATCTGGGGAGCCTCCATCGCTTTGTACGCTGCCCAATTTTCTGGTTTACTGATTTGGTTCTTGCTGCCCCGGTTCCGTGAAGGTGAATTTGGCGGTAAGTTTGTCATTTCGGTAAGCGAGTTGCCGCCGATAAATGCCGAACCCGTAAACGTTCCGGCAGGCCGTTTCTGGCTTGTAAACTTGGATACCCGTCAAGAGAATGTGTTAATGAAAAAGGCACCGGACGAATCAGATGAAATCATCGGCGTCGCTGCTATTTACAAGGTTTGCACCCACTTAGGCTGTATTTACACATGGACTGCGGCTAACAATCGGTTTGAGTGTCCCTGTCATGGCTCGAAGTATCGGTTGGACGGCCGTCGCATTGAATCTCCTGCTCCCCGCTCGCTCGACCGCTTCCGCATGGAATTTCTTGATGCCGATAGAAATCCTATCCCCGGCACACTTTCCGAAGAAGTCGGGGATTTTTACGCCCCGGTTCAGGTTCCCGACAATGCCGCCTTTATTAGTGTAGATACAGGCGATCGCAAAATGGGTTTATCTGAAGATTTAATTTGCAGCTTCACAAATGAATGCCCATAAATAAAGAGGAATTAAGGAGTTAGAGTATGGCTACCTTTTTTGAACAAGTAAGCGAAATGGGTGTAAAGCAGGCCATTGTCACCAAAGCGGATGACGTGGTAGAGCGCCTGACTGCTGGTATGAACATCAGCGATATCCGCAGTGCCTTGCGAGGGGACGAGCCTCGTCGTCCGAACCCGCGCTTACGACCTCACGCAGATAGCTTCTGGTTCCATATACGGCCCAGCTTTTATCACACTGAGGTAACGCATATTTACCCCACCTTCCGCCTTGGCTGGCTATCCACATTTATGTTTGTTTGGGAAACCATTACCGGTATTATTTTGATGGTTTTCTACACGCCTAGTCCCTTGGTTGCTTACGACAATATGTGGAACATCTTGGGCAATGTGCCTTTGGGGCAACTGATGCGGAATATGCACCGCTTGGGCGCGGAAGTGATGGTTCTGGTGGTAGCCCTCCACATGCTGAGGACATTCATAACGGGTAGCTATAAAAAGCCTCGTCAATTTACATGGGCTACGGGGGTAATCTTACTGACCTTTACCGCTCTGCTTAGCTTTTCTGGCTATTTGTTGCCCTGGGACCAGTTGGCATATTGGGCGTTGACTGTATTCCTCTCTGGTGCTGAAGCTGCACCAGCCCCCGCCCAATTTAATTCCAATGTACTCTTGATTCTGCAAGGTGCGCCTTCATTGGGTGCCGGTGGTTTGCTGCGCTGGTATTTGTTCCACGTTTTGTTGCTACCGCTGCTCACGGCAATCTTCTTCTTTGTGCATTACTATAAGGTGGTGCTGTACGGTATTTCCTTACCCCCTGGGCGTGAGGAAATTGGTGAAGATACCGCCAAGCGCGTACCGAAAAACGAACGCACTTATTTTACGCCGGATATTCTAACCAGTGAACTGATGTGGACCGCGCTGGCGACATTATTCCTTGTCGCAGGTTCCTTATGGTTCTGGGATGCACCGCTGGAGCATCACGCTGATCCAGTTGTGACGCCATTGCACGTTGTTGCGCCCTGGTATTTGTCATGGTCACAGGGGTGGTTAAAGCTAGCAGACAAAACAATTGTTATTGGATTTATCCCTGTATTGATTGTCATGTTTATGCTGATGCCTTACGTGGAAGTTGGCAAGAGCCGTCGCTATGCTGACCGACGGGTTGGTTTGACAGTCGCTTCTTTGTTTTTCGCGGCTATGTTAGTTTCTAACTGGATGGGTTCACCTGAATTCCGGGTAGCGTCTTCACCAGAGCTGGAAGTTGCCCAAGAGGTGATGCCAGAAGAAGGTCCCAATGTATTGAAGGGTGTTCCTTATGAATATCTGCAAACAGGCGTTTATTTGCCAGGAGAAGAAATCCCGGATAATCCTTATTTGACACGCGCCTTGGAAGAGTTTGAGGCTGCAATGCAGAACCATAGCTGTGTGTTAAATGGAAATCCCAATATGCCAAGAGACGGTGTTTGGGATGATTGCAGAGTGTTAGAGGGCGGGCGTTACGGTAACGATTTTGGCGACAACGCCATGCCAGACCCGTATGCCTTCTTGCGAATTACACAGGAACAGGCCAACATGGTTCGCTTAACGCTGACGTTTGAAGTGCCTGATCCAAATAATCCAGGCGAATTCTTGGTGCAGTCAGGCGATACTATTTACGATTTTCGTCATGAAGGTTCTTTCTATGAAGAAGAGTGTCGTTTCTTAAATAAAGATTGTTAGAGTGATTTGGTTTTGCCTGCTTTGTAACCAATAAAGCAGGCGAAACCATTTTGGTGTGGGAAGCGGCTGTGCTGTTGATTACATTGCAGCAACAAATTTAAGGATATCGTTATGCAAGTTAAAGTTGTGATTGGCACAATTGCATTTATGCTGACAATGATTATTTTGGGATATGCTGCCCTGCGTGAGCCTGAACGATTGGAGCATTTTACTGAGGCTCGCGAGGGTCGGACAATCGAGGTTGGCGCGAAGATTTACATTAATAACTGTGCTTCTTGCCATGGTGTAGAAGGCAAAGCGGAAGAATGTTACGATTCGGCTGGCAATTCCGTTACGTGCCAGGGTTTGCCACTGAATAACTACTTCCTGGTATGTGGCGATACCCCTGAGCGGTTGGCACAGACGCGCTTTGAGGGTACGAAGGAACAGTTCATTGAACGTACGGTGGCGTCTGGTCGCTCTGGGACAGTGATGGTTGCCTGGTCTGAACGATATGGCGGGCCTTTTCGAGATGATCAGGTGCAGGATGTGGCTGCTTACGTATTGAATTTTGCCAATGAGGAATTCTGCGCTCAGGAGCCTATTACATTTGATTGGCCTGAATCTGTAGACGACTTTTTGGTTTTGGAGACGGATGAGTTTGCAGCAGCACCTGGTGATGCAGAGAACGGGGCGGCTTTGTATGCTAGCTATGCTTGCAATAGTTGCCATGGCAATATAGATGAACCTGGTTCAAACCAGATTGGGCCTTGGTTGGGTGAGATTGCTGAGGTTGGTGCCACTCGGGTTGAGGGGCAAACGGCCGCTCAATACGTTTATGAATCCATCTTGCATGTGAATAATTTTATCGCTCCAGAGTGCGCCCAAGGGCCATGTACAAACCCCAGTGCGATGCGGGCGGATTATGCTTTTGCGATTGCCGGAAATACTCCTCAGGATATGATAGACTTGCTCGCTTATCTGCTTGGCGAATAAATAAGCGATAACGACTTAAACGAGATTCCAAAAGGACCCAGTGCAAAAAAACTGGGTCCTTTTTCTTTTGGGGTGGTTTGATTGGGGTTTATTTTGCTTTGACGGCCGTTCCGCAATTGCGGCAAAATTTATCCCCTGAGGTTAATGATTGGCCGCATTGATGACAATATTTTGCCGAGCCGGTCATTTTGCGAGCCGCTGGTTTTTGCTGTGTACGCTGGGGCTTTGGTTTGGCTGGGCGACGGCTGCTGGATTGGCGATTGTTGATGAAGAAATAAACGGCCGTTGCTACCAAAATAACAGCTCCCAAACCAACTAAGAGTAGCGGCCAATCAAACGTGGCACCTTCATCTTGCACCGGCTCAGCATCTAAAAATGGCAATTCTTCCTCTGCTGGTGCGGCATCTGCCAAAAAGTCCACCGTCAGCGTCGGCACGCTCATCGTATAGCCAACTTCTACGCTGTAGCTGTCGCCTGCGGCAACGGTCTGGCTGGGCAGCACATGGTAGGTTAAACCATCTTGCCCCTCAGCAACGTTGGTGGCAGGTGGCACCGTGTTGACTTCTGTGGCTGTAAACGGTTGTTGGAGCGTGACGTTCATTTGCTCGACAGCAATATCTGATTGCCAGAAAAAGGTAAAGCTGCGCTGCGTATTAGAAGCTGAATAGGGTTGGTAATATTCTACACGGAAGCGGCTTTCTTCCAGCGTAAAGGTGATCGAATCGTTTTCTACCACCGGTGACAAACCTTGGTCAGACATCACATTATTATCGGTGATGCGGGCGACGACGTTAAAGTCTGCACCTGCTGGCAAAGGCACGGTAAGCGTGACGGGCAGCGGTTGGTTGGCGGGCAGCGTGCCCGTTAGCAACACGAGTACAGCCTCTCGATCGTAATCGGGCCAAAGCTCAACATCCAATGATTGCAGGGTTACGGTCGTTTGTGCTTGCACTATCATTGCTGGAAAAAACAGAAGGGCAATCAGTAATATTATCGTTCTTTTCATCAATCATCCTTTTCTTTGTTAGGCGTGGCCACGCAGCCGAATGCGGTTGGCACGGCAGTGGGGACATTCCAAATCGGTGTAATCACGGCCGCAGGTGCGGCAGGTTCGCGTTTCTACCGGGCGATCATCCTCTAGTGAACCCAGCACCAAGACCAACTCTTCCCCTTGATGTTTTTCTAAAAAAGCAGTGAGATCGTGGTTACCAATTTGCCAACGGCCGTCTGCCGCTTGGGTTACGGTGCCATTCATCACATCCAGCTTCATTTCATAAGCGGCGGAAGCCAATTTTAAGATTGCGGCGCGTCGAATTGCTGCCATACGGTTTTCCTTTTGTATTGCCTGGGATAGTCAGTCAGCCTATATTGCCTGATTAATCTGTGTAGCCTATTATACCGGAGCAAATTAGTTGTGGCTGGTGGTTGGTGGTTAGTGGCTAGTTCAATAATCGGCCACTAGCCACCAGCCACTATTTAAGGAGAATGGTGTGGCAGAAAACGACGAGAAACTAACACATGATTTAGCCATTTTGCAGGAGATGGCCAGCCAAATGGCGGATTATTTGAAAAGCGAGACGCTTTTTTGGCCGATGGGGCGTAGCAACATGCCCAAGCTAACGCTCGGTGGCTACTGGCTGCGGCAGCATCGGCTTAAATCATTGCATACGCTGCTTACGAGTGAACAACAGACTCAGCTTTCAGCGGCGACAAAAACGTTTGAAACGGCCGTTTCCCCCTGGACCGTCCGCACCGAGCAGCGAGCCCACACCGAACTCGCCGCCCGTATTCGCCAATGGGATGAATATTTGCGCGACCTGCGCGAGAAGCGTGGCGAGCAAGCAGGTGCCTATGCTGCCCAAGTAGAAGTCCGCGCCATCATTGCCGCTCTGGTAAGCCAGCTCCAGCAACGGCCGTATCAGCTAGATGAGAAGCTGCTGCAATCTGTGTTGCGCCAAGACAAAGGGCTACGCGCGCGTTTTGCCAACGGTGAGTTTGTCTGGCCAGATGAATGGCAACCCGCTTACCCCAAGCCCGAGTTTTGGTGGCTGTACGGCCGTCCCAAATAAACCCACACCATACCGCCACAGAAACCCCTAAAATCTTTGTGTCCTCTGTGGCAAAAAAAAGAGGCAAACATGACCAAACCAACCTTCAAATGGGCCGATCCCTTCTTGCTAAACGATCAACTTAGTTCTGAAGAACGCATGATTCGGGATTCTGCTCATGATTATTGCCAAGGGAAACTGATGCCCCGCATTTTAGAAGCTAATCGGCATGAAACGTTCGACCGCGCCATCTTTAATGAGATGGGCGAGCTGGGTTTGCTTGGCGTCACTATCCCAGAAGAGTACGGGGCTGCTGGCCTCAACCATGTCTCCTATGGTCTCATCGCCCGCGAGGTTGAGCGCGTAGACAGCGGCTACCGGAGCGCCATGAGCGTTCAAAGCTCCCTAGTGATGTATCCGATCTTCACCTACGGCACAGAAGCACAGCGGCAAAAATATTTGCCCAGGCTGGCCAATGGTGAACTCGTTGGCTGCTTTGGCCTCACGGAGCCAAACCACGGCAGCGACCCTGGCAGCATGGAAACCCGCGCCACCAAAACGGCCGATGGCTGGATTCTGCACGGAAGCAAAATGTGGATCACCAATTCACCTATTGCCGACGTTTTTGTTGTCTGGGCCAAAGCCTACGGCCACGATGAAACCGAAGACGGCAAGATACGTGGCTTTGTGCTGGAGCGGGGTATGGAGGGACTTTCCACGCCCAAAACAGAAGGCAAGTTCAGCCTGCGTGCCAGCATCACGGGTGAAATTGTGATGGATGAGGTTTTTGTGCCCGACGAAAATTTGCTGCCCAATGTACAGGGACTCAAAGGACCATTTGGCTGCTTGAACAAAGCCCGCTACGGGATTTCTTGGGGGGCATTGGGAGCAGCCGAATATTGCTGGCACGCCGCTCGACAATATACGCTGGACAGGACGCAGTTCGGACGGCCGTTAGCTGCCAACCAACTCATCCAGCTTAAACTAGCCAACATGATGACCGAAATCAGCCTCGGTTTGCAGGGAGCCTTGCGGGTGGGGCGGCTGCTGGATGAAAGTAAAGCAACACCCGAAATGATCTCAATTGTGAAGCGTAACTCCTGTGGCAAGGCGTTGGAGATTGCCCGCCTTGCTCGCGATATGCATGGCGGCAACGGCATCTCCGATGAGTTCCACGTTATTCGCCACATGATGAACCTGGAAGCCGTCAATACTTATGAAGGCACCCACGACATCCATGCCCTCATCCTAGGCCGCGCCCAAACGGGCATTCAGGCATTTATGTAAACTTCGGCCAGGACTGGCAGTCCTTTTTCTTGAGAATAAGTTTTCGTTTGAAAGAGGACTGCCAGTCTTCGGTAACCAACAAAATTCTTAGGTGGAAATATGACAACTAAACCCAACTGGAAAACAGTGAAAGAGTACGAAGATATTACCTACAAAAAATCGGACGGCGTGGCCCGGATTGCCTTCAACCGGCCTAATGTCCGCAACGCCTTCCGCCCCAAAACGGTAGCCGAACTGTATGAAGCGTTCCTAGATGCCCGTGAGGATACCTCCATTGGCGTGGTGTTGTTGAGTGGCGAAGGGCCATCCACCAAAGATGGTGTTTACGCCTTTTGCAGTGGTGGCGACCAAAACGCCCGTGGTCATCAGGGGTATGTTGATGATGAGGGAATGCCTCGGCTCAACATTTTGGAGGTGCAGCGGCTCATGCGCTTTATGCCCAAAGTGGTTATTGCCGTCGTGCCTGGTTGGGCCGTTGGTGGTGGTCACAGCCTGCATGTGGTTTGCGACCTCACGCTGGCTAGCAAGGAACATGCCATTTTCAAACAAACAGACGCCGACGTAACTAGCTTCGATGGCGGCTATGGCTCAGCCTATTTAGCCAAGATGGTGGGGCAAAAGCGAGCGCGTGAAATCTTCTTCCTGGGGCGCAACTACTCGGCGCAGGAAGCGTATGAGATGGGCATGGTCAACGCTGTCATCCCGCACGACGAGCTGGAGGACACGGCATACCAATGGGCACAGGAAATCCTGGCCAAATCGCCAACGTCCATCAAAATGCTTAAGTTCGCCATGAACCTGACGGATGATGGCATGGTGGGGCAGCAGGTGTTTGCCGGAGAAGCCACTCGCCTGGCTTACATGACGGACGAAGCCAAAGAAGGGCGCAACGCTTTTCTGGAGAAGCGCAAGCCCAACTTCAAAAATATCAAGTGGATTCCGTAGATTCGGTAATGTCACAATGCGGCCGCTTCGCGTACAGTGAACAATAATCGGTAGACATGTTGAATCCTTATCATCAGCTTACAACAAGGGGAAAGCTGAGGCGGCTGCGGGGCTTGGCAGAGGATGCGCTCCGACAGTTTGGCGTAACGGCCGTTCGCCTAAAACTAATCAGCACAGACACCAACCTCATTTACCGAGTGTGGTCTGATGATGACCGTCAGTTTGCTTTGCGTGTGGCTAATCCTGCGTGGCGTGGGGCGGAAACGGCCGTTTCCGAAGCGATGTGGCTCGATGCGCTGGCGCAGGACACAGACATCCCTGTACCAAAAATGATGCGCACGCCAGTAGGGGATGCAGTTGTTTTTCCACAAGCAGCGGGAGTACCCATAGACCGCCATGCCGTATTAATGAGTTGGCAGCCTGGTGTTCTGTTAGGCAAGCGGCTAGCCGTTCAAAATATAACCAAAATGGGGGAATTGTTTGCCAAGCTGCACCAGCACGGAGCCAGTTGGCAGCCACCCGACGAGTTCACGACCAAAAAATTTGACAACTTTCTTTCACGGGGTGAGCCAAACGTGCTTTTTGCCGAGGGGAGTTTGGCGAATTACGATGCCCAAACGGAGTCATTGCTGCGCCAGATGAGCGAGGTGGTGGCCCAAACTTACGCTGATCTTGACCCCGCCGATTTGCGCGTCATCCATTGTGATTTGTGGCACGACAACATCAAAATCCACAAAGGGAAGCTATATCCGTTTGACTTTGAGGACACCATTTGGGGGTACCGCCTGCACGACATGGCGATGGCACTGCTGGATTTGTACGAGGATGTGGGGGATTCGGAGGCGTATGCTACGCTTTTGGCTGCGTTCCGCACGGGTTATGAAACGTTGTTGCCTTGGCCGGATGGCGAAATGGAACTGCTGATGTTTGGTCGGTTGTTGTGGAAAACGAACTGGATTGCGTGTTTTTGGCCGGAGGGCTTGGCGAAAACGGCCGTTTTCCATGCCAACCTCTACGACCATTACCGGAAAATCGGCGAACTCCTCCCACCCAAAATGCCCCGCTAATTTTTTCACCGCAGAGAGCGCGGAGAACGCAGAGAGAAACCTCTTATTCCTCTGTGCTCTCTGTGGCAAATTAATAACGGCCGTACTCTTCTACCGCATCCACCATGGCCAGCACATTTTCTGGGGGCACGTCGTTCATAATGGTGTGGACCGAAGCCAGCAGATAGCCGCCCCCCGGTCCCAGTGCCTCAATGACCCGCTTCACTTCTTTGCGAACGTCATCTGGCGAGCCGTAGGGCAGCACCCGGTGCGTGTCTATGCCCCCGCAAAAGACGATTTTTTGCCCAAAACGTCGCTTCAATTCATCCAGCTCAGACATGCGCCCGGCAGACGTTTGAATTGGGTTCAAAATATCCACCCCAATTTCTACAAAATCATCCACCAGCGGAAACACATCGCCATCAGTGTGGAACAGCACCTTCGCTTTGGTACGTTCTTTGATGAAGGCGATGTAGTCGGCGTGGAACGGCTTCAAAAATTCACGGTACATCTTGGGCGAGATGAGCAGGCTGGTTTGCGTGCCTAAATCATCCCCAATTTTGATGATGTCTACATTGTCTCCCAACTCTCGCAAAAAATGCCCCATCAACTGTTTGCATAACTCAGTGATTTTTGCCAGCAACGCTTTGGCAAAATCGGGCTTCTCCACCAAGCTCATCATGAAATTGTCCATCCGCTGCATTTGGAAGGCGCGTTCCAGCGGGAAGAGCAGCCACGGCGTGGCCATGATGGCGTACTGGTTGGCGGCGGCAAGTGCGGCCGCTTCTGCTTTTACATGCGCCACGCGGCTGGGGTCATTCATGTCGGGCCAATCGAACTGCTCTAAATCTTCGATGGTTTGGGCATCAACCAGCGGGTTGATGTGGGGGAACCAGTCGCCGGGGGCAAGCTCTACCTGGCCAATGCCCCACGAATCTATGAACGGCGTGCCGGGTTCGCGGCTGGCGTTGGCCTGCATGTTGGCCGCCGGATGGCGATCCAGCACGGGGCGCACGTCGGTTCCCAGGCGTTGTAGGATGGTTTCGTTGGGAGCGGCCGTTCCCAACTCCGGCCAATCGTACAAATAGCGATCTTCACCCTCTACCCCCAGCAGCTTTTTGAGCTTTTGGTATGTTTTCATCTTAATGCCGGTGGCATTGCTGACGCCCAAAATGATGGGCACTCGGTCAGGTTCTTCATGGTTCATGGCGGCTAAAACGCGCTCGCGTGGGGTCATTATCATCTTCTCCCGGGTGCTTGGGTGGTGGATAGTTGTTGGTTTTACAGTTGGCGGTTAACATACCAGCAATCTACAAAGTGACAACCATTTTGAGAACGTAAATGAGCATTATTCGGCCGGATTTGCCCCTTATTGATTTACATCGCCACCTAGATGGCAGTGTGCGGCTGGAGACAATTCTGGAGGTGGGTGGGAGGTACAACTTGCCACTGCCCGCGAAGGATTTGGAGGGGTTACGGCCGTATGTCCAAGTGACAACCCCCGTGCCAGGTTTGCTCGCCTTCTTTGAAAAATTTGAGTGGATGATCGGTATTTTAGTCAATTATGACGTTTGCCATCGCATTGCTTACGAAAATGTGCAGGATGCCCTGAATGAGGGTATTGACTACATCGAACTCCGTTTTAGCCCGATGTTTATGGCAGAGCCACATGGATTACATCCGCAAGGCATTGTGGAGGCGGTGGTTGATGGTGTCGCGGCTGGAGAGCGTGATTTTGGCGTCAAAACCAACCTGATTGGCATCATCACACGCGGTTTTGGTCCCAAAACTGGCCAAAAAGAGCTGGACGCCTTGCTGGCGCACAGGGATGATTTTGTAGCATTGGATTTAGCAGGGGATGAAGTCAATTTCCCTGGCGAATGGTTTGTAGACCATTTTAAGCAAGCGTGGAACGTGGGCTGGGGTGTGACGGTTCATGCCGGCGAAGCGGGCGGTAGCCCCGCCATTTGGCAGGCCATTCGGGAGCTACGCGCCACGCGCATCGGCCACGCCGTTCGTGCTGTGGATGATCCAGATTTGATGGATTATTTGGCGGAAAATGGCATTGGCGTAGAGATGAACCTGACGAGCAACGTACAAACCAGCACTGTGCCAGACTATGCTAACCACCCGCTCAAACAGATGCTTAGGCACGGCATCCTGGCAACAATCAACACAGATGATCCGGGCATTAGTAACATAGACTTACCGTATGAGTATGAAATAGCTGTGGAGCGGGCGGGTCTTTACGAAGATCAGGTCGCCCAGGCACAGCAAAACGCACTCACAATTGCCTTTTTGTCGGAAGAAGAGAAAGCAGATCTGCTTACCAAAAAACGGTCCGCCTAGACGCTGCACATGAAAATGTAGTAAAAATTGCCCCTGAGCGAACTCTCAACTCCATAAAAGCTAGAGACAGAACTCTATTATTCGGTATGATACGATTCATGAATAATGGCACTGCACAAACATCCATCACATGAAACAATGAAAGACAAAATCCAACCAATTCCCCTCCTGCTTGCAGAACAAGAAGAAGAGCTAGAGTTAAAACGGGGTTATCAACTAGGTATTTACACGTTGCTCGAGCAGATCGGCAAGGGGGGCGAGGCCGTTGTCTGGTCTGGCATTGACAATGTACGCAAGCGGTTGGTGGCCATTAAGATCATTGCCTTAGACAAAAACGATCCGGGCGTCGCTTCCATGCTGTCAGCCAATTTTGAACGGGAAGTGCATTTGGTTGCCAGTTTAGAGCATCCTCACGTTTTACCGATGTATGAGTTTGGCATGGCGGAGTCGTTTGTATACTTTGTAATGGCTTACAAAGGGTTAGGGACAGTAGATACTTGGTTAAGAGGCGGGGCGATTTCGCTGTTGCAGGTTGCCCGAACTGCAAAACAGATTTTGTCTGCCCTAAACTATTTACATATGCGTGGCATTGTGCATCGGGATATTAAGCCAAGCAATATTTTGCTGGATAGCCAACAGCGGATTTATTTGGCCGACTTCGGTTTGGCCAAGCAGCTAAGCCAAAGCACAATGGTGCTGCACACTGGGCGGGGTACGGGGCCATATGCACCGTATGAACAGCAGGCATACCATAGCATTACGCAGCAATCGGATATTTTTAGTTTGGGGGTTGTGCTTTATCAAATGCTTTCTGGGGAGCTCCCGTGGGGAAGGCAGTATAGCTTGGCAACGATGCAGAAAAATGAAGGTGCTGTTTTACCAGACCCGGCTCAGGTGGGGGGTGAGTGTCCGGAGGCGTTAACTGCTGTTCTTAGGCAATTCACTGCATTCCAAT
Source organism: Candidatus Leptofilum sp. (assembly GCF_965223285.1). Taxonomy (GTDB): domain Bacteria; phylum Chloroflexota; class Anaerolineae; order Promineifilales; family Promineifilaceae; genus Leptofilum. Next base: position 2,798,711 of record NZ_OZ244997.1, on the reverse strand, counting down.
GGCAAGATAGGCCAGCCACAGCCGAAGCTGCCTACAGTATTCTCTACCAGGCTTTACCAGAAACCATTCAGGCCGAACTAGGCCCTACTTTGCAGCCGATTCGGCTAATGGAAGAGAAGTTTGTGGCGCAGGATGTTGCATATTTACTGCAACGCTACCAGGAAAGTTGGCAAGTGGATGAACCATTTCCGGCTCGTTTGACGCATTTGGCGTTTTTCTCTTCTCATTACGGCCGTTTCCATGACCAGCTTGACGACGATAGCTACCAATTCTTGCTGCGTGGGGCTCTGGCTCATGAATATGAACTTTCTTATTGGTGGCAACATTCCCCGAATCCAGACTTGCGCTGGCAAATTAGCTTAACTGCCTTGGCTTCTGAAAGCGAGTCGGTTGTGAGGCGTGTGCTGGCACTGTTGTTGCGAGAGCCAGCCGGGTCTTTACCAGCCACGTTTACTGCACGTGCCTCCCTGGAAAAGTTGTTGGATTTGGGCACGTCAACGTCCGAATGGCGTGTACGCCGGGATGCGCTGAATGCGCTGCTGCATCTGTTGCCTGCTGCTGACGATTGGCTGCCGACAGGCTTTTCTGAAGTGGGCGATAGTCGGTTGGCACAGCTTGCTTTGGAATCTACGAGCCAGAGTAGACAGGCTGTTACTTTGATCGGGCGGTTGCAGAGCGAAACGGCCGTCCTGATGCTGGCAAATAAGGTGATCGAAGACGGGTCCCAACCGGCTTTGGAGATTTTGCAGCAGATTCAGCAAGAGGTGGGTAGCTTGCCTGCTTCTCTTCCCGGCGTGGTGCGTCGTCGCTTGCAATGGCAACGTCTTAAAAAGCAGCTGCTTGAAGATGGGGAAAGCATCTCGTTGGCACGCAGCCTGATTGGCGTTGTGGCCGGGGCTTTGGTCACGCTTCTGCTACTGCTTGGCATCTTATCCGTTCAGGCCACGCAAATGCAGGATGTGTTGCTCGCACCATACCCTGTAAGTGACATTGTGACAATTGTGGAAGTTGATGATGCCAGTTTGGCTCAGTACGGCCGTTGGGATCAATGGCCCCGTTCACTCCATACTGAACTTATCGAGCAGCTAGCCGCAGCCGGTGCCGGAACAATTGTGTTTGACTTTGTGTTTGAAGCTGAAACAGCTCAGGATACAGTCTTGGCGGAAGCGATGACTGCAGCAGGCAATGTGGTACAGCCGGTGCTGGTGCAGGGAGATGCCTTCCACGATTTAGAAGATCAGCTGCGATACGAGGGCATTGTGTTGCCTCAGACCACATTGGTAACGGCTTCGGCTGGGCTGGGGCACACAGGCATATTGCATGATAGGGATGGGTATATTCGCCGCGTGCCTACAACGATTTCGGTGAATGGAGAGTCTTACAATAATTTAGCTATTGCGGCATTGGCTAACTATTTAGGGGCAAGTGTGGATGAACATGCAGTGGCAAACGGCCGGTTTTCTATTTTGGGTCGCCAGGTGCCGGTAGACGCAGATGGTGAGATGCGGGTTTATTACGCTGGTCCACCAGCCCAGCCCACCCAAACCACCTTCAACATGGTGCGCTATCAGGATGTATTGGCTAGCGTTGTGCCGGAGGAGCTCCTGCGAGACAAGATTATTCTGGTGGGCATCACCGCTACGGCCGAACCAGATCGCTACTTGACGCCTGTTAGCGACGGCCGTCCCATGTATGGTGTAGAAATATTGGCCAATGTCATCGAATCTATTTGGTCTGAAAAATTTATTCGCGAGCCTGTAACGGCCGTTCGCATATTCATTTTGCTGCTCCTTGGCCTGTTGGTAGGGTGGGTGAGCGTGCGCCCGATTAGCGGCTTGGTTTTTACGTTGGGCATTGCCGGAATTTACTTCTTACTGGCTGGTTGGCTTTTTGATGCGACAGGCATCATGCTTGATCTTTACTACCCTTTTGTCACCATTGGGTTGAGCTATTTTCTGGTCACTGCTTATCGCTACTCTGTTGAAGTGCAGCATCGGCGGGAAATCATGGGAATGTTTGCCGCTAACATCTCACCCGCAGTGGCTCAAGCAACGCTTGAGGCAATACGCCAGGGAGAGCTAAATCTGGCTGGTCAGGAACAACTGATAACGGTTCTGCTGGTTGGCATGCAACGCCCAACCAACTTTGCATCTCAACACGATCCGATGGATGTGTTAGCCATGCTGAATTTTTTCCACCAGAAAGTAACTGAAACAATTTTGGGTTTTGAAGGAACCGTGATCCATGCCGAACATGGCGAAACTCTGGCGGCATTTAATGTGCCGCTTTCGCAGGAGGATCATGTGCGGCGGGCAGTGCAGGCGGCACAATCGCTGCGGGATGAAATTCGCCACTATCAAGATTCACTGCCAGAGGATCATTTGCATCGTGAAGTTTCCTTTGGCTTTGTGGTTAACAGTGGCCAAGCAATTGTGGGATATGCAGGCGCAAATGGGCGAGGTTCATTTGTGACGTTGGGTGAAGTTGTGGATTTAGCCGATGAGATGCTGAAAGTTGCTCAAGCATGGCAAGTTGTGTTGGGTGAGGAGAGCCAGATGGCAACGGCCGTTCATGGCATTGATATTTTGTCTTTGACACCTTTGCACATCAAAGGTCGCGCTGTGGCCGTGCCGTTGTTTGCCTTGCGCTCCAAGCAATCTGAGGATGAAGAGAGGCCGTAAAGAACGCTTAAAATACAGTGATGAAAGACAAGAATGAATTGCGTTCTTTACGGCCGTTTGAGATAGGCAACTTTTAAGACAAGTGATTACGGTTTACTGCCCCCATTGCCACTATTACCGTTATTTCCCCCGTTACCATTATTGTTACCGCTGTTGCCAGGGCTACCATCGTCGTTTTGACCAGGTGCATTGCCGCTGTTGCCAGGGGAATCCTCGGCACTTTCACTTTCGCCAGCAGGCAAGTCGGGGCAAGCCTCTTCTAAATCGCCATGGGCTAGATGGTCATCTAAATCGTCGGCACTAATCTCTAAGGTATTGCCTTTCGTTGTGTCCCCACCAGGATAATGACAAATAATTACCTTGTCTGTCTGGGATTCGGATGAATCATCGGGATCATCCTCTTCGCCGTCAGGCGCGTCGGAGCAGGCTTCTTCTGTATCGCCGTGTGCCAGATGGGCATCTAAAGCATCAGCACTAATTTCTAAGGTATTCCCCTTCGTTGTGTCTCCACCGGGGTAGTGACAAATAACGACCTTGTCCGTCTGGGAATCGGATGAATCATCGGGATCATCCTCTTCGCCGTCAGGCGCGTCGGGGCAGGCACCTTCCGTATCGCCGTGTGCCAGATGGTCATCCAAATCATCGGCACTAATCTCTAAGGTATTCCCCTTCGTTATGTCTCCACTGGGATAGTGACAAATAACGACCTTGTCTGCCTGGGATTCAGGTGAATCATCTTGCTCCGGCGGGGTGCTGTCGTCTTCTGGTTCTGAATTATCATCGGCAGGTGTTGGCGTTGCTGGCTCGCTGTTTGGACGTGTTTGTAGAGCTTCACCAGTAACGGCCGTTACCTGAAACCCTGCTGGCACGTCCACAGATGCTCCATCCTGCAATGCCACCTGCACCAAACCCTCTTCAACCGAAATGTGCGAACTGTCTTCAGATTGAACCTCTACAGTAAATATTGTGCCGCGCACAGAAGCGGTAGAGGAAGGAGTTCTGATTTCAAACGCGTCATTGGCACGCAGCAAGCGCACCACGCGGCTCAACGCCTTGCCTGAGATCAGGTTTAACTGAAAGCGAAAGCTGTCGCCATCTGTCACAAGTTCAGCCACGGTTGCCGTACTGCCGCCAGACAGATCAACCGTGCTGCCGTCTTGTAGTCGCAATTGGGCTGAGCCATTTTCTGTCAGCCGAATGGTGTCTCCCTCACTGACTGTCATAACTTCACCAGAGGCAACACTGCCTTCTGTCATACTGGCAAAGAGTGCACCCCCTGCCTGGTTTACAACTGCCTCACCCGCCGAGACAACCAATGTTGCTTCTGTTCTGCCAGGCTGTGCCAGCACAAAAGCACCTAAAATCAAAATAAGTAATGCTGCTAAGCTAAAGGCCAGGCCCTGTTTTGTACTCATGAAAAAATTTGCCCTCCGTGTCGGTCTACTCGTTTGGCTCGGTGTAGCAGATGGCTTGCTGCGCCGAGACATGCGTGCCTCTTTTTGTATGCAATCCATAAAATGCATCAGCACAACCCGATTCACGCCCGAATACCCAGAAATATGACGCAGGTCTTGCCTGAAGTAATCATCGCGCGGCAGTTTGCACAAGGCCAACTTGGCCAACTGCTCATCAGAAATATCTAACAATTCGGCCATTTGCTCCCAGCGTACCTGCTCTCGATTAGCTTGCTGTTTAATCAGGCTCGCCATGAAAGTAGGATTTGTAGCTGAACGTTTGGCCAATTGGATCAAAGGTTGGTTTTCCATAAGGTACCTTTCCAGTCATTGAGAACTGTATGCATTTTGTCTTTCTATAGCTTAGTACCGAAGCCACAGGCAAAGTTCGACAAAAAGATGAGGTGGAGTTTCAGGATGGGACAAATTTATACTTTGTGGCGGTTCACAAAGCGTTGAAGGCGTTTGGTGAGGCGATCTTTGGCACGCTTGACTGCACGCCGCTGTTCTGTGATGGAAGTTGCGGAAATTCCCAGGATGTCGGCGTAAGGTTCAGTTTCTCGCACACCGTTGAGCATTAGCAAAAAGAGCTGCCGATCGGTAGTAGATAGTGTGGCTTCAAAGTTGTTCAGGATTGCTTGTGCAGGGGGTTCATTTTCGTTGCTTAACCAGCCAGCTAAAGAGAATCCGTCCTCTAAGGAATTTGCGTCGTCAACTAACTGAGATTGGATATTTGGCTCATCAATACTGACCAGGGGACGTTTCTGCCGATTTTGTTTGTCAATAGCATTTAGCAAATCGTGTCGGGTAGACATGCGTAGATAGGCAAATAAGCTCAGTTTATCGGGGTCAAACTTGTTAGGAGATTGATGATAGGAGAGCAGGCTGTCAATTGCGGCCGTTTCATGCAGATGGGGCTCAACCTGGCGGAACTCTCGACGCAAGAAGGCAATTAGATGCGGCAAGGCAAGCTCAGACAGCTGGGCGAATGCTGTCGGATTGCTCTCAGACAAGATTTCTTGGTGCTTCTGCATCTGCCAGGGACGGGAAGGCTCAGAAGCAGGCATGAATGGCCTCCTGATGGTGTGAATGTTTGCCAGTATAACAGTTTCGTTAGGTGGAATTAAGCGGCGTGGGGGCAAATTCCCGCATTCTTAACAGTACTGTCGTCCCAAGCGGTCTACGAATCGGGGAGATTATTGTTGGCTGCTGACTAAGTTAAAGGAATACGGTTTTGTTGCAGATAGTTTTCAAATTGGGTTAAGGCTGTAGCAAAGGCCGCACGGCCAAAGCCCATCCGCATATGGTGATCATCGCTGCCGAGGGTGGTGGCGGGGTGAATGAGGACGCCTGCCTCGGCGGCCATGCGGGTAGCAAACTGGGTGACTGAGGGGACGTTCATTTTTACCAGGGCGACTGATCCGGCGTGCGGCCGTTTCCACCCAAACAAATCCGGCCATCGTTCAAAAAATTGTTCCGCCAAAGCCAAATTTTGCTCAATTTGGGCAATGTTCTTCTGCCGCAGCTGCTCCCGCACCTGCCACGCCGCCAACGCCAAAAACTCCGATGGGGCGGGCGGGCAAATGCTGGTGTAAAACTTCCAGTTCATCACATTTTGGCGCGGTGCCTCATCTTGAATGACCAGCCAGCCAGTGCGTAACCCAGGCAGCCCATACGTTTTAGAGAGTCCAGAAAGCACCACAGCCCGCTGGCAAACGTCTGCTGCCGAGGGGATGGGCGGCGTGCCGGAATGGATCAGGCCATGATACATCTCATCGTAAAAGAGCCACAGGTTGTGCTGCTCAACGATTTGTACCAGTTGGGTAAGCTGGTCTGGCGTGGGCAGGTAGCCGGTGGGGTTGTGTGGAAAGTTGACGACCAGCAGTTTGGTTTTCGATGTGATTTTTTGCGCCAGCGCATCAAAATCGAGTTTCCAACCAGTGGCAGTGGATTGAAACTGCCACTTCTTAACGTTGCTAGTGCCGACGACATGCTCAAACATATTGATGAGGGCATCGTAGGCGGGGGAAAGTACAATGACTTCATCATCGGGTTCCAGCAGGGCGCGGGCGGCCAAGTAGATGCCCTCGACGGGCGTGCCTAAAACCACGATGTCATCTGGGCTGGCGGTGGCGTAGCTGGTGGCCAGGGCTCGGCGCAGCTGTGGGTTGCCTTGCGATTCGGTGTAGCCGAGGGAGACCTGACCCAGTTCGGCCAAATCTACCTCGGCCATTGCCAGTAGTTCAGCAATGGTGACGGTTTCGCAATCTGAGTTGCAAAGCTGGTAGGGGGTGGTGAATTCGTATTCGGCAAAGAAATGTTCGGTAGCAAAAGGGGCAATTTTCATTTGGATTAGTTGATGGCGGTTAGTGGCTAGTTATTAGTGGCTGACAGAACTATCAACCAACCATTAAAACTAACCACTAATGGTTCGTTTGATGAAGGTAGCTAGGCTGGTGGGGTCTTGGCCGAGCAGGTAGCGGAGCTGATGGGGATTGCCTGCCATGCCGCTTTGGGCGTAGTAGGTGAACATGCTAACGGCCGTTTTAATGGCAAAGTCATTCATCTCTTTGGCACGCGCCTGGGCTTTCCACGTTTTGAGGGGAACGGGGCGGACTTCGACGGGACGCTGCAAAATTTGGCTAAAGGTGTCGGCAACGGCCGTTTGGCTCAGAGGCATCGTGCCAACCAATTCATACGTAGCGTACTCATGTCCCGGCTCAGTCAGGATTTTGGCAGCCACCGTCGCCACATCCTGCAAATCTACTAAGCTGAGGCGGGTTTCGGCAGGGTATGGCACAGGCAAGATGCCGTCATTTTGGATGGCCGGCAGGTACGCTAGCAGGTTTTGCATATAAGCTGTTGGTTGTAAGACGGTGTAGGTGAGGCCAGAGTCGAACAGAACATTCTCAACTTTGAGCTTGCTCCAATGGTGGGGCATTTCCCGAATTTGGGGGTGAAGGACGGAGTGGTACACCACGCGGCAATTGCCGATGGCACGGGCGGCAGCGATCATCAGTTGGCCAAGGCGCACTTCTTGCGGGTGCATGTTTGGAGCGATGTGGTAGATGGTGGAAACGGCCGTTGTTGCCAAACGCCACACATCTGAATCCAGTAAATCGCCGACCACCACCTCAGCTGCGCCCGCTTTACGCACGGCTAAAATTTGATCGTCATCTTTCACAAAAGCGCGGGTTTTGGCACCTCGTTGCTTGAGGGTTGCTAAAACTGTCAACCCTGTCTTCCCTGCTGCGCCAGTTACTAAAATCATGCCGATTCTCCAAATTGCTTTTTGCTCAACAAAGAACGTCCTCTCACGGTTTATTGTAGCCCATTCGCTAACGATCTGGCATACGATTTTGGCTGGCACCGAATTTTCGCGAATTTACACGAAAAAAATTATTTTCGCGGCAATTCGCGCTAATTTGCTGCTCCAAATAAATTTGTGTAGGGGGTCTCGAAGCGTCCGCGCAGCAAGCCACGCCAAGGCACAAAAAGCAGCCAAACGGTGAGCGAGGCCACCACGCTGCCCAGCTCGCCAATCGGTAGCTGGACATAAAGAGCCATGATGCCTATGAACAGCGCCAACTGCCGGCGACGGTGCATGATCATCAAGCCGAAAATGGGCAGCAGCAAAATGCCGTCGTAGGCGCGAGTGTAGGGGGTGATGATAAGAACGGCCGTTAACCAACCAGCCCACCACAGCGGCGACGTTCCCTTTTGCAGCCACGCCCAGTACGCCATCGTCAAAACCACCAAGACCCGCACCGGCTGGGCAAACCAGAGCGGCCAGCCCCACAGCGTTAGCTCCCGCTCCAGCGTGGATTTCCACAACGGGGCGGTAATCTCCTGAACGGCCGCTGCCTTGCTGATGAGCCAGGGCGGGGTGATGAGCAGCGTCAGCCCCAGCAGCAGCCCACCAACAATGCTCAGGCCAATCAGCCGCCGGTCGCGCCGCCACAGCATCTCCAGCAGCAGCGGCGCGGCGATAAAAATCCCCAGCTGGGGTTTAATGCCGATGAGCAAAAACGCTAGCACCAATTTTATCGTAGGGGCGTTTCGCGAAACGCTCTTACTGGCGTCCCTCTGCGCAGCTCCGTGTTCCGCTTTTTCCTCAAAAACCAAATTCAATGCCCATATCGCCCCCAGCAAAACCAGCGGCGTGACTTGCCCAAACAGCAGGGTGATGAGTGCCCAGGGGAGAAGGATGAGGAGCAACGGCCGTAATCCCCTAAACCCCCACGCCTGCATTTGCAACAACGCTACCGATGTCACCCCAACCAAAAATAGCACCCACACCGTGCGGGCAATCTCCTGCGGCAACAAGCCAAACGGCAGCAAGATGGGCAGCAGCCAGGCGGGGCTAAAGAAGTCCGGCGGTGCGCCCTGGTCGGTTTCGATGTATTCGGCCGTGTATGGATTTTCGCCCGCCAGCATGTAGCGTGCCGCGGGGTAAAACGTCTGGTCAAAGTCACGCAGGCGGGGCATTTGCGGAGCGATGAGGATGACGGCGGCAATAAGCACCACGAGGGCTAGGAGTAGGATGAGGAGTGTTTGGTAGGGGGAACGGCCGTTCACAAAACTACCCCTTTGTTGGTTCTTGGATAAGGCGTTGCTACAATTACGGCATGAGAATTGGTAGACTTATTTGGCCGGAAGACAGAATTGAGCACATTGCTAGACATCAGGTAACGCCCGAAGAAGTTGAAGAAGTGTGTTTTGGTTACTCGTTTGTGCAACGAGCGAAGTCCGAAGGGGAAAATCCTGTTTATTATGTCTTGGGCCAAACGGATGCGGGACGGTACTTGTTTTGTGTTATCATACAGTTCCCAGATAAAAATGGGTATCCGGTAACCGCCCGACCTATGACCGACTCGGAAAGAAGACGGTTTCAAAAATGGCAAAGAAAATGAAAAAACAGAAACTCCCTCAAATTGATTCGATTGATGCCTTAGCTCACTTTTGGGACAGCCATGATCTAACTGATTTTGAAGATGAGTTGGAGGAAGCGACTGAGCCTGTTTTTGAGCGGGAAACGGCCGTAACCATTCATCTCCAGCCAAAAGAAGCCCAAGCCATAAAAAAACTCGCTGCCTCCCAAGGCGTACCTGACCGCGACTTGATCCATCAATGGGTTCGTGAAAAGTTACAGACTGCATAATTATTTCTATACAATAGCATGATGCTTGTGTCATTGTCGGGGATCATTTTTTTGAGCCTTTTTGATCCAAACGAAAATAATCAACAATATTGGCGTTATAAAAACAAGCAACATAATTGGCGCAAAAATTGCCACAATGACTGTGTCTTGTAAGCGGTCAGGATACCAAATCATTGTGACGATAAGCAGGATGCCACTGAAAACTAAGTATCTCAAAATTGATTCAACGATCGTTTTCTTAGTTTTCTTGTTCATGCGTTTTCTTGATTAGTAACGGCCGTTTCCTACTTCACGATTCACCATTCAAAATTCTCAATTTATCACCCCAAGCTAACCAAATCAGCCCTAGCAGCAACCCAATCGGCAGAGGGAGGTAGGTGACGGGATGTTCAAAATCGCCCTGGATGGTGCTGAGGAAGAGTGCCCAGGTGCCCACCAGCGGCGCCAGCAGCAGTCCAGCTACCCACACATTGCCGCCTCGCCAGCGTTGGCTCACCGTATGCAGCAGCAAAAAAAGCGGAATGTACATGATGACGTAATTCGTCGTCGCCGTGCGGACGATGATGCTGTTAGTCACAATCAGCGTTAGGCCGATGATGAAGAGGAATTTAGGCGTGGTGGTTGCTTCATGGCGTAGCTGCCACCATTGCCACAGCATCACTAGCTGCAGCAGGCCGATCAGCACATATTCCACCGGCTGGCCAAGCTGCGGGAAAAAGGTGCCGGTAATCACCCGCAGTGGCGAGGGAGTGACAGTGTAATCCGGGTAGTACAGCACCTGCTCGATGAAGCTACTGAGCCAGCTAGGCAGCAGCAAAAAGGATAGCCCGGCTAGCAAAGCCATCGCCCCCACAAAACCAGCCACAAAGTGCCACCGCTGGTGCCACAATGCCCACAGCAGCAGCGCGGGAATAATTAGGTAGCTCATCTGCGGCTTGATGGTGGTGAGCGAGAGCAGCATCCCGGCCAGCACGTCTTGCTCATGTTTAAGTGCCAGCAGCGTGCCCGCCAGCCAGAGGAAAATTGGCCCGGCAAACTGGCCCAGGATGATGGTGCGGGTGCTGTTGTACATGATTACCGACCAGAGTAGCGTGATCGCCAGCAGCCAGGGGGGCTGCCGCCATTCCAGCAGGCGCAGCGTGGCAATCACGCCGCCGATGAGCGAAAATTGCACGAACACCAGCCAAATTGCCTGCACCCAAGCGTAATCCAAATTCACCAACGGCCGTAGCAGAAAGACAGTATAGAACGGGTAGACAAACAGCACCTGATCCTGGTCGGGGCGGGCTAATTTGCCGCCGTACAGGACGCGCTGAATCGCTTCGGTGGCGGTTTGGGAGTAGGGATCGATGCCATCTTGCCAAAATAGCTGCGCTCCTTTCCAGCGGGGGAAAAAGTCGTTGGCACCGGGTACCTTGGAGGTGAAGAAGGTGTACATGCCCCACACGCTGAAGGTGAAAAGCAATAGTACGAAAAGGATGATAAGTGAATTTCTGCGGTTAGGTAAATTCATGGCACGGTAGGGGCGCATCGCGATGCGCCCTTACAAAAGGTCAGGTCCTTATTTAAGTTCGTACAGTTGGTAATCGCCCCAATCGGCGACGAGTTGCAGGTGGGTGGCGGCGAGGTCGTCCATGAGGTGGGTGTTTTGGGGCGAAATCCACTCCATGTGCTGCTCGCGGATGAATTCGTAGCCGGTTTCAAAGAGCAAAATGTGGCTGATGCCTTCCTCGCGCCAGGCTTGGGCGATGCCATTTGCATCGTTATGTAAATATTCCAGATGGGCGAAGGTGTCTAAGATAGAGTCAGGGCGGCAGTCGCGGTCGCAGTAATAGCTGCGCGGTTCATACAAAAAGCGGACAACGGCGTCGGGCGGGGTTTGCGCGTTGACGCCCTGCATGGCGGTGTAGTGGCTGCCGAGCCAGTGGGTGAGAATCTCATCTCGGCTGGCGCTTCCTGCGACGTAGGCGAGCGGCACGCCGGGGAGCCAGTTGAGCAGTTGACCGACCAAATTGAAGGCCAGTGCCATGATGATGACCAGGCGCACAAAGCGGCGCAGCGAAAATTGAGGATGATCCCAGCGGGCTAAATCGTTGAAAATCCAGGCGATGATGGGACTGAGGGCAACGAAGGCGGGCAGCAGCAGGCGACTTTGCCACAGCCCAGCGGAGAAGATGACCCCCCAGACCCAGAAGATGTACTGGGCTAAGGCAAAAATGAGTAGGAGGTTGAACGGCCGTTCCACACCTCCATCCCTTTTCCATCTACTAAACGCATAAATAATGATGGCTGGCAAAAAAATCAAAAACAGCGGCCCCGGTTGCCCATCCTGGCTGGCATCGTTGAGGCCCAGGATGAGATCGTGGGGCAGGCGCAGCAGGGCAATGGGGTCGAAGCCGAGGCCAGTGCCCGTGCCTGCATAGGCAGCGGCGCGGAAATCGTCCCAAAATTGGCCGCCAAAGACGAAGGGGTAAACCGGATTGCCCGTAAACGCCCAATTTTTGAGGTACCAGGGCAGGGCAACAAGGGTAGTCGTTGCAGTTAGGATGAGGAGTGGTTTGATTGCTTTTTTTAACGCGGAGGCGCGGAGGCGCGGAGGTTTTGTTGGTGGCGATTGCGGATTGGCTTGCTTTTCACGGTTCCAGATGTGCCAGATGACCGCGCCAGCGAGGATCAGCGGGGTGACGAAGCTGGTGTATTTGAGACCCATCGCTAACCCAGCGAAAACGCCGTTGAGGATGAGCCAGCCGGTTTGTTCCTGTTGCCGCCAGCGCAGCAAGGCTACCAGTGCGGCAACCTGGTAGAACGCCAGCGGCAGATCGTTGTAGGCTTGCGCCCCTAGGTTGAGAACCATGGGCATGGAAATGAGGATAAGTACGGCCGTCCACCCATTGTTAGTCACAGAGGGCACAGAGTTTTTAGAGGTTGTCTCTTTTTTCTCTGTGGCCTCTGTGGTAAAAATTCTGGTTGAAATCAGGTAAACGAGGGCCATGAGCCAGGGGATGAAGCTGAAGTGCAGTAACTTTGCGGCAATGTCACCGCGCAGGCCCATTGCCAGAGTGAAGAGCATCTCGAAGAGGGCGGGAAAGCTGAGGTGGGGGATATCGATGCCGCCGATAATGCGCCCGGCTTCCAGGTAAAGCTTGGGGCCTTTAAGATGGTAGAAGAGGCCATCCCAGTCGGTGGGAGGCAGCAGGGCGATGATGAGAGCGAGACCGAGTACAATGAGCAGGTAAAAAGTGATGCCGCGTGCAGGGAGATTTAACCTCTGGGGACGCGGAGATTTCTTATTATCCGCAGATTTCGCAGATTTACGCAGATTTTTTATTTGTTTGTAAATTTGCCGGAGGGTGAGGCACATAGCGATAGCCATCGTACCCCAGAAGGCGGTGGGGGTGAAACCGCCGACGAGGCCGAGGAAGAAGACCCACAATCCCAATGCGCCAAAGCCGAGGCCTGTGCCGAAAACGGCCGTTTCCAACCCGTCCATCTTCAACTTTGTGAAACGAAGTATTGTTGTACCAATTCCCCAGGCGGCGAGGTTGATGAGAACGGCCGTGCCCACATCCAGCAGCAAACGAAAAACCGATGACCAGGCAAAATCCAGCGTTAGCCAGGTGGCAGGGTCTTCTAACAGGGTGACAAGCTGCGGCACGCTGAATGGTTTTTGCACCACGTAGTAGGCGCTTAGCCCGTAAAATAACCACAAAACAAAAAGAAAAATGAGGCCCCACTTCAGCCTGGAATCGCGCATGAGGGTAATCATACGTATCTTGAGGGTTTGACACAAGAACCGATTTTCCTAAATTTCTCGAACGCGAATTTCTCAAACGCGCTCGATGATTTGTTTGGCTTTGGGTACGCAAATAAATCTGGCTGTTTCCCCTTCCTTGGTTTGAAAGTAGACCGAGGGTTTGATATTGGCCACCATATAATCCAACTCTGGTTCGAGAGAGTAGTAAGATGGCGTTAAGCCATTTCCTTCAAATAACGCCGTTTGATGGGGCTGTAGACGCAAGTAATACCGCACGCTCAAACCAGAGGTTTGATGCTTTTTCAATACTGTCGCGTGGACCAGTAGGACGGGCCAACTGCGTATTTGTAAAGCTCGCAGGACGCTTAACGCCATGAGGAGCAAGCCCACTGCAATGGAAGCCCTTCCTAACCATTGGATAAGAGGGGGTGATGTGGGGCCAAATTGTGTAGCTGGATAAAGAATGAAAAGTGAGCCAAAAATGTAGGCAAAGGCAACTGGCCGCCACCGCATATTCCGAACGGCCATTTTGTATTTTTGCATAATCATTTCTTGATCGGGGTATTGTTCCATCGCATATTCTCTATTTTGAGTTTCCTCAATTTATTCGACATAAATCTCGTTTGCTACTGGCTCGATAAAAACCGAAGAGCAAAAAGCTGACGGCCGTCGCCCAAATAAACAAATACGTTTCCCCCGCCAGCGGCTACAAAATAGCCTCTGTCTGATTCTGGCAAAATATCTTCCCCGGAAAATTTTACGGAGCCAATTTGCTTACCGCTCTCAATGTCATAAGCTACTAATTCGGCTGAATCTGTTAGGAAAAAGGCTGTTGAATCAGCGGCAGCCACATTGCTGATGACATTTTGGTTCGTTTGCCAAAGTGGCATACCAGTTTCTGGATGTAAGGCAACGACGGTTCCAAGTATTGTGCCTTCGCCTTTCCGCACGAGCAATGCGCTATCAGTCGAAAGGGGAGGTTGAAAAACATTGTCAAACTTTTCTGACCAAAATGTAAGCACTTGCAGGTTTGTGTCTTGTGGAATCACCTCTTCATTTATGGCTAAATTTGTGTACCAGTAAGCAAAATTAGATGGTGAAATAACTAGGTCTAATTTATGAAACTCCCGTTTGTTTTGTTTCGCTACGATCTCACCAGTTTGACTGTTAATCAAATAACGCCAATCTGAAAACCCTCCGCCATCGAAGGCAACAATATTTTCGCTAGCAACCAATGAAGATATTCCCCTGGTGCCAGATATTTGACGCGTCCAGCTAATTTCGCCACTGTTAATTTCGTAAGCCGCGATGCCGCCTGCACTGGCTGTTGTACCTTCCAAAGCCTTGCCTGGTCCATCATATCCTAGATAGAGAAAATTTGAATTGTAGGCTGTATGATAAATTCCTAGATTTGAAGGTAAAAATCTGACACCACGACGAAAAACCGAGCCATCAATTGCATTTAAATTCATTGGGTTGGGGTTGCCACATCGGTAATCAAGCCTTCCCCAAAAAACAACATGCTCTTCATTGGCAACCAGATGAATGGCACGTTGGCTAGGAGCAATATACACATCTGGAACTTGCCACAAAATTTCAAAATCGTCATTTTCAATAAATGTACGTTGAACTGTGCTTGACGCATAACATCGCGGAAGAAATTGCGGTAGAAACTGGTAGCAAGCAACCACAATCGTAATGATAATCCAAACGACCCCTATTATTTTCCTGCGTTGTGAAGTTTGTTTCATTGGCCACGGCCGTTTTTAAAAATCGGCTTGGAGATCGGTCACAGGTACTTAATCAATACCAGATTTAATGCTTTGGTGGATGCCAACCTGCAGAGACCCATCTTTGGCGCGCTGGCACGATGATGCCATTGTTCATGTTTAGGGTGATGATAGTGGCTCGGCCAACGGCCGTTAAGCCAATAAGTCTTGTACCAGCCTCCTCCCAAGCAAAATGATCTGCCCAATTTTGTTGGCGCGGGTGAAACAAAGCCGTTGTTTCTCCGGTTTGCGGGTCAATGCCCGTTGTTTTTGCACCTTTGTATTCGTTGCAAAGACGGCAGGCAAAGCAGAGATTCTCAAATTCCCTTTTTCCGCCCTGACTTTCAGGCATGATATGGTCGGGAACCATGCGCTGACCAGAGTTGGCTTGCAAGGTTTGGCAATAGGCGCAGCAACGATCGTCTGCCTTCTCTAGTTGCTGACGCAGCTCTGTGGGAAGGTAAACACTCATGGAAATTATAGTTTGTCTGCAGGAGGAAGTTGGTGGCCACGCCAGCGCAGCAGGGCAGCGGCATGGGCTTTACGTAACATGAGACGGTTTGCTTCTTGGCGAAGATGGTTCAATTCATCTTTTTCGGCGGATGCTAGGGTTTCGTTGGCATTTTTATGGAGCAAAGTTTCATACCGATTCATCTCATTTTCACTTTGTTGGCTGCGGACGATTTGCCACAGTGCCTTGTCATCCAGGCGGTCGAGGGCAGCTAGCTCTGCTTGAAAAATAACTGGCACATCATCCCAGCGAGGCGGACTGCCTACCTTCACGGCATGAAGCAGCACATCTGTCATGGATTGCTGTGTAGCTTTGGCAATTTGTTCAAAGCGCAGGTAAAGATGTTCGGGTAATGGCAAAGTAATGTTTTGGATAGTCATCAGAATCCTCATCTTCTAAAAATAACCATTTAGATTGATTATACGCGAAAACGACCGTAATTGTCTTCCCCCTTCATTCACCCCACGCTAATCAAAAATTCACCCTTTTTATACCGCATATTTCTAGTACCGTTGCTAAGATGCACCCGTTAGGGAGAGAAAGTTGTGATTCCATTCCTTGCGGGAGTGAATGATGACGAAATCTCTGAAAACTATCTCTTTCCTAATGTTAGTAGCCCTTTTGGTGGCAATTAGCTGGCCCAAAACTGAATCCACTGCCGCAGCCCCCATTATGCAAAGCGTTACCTGGCAGGGGGATGATTTTGAGCAGGGAGCCGGATTAGACACGGCCGTTTCCCCCACAGGCCTCACGCTAGCCAACGAGGCGATGACGGCCGTTTACACCTCCAATCCTATCCAAACCCCCATCAACTTCAATGCCCTCGTCACCAGTTGGGAGGCGACGGTGCCGGCCGAAACCAGCCTGGAAATTCAGGTGCGAACCCGCAAAGGTGTTGGAGACTGGTCTGAATGGTTCCATCTGGATAGCCACCTCGATTTAGTAGAAGACCACGATCACGAAAACCTGAGCGACATGATCACCGTGCCTGAGGTAGATGAAACCCACGATACGATTCAGTTCAGCGTGGGATTGGGGCGGTTTGACACGGCCGTAGCTCCAGAACTCCACAGCATCAGCTTCACAATCATAGACACGACGGCTGGCCCCACCGCCGAAGAGTTGTTGGCACGCCAGCAAGAGCTAGATGCCGCCAATGGTGATAAGCCCAGCGGCACAGGCTATCCACGTCCCACCGTTATCAGCCGAGAAGTATGGTGCACCTCCGAAGATTGCGATTACACCGATGGCTTGGCATACGATGATGCCAGCCACATGATTGTCCATCACACCGTCTCTAGCAACAGCAGCAGCAACTGGGCGGCTACTGTACGCGCTATTTGGGCTTTCCACACCTATCCCGCTTCAGATAGCTGCACAAGCTGCCGGGGTTGGGGTGACATCGGCTACAACTACCTCATCGACCAAACTGGCGTGATTTACGAAGGCCATCTGAATGAGGATTACCTCAATCAAGATGTGGTGGGTACGCACGCCTCCGGCGCGAATACAGGCAGCATGGGCGTTTCGCTCATCGGCACCTTTACCTCGGTTGATTACCCCGGCTTACCTGGCATTGCCCCGCCAGAAGCGATGAAAGACTCACTGATTGAGCTCCTCTCTTGGAAAGCCGATCAGCGGGACATCAATGTGTTTGATGCCAGTGACGATTTGCCTTTTGTAACGGGCGGCCGTCCTAACCTGATGGGGCACCGGGATGCGTTTGGCACCACAGAATGCCCCGGCGACCAAGCACACGTGCTATTACCCTCGCTGCGCGAGGAGGTGGCTGCCAATATCGGTTTGGTAGACCCCTACCTGTATGTGCATGAAGATGGTGCCGACTTCACCAAAAGTGCGGCCAACTGGTACGAAGGTTCAAACGAATGTGGCCATAACGGGCATTCGTACTACACATTTTCCACTACCGATCCAGCCGAAAGCAGCAATACGGCCGTTTGGCGACCCAATATTCCCGAAGATGGCTATTACACCATCGAGATGTACGTGCCCTACTGCAACACCGGCACTGGTGAAACGGAAGGCGCAAACTATGAAATCACCCACGCGGGCGGCGTAACGCAGCTCACCGCTAGCCATCAAGAATATTTGGGCTTGTGGTTGCCGTTGGGAACGTATGCCCTCACGGCTGGCACCAATAATTCAGTCTACCTGGATGATTTGGTGACGACAGATGATGGCTTGGGCGTCTGGTTCGACGGAATGCGGATTTTGGAAGTAGAGCCGCCACCAGATGCCCTGGCGCCCATTGCCCCCACCGAAGGCAGTTGGGTGACGAATCCGCAGGTGGACTTCACTTGGGAGATTTTCACAACGACCAACCAGGTACTCACCACCACCTTCACCGTGAGTACGGATATTTCACAAACCAACAAGCTGGTGACGGAAACGTGGAACACGGCCGTTCTCACCTACACCGTTGATTTTGTCACCGACCAGCCGGAACTGTATTGGCAAGCAACGGCCGTTCTCACCACCACTGGCGGCGTAACCGATACCCTCACCATGCAGCCCTTCCAGTTTGGTGTTGATGCCACCGTGCCGACTTCGACGATTACGGCCGTTTACCAAATGCCCATCACCGACACCTTCCTCATCAACTGGAGTGGCTCAGACGCCCTCTCCGGCATTGCTGGCTACGATCTGGAATACCGGGTGAAGGGTGAACTGGATTGGACGGGCTGGCTGACGGGAACAACGGCCGTAGGCGGCACCTTCACCGCACCCGATCCGCTCCAAACCTACGAATTCCGCATCCGGGCCACCGATGTGTCTGGCAACAGCCAATCCTTAGACACCCCCGCTGCTGCCCTCGGCACCGAACAGGCAATTCCCCTGCCCCATGCTATAATGTTGCCTATGATTACCAAGTAATCGGTAAGCAGTAATCGGTGAACGGTTGTTACTGATTGCCGTTCACCGATTATGGATAACGGCACGGAGGCAAAGGGAGAAGATGGCAGAGATTCAACATGTCGATATTTTGATTGTGGGGTCGGGGCCTTCAGGGACATCAACAGCGTTACATTTGGTCAAAAATAATCCAGAATGGGCAAAGCGCATTGTGGTGGTAGATAAGGCCGTCCACCCCCGCGAGAAGCTGTGCGGTGGTGGCGTCACCCACATCGGCCAAAACATTTTGGCGAGGTTAGGCTTGCCCTTCGAGCCGCAAAACTTTGAGGTGCGCGAAGTCCGCTTGCTTTATGAAAACCAGAGCTACTCCTTTTTTGGCAATCCCGTGTTCCGCATCATTCGGCGGGATGAATTTGACCATTGGTTGGTTAAAACGGCCGAATCTCTCGGCGTCACGGTTCGGCAAGGCGAAGCCGTCACTGATGTGGTGCCTCACGAAGATTATGTAGAAGTCATCACCGAAAAAGCTGTGTTTCATGCCAAAACGGTGGTTGCTGCCGATGGCTCCCGCAGTTTTGTGCGCCGCCGCCTCAAGTGGGAAGATAATTCCCGCGTGGCCCGCCTCATCGAAGTGCTCACGCCAGAAAACGCCCGCACCCAGCCTGAATTTCGGGATGGCGTGGCCGTCTTCGACTTCACCCCGATGACAGATCACCAGTTACAAGGTTACTACTGGGACTTTCCCAGCTACGTAGATGGCCAACCTTACATGAATCGAGGTGTCTTCGACAGCCGTGCCCGGCCAGAACGCCCCAAAGCAGACCTCAAGCAAACCCTCGGTGATTCCATGGCAGCCCGTGATCGCAACCTGGGCGACTATAAGCTAAAGGGTCATCCGATACGATGGTGGGGTGAAGACGGCCATTTCTCTCAACCCCGCGTTATTTTAGTGGGGGATGCTGCTGGCACCGATCCCCTCTTTGGTGAAGGCATCTCCTTCGCCCTCGGCTACGGTGAAGTGGCCGCTGAAGCGCTGGAAGACGCCTTTACCAGGGAAGATTTCAGCTTCGAGACCTACAAAGAAAAACTGCGTCAACATCCCCTCTTTGTTCAGCTCAGCATTCGCACCCGTCTGGCTCGCTTTGCTTACGTTCTCAAATACCCGCACCTTTTCCGGGCAGGCTGGTGGATGGCACGTCATTTCATCAAGTTCACCCGCTGGCGCGACCCCAACTACGTCCCGGCCGAGCTGCCCACAATGCGCCTCACTGACCGCGTACAAACAACCTGAGCTGCTCCGTAAACCTAGCGTGATTTCTAAGTTCAAGGACTGGAGAGTAGAGACGAACAAACGCCAATCTCTAAATCTCCAGTCTGCTAAAATTTCTTGCCTATCCCCTTAGCTTATGGTAACTTTTGTACCGAAGAGAAGAACACCCTTTGTGCAAATAAGATAAACCCAAACGTAACCAACTTGGCTCCAAATAGCCGGTTTTCTGCGCTACTCAATACAATAGAGGTTGCATGAGTTCAAATGCCGTCCTGCTTGATGTCCAAAACGTATCCTTGAGCTTTGGGGGAAACGCTGCCCTCTCTGAAGTTGGATTTGGCGTGAAAAAAGGGGAGATTCGAGCCATCATCGGGCCAAACGGTGCCGGTAAAACCTCCATGCTCAACTGCATCAGCGGTTTTTACCGTCCACAAGAAGGGCAAATTCTCTTCAAAAATGCCGACCTCACCAAAACCCCGACACATAAAATTGCTTCTCTGGGCATTGCCCGCACGTTTCAAAATATTGCCCTATACACAGGTTTAAGTACGCTAGATAATTTGATGGCGGCTCGCCACATTCACATGAAGCAGAATAGTTTGGCCAGCATGGTGTACTGGGGTGCTGCCCAACGTGAAGAAGTGCAGCACCGTGAAGTCGTGGAAGAAATCATCGACTTTTTAGAGATTGCCCACATCCGCAAGGCAACCGTTGGTGCCCTCGCCTATGGTTTACGTAAGCGTGTCGAGCTAGGCCGTGCCCTGGCGATGGAACCAGAACTGCTTTTGCTGGATGAGCCAATGGCGGGTATGAATGTGGAAGAAAAAGAGGATATGGCTCGCTTTATACTAGACATCCACGAACGGCGCGGCGTAACCATTGTGCTGATCGAGCATGATATGGGCTTGGTTATGGACATCTCTGACCGCGTGGTGGTGCTGGACTTTGGCGTAAAAATTGCTGATGGGGAGCCGGATGAAGTGAAGCAGGATGCCACGGTAATTGACGCCTATTTGGGTAAAGCATAAAGGACCATGAACGGACTTAAGACGATTCCCCAACATTTTTTAGCACAGGTGAGGCAAGGGCCACCAAACAAAGTTGCTTTGCGGCAAAAAGAGTTTGGCATTTGGCGTGAATTTACCTGGCAAGAGTCTTACGAGCAGGTACGTGACTTTGCCTTGGGCTTAATTGTGCTGGGCCTACAACGAGGCGATCACCTGTGCAGCATTGGGGATAATGATCGCCAATATTTGTGGGGCTTTGTGGCCATGCAGGCGGTGGGGGCTGCGGGGGTCGGGATGTACACCGATGCCATCCCCAGCGAGATGTCTTACATTATTAACCACAGCGACGCTACCTTTGCTCTGGCCAAAGATCAGGAGCAATGCGATAAGTTTCTGGAGCTGAAGGACGAAGTACCCAATATCAAAAAAGTTATCTACTGGGATGATAAGGGGTTGTGGAGCTATGATGACGATTGGCTGATTTCTTTTGAAGAAGTACAGGTATTGGGGGCTGAGCTGGCGCAGAAAGAACCGGATCGCTTTGAAACAGAAATTGCTTTGGGCCAAGCGGATGATTCTGCCCTTATTTGTTACACCTCTGGCACGACGGGTTTGCCTAAAGGGGTGGTGCTAACCCATGAAAATCTGCTTACGGTTGCAGCCATGGCGTTTGAGGTTGATCCGCGTTATGACACAGACAATCACGTGAGCTTTATGCCGATGGGTTGGATCGCCGAACCTGTTTTTGGCATTGTGCCGCATTGTTACCAAGGCATGATTATGAATTTCCCGGAAGAGCCAGAAACGGTGCGCCAAAACATCCGGGAAATTGCGCCGCAGAATCTTTTTTACGGGGCGCGGCTGTGGGATCAATTGGTGGGACAGGTGCAGGTGCAAATTGAAGAATCGACGCGCCTCAATAAGAAATTGTATGAAACGTTTTTGCCGGTCGGCTATAAGGTTGCGGATAAGAAGTTTAATAAAGAACCGATTGGTTTGGGGCTGAAGCTGGCTTACACGCTGGGTGATTTGCTGGTTTTTGCCCCGCTGCGCAATCAGTTGGGCCTTTCAAACGTGCGTGGGGCTTATACGGCTGGTGCGGTATTAAGCCCGGATCATATCCGTTTTTACCATGCGCTGGGCATTAATTTGAAGCAGATTTATGGCTCTACTGAAGTGTGCGGTGGGGTGACGGTGCATCGGGATGGGGATATTAAGTTTGCTAGTGTGGGCGTGCCCTACCCTGGCGTAGAGATTCGGACTTCGGATGATGGCGAACTGCTGATTGCTGGCGCGACAGTGATGAAGGAATATCACAAAAATCCCGAGGCGACGGCGAAGGATATTTTGGTGGATGAAGACGGCCGTCGCTGGTTCCGTACGGGGGATGCAGGCTACATTGATGATGATGGGCATGTCATCTTCCAGGATCGGGTAAAAAACATGCTCCGCCTGGCCAATGGCGAGGTCTTTTCACCCCAGTTCATTGAGGGTCGGCTAAAGTTTAGCCCGTATGTCAAAGATGTGATGGCCGTTGGTGGAGAAGATAAGGATTACGTAACGGCACTCATCGTGATGGATTTTGGCAATGTGGGCAATTGGGCGGAGCGGCGTGGTTTGGGTTACACAACCTTTATTGATTTGTCCCAAAAGCCAGAGGTGTATGATTTAGTCCAACAGGCGGTAGCAGACGTGAATGAGAATTTGCCGCCAAACGGCCGTATCCGCCGTTTTGTTCTCATGCACAAAGAGTTTGATGCCGATGAGGAAGAGATGACCCGCTCCCGCAAGCTGAAGCGCAGTGTGTTGTTCGATAAATACAGCGACATCATCACCGGCATGTACAACGGCGCAGACCGGGTGGACGTGCGGGCAACGGTGCAGTATCAGGATGGCAGTACGAGTGTGGTCGAAACGGCCGTAAAAATTGCCTCCCTCTACTAGAAAATTTAGCCACAGAGGACACAGAGGAATAAGAGGAAAATCTCAAAATTCTCTGTGATCTCTGTGGCAAAAAATTGCAGGATAAGCGTATGAACTGGCAGCTACTTCCCCAATTTGCAATTACTGGCTTGCTCAACGGTGGGCCGATTGCCCTCATTGCGCTGGGCATCGTCCTCATTTTCAAATCGTCTGAGGTGTTCAACTTTGCTCAAGGGCAAATGCTGCTCATCGGTACGATGGCGACCTGGTGGTTTGCTTCCGATAGCGGTTTGGGATTGCCATTGTGGTTGGCTATTATTTGCGCTTTGGGCGTTTCCGTGCTGCTGGGTTTGCTCATCGAGCGACTTGCCCTGCGCCCCATGACTGGTCAGCCGTTACTCTCCATAATTTTGATGACCCTGGCGTTGGCGCAGTTTTTGCAAGGGCTGACGATTCTTGTCTTTGGCACCGTGCAGCGCAGCTTCCCCGTCATTTTTGATGTGACCAATCCATACCAAATCACCCTGCCTTTCACCTACAACGACAATCCCATAATTTTAGTGCTGCGACAAAATTTAGTGTGGTCTTTTGTGGTGGCGATGATTTGCGTGACGCTGCTTTGGCTCTTCTTCCAATACACCAGCACCGGCCTGGCCATGCGCGCCACGGCCGAAGATCACGAGACGGCTCAAAGCGTGGGCATTCGCATTAACCGCGTGTTTGGTATTTCTTGGGCAATTGCCGGCATCATTGCTGCTGTGGGCGGCATCCTTATTGCCACCGCCAGCGGCCTGGATTTGAGCCTCTCGATTGTGGTGCTGGCGGCGTTCCCTGCCGTGCTGCTGGGTGGAC
The DNA here is from genome assembly GCF_965223285.1 of Candidatus Leptofilum sp. Lineage (GTDB taxonomy): Bacteria > Chloroflexota > Anaerolineae > Promineifilales > Promineifilaceae > Leptofilum. Next base: position 2,775,455 of record NZ_OZ244997.1, on the reverse strand, counting down.
TGGAATCTATTCCCGGCGCGGTAGTGGGTGGTCTCATCGTGGGCTTGGCCCAAGGCTTAGTAGCTTTGCCCAACAGTGATTTCTTCCTTGGTCCAGATGCGGCTCAAGCCATTCGCAATTCGGCCGCTATTATTCCTTACGTCATTCTGCTTATCGTCTTGCTTTTTAGACCAGATGGCCTTTTTGGGCAAAAGCGTATCGAGCGGATTTAGCGGTTAGTTGTTAGTGGCTAGTGGCTGGTAGTTGTGCTTATGAGTGCAAATAGCTGGAGAAATTACGAGGAATGGTTGGAGACTTTGCCGCAATGTATTAAAGAGGATCCGTTGTGGCGATTGGAAGTGTATCGAAAATCGTTATTTTTATCCGATTTGGCCTGGCTTGATTATGAGAAATTGCAAAGAAGCCCTCTAGGCCAGGCAAGAATGTCGCAGCTGTTGCGCAGCAGCGGTTCTGTATCGGCCAATGTTGAAGAAGGATACGGCCGTGGCTTTGGCAAAGATTATGCCCGATTTCTACGTATTGCGATTGGTTCAGCCCGCGAAACGCGAGGATGGTACTGGCGAAATCGCCACGCGCTTGAGTTAGAAGCTGTGAATCATCGTATGAATTTGGCAACAGAAATCATCCGTATGCTCACTATCGTTGCAGACCAACAACGTAAACGATAACCAGCAACTAACAAACTAACCGCTAAAAAACTATCAAATGGAGAGAAAATGGCTGTTCTACGACCAGCAGGTGATTTTGATAAATCATACGAACAGGATATGGCCGTGCTGCGAAAGCCGTGGCAATATGTGGTGCTCATTGCCTTTTTGATTTTGTTGTTTGCTTTGCCTTACGTTGCTTCGGAATCGCTGGTATCACTGGTCAATCGCATTTGCATTTTTATGATTGCGGTGCAGGGGCTGAATATCCTGACCGGTTACACTGGCCAAATTTCACTAGGGCAGGCGGCATTTATGACAGTTGGCGGCTACATTTCTGCTTTGCTGGTTGGGGTATTGGGGTGGAGCTTCTTCTTGGCCTTGCCGGTAGCTGGCTTGGGCGCGGGATTGGTGGGATTACTGTTTGGTTTGCCATCCCTGCGGGTGAAAGGGTTCTATTTGGTAATGGCCACGTTGAGTGCCCAATTTATTATCCCCTGGTTTACGCGCAATCTGTGGCCTGATGTGCTGAATGGGGCGCAGGGCATCAATGTGCCTGTGCCGGTTATTCAGATTCCGGTGATTAACGATATTTGCTACCTGGGTACGACGTTCGATGCTGAAACGGCCGCTTGCCTCTACCGCTTTGCTACCCCCACAGAATTTATACACATCACGCTGGTGGTGCTTCTCATTAGCACCATTGCGGCGCATAATATTGCTCGCAGCCGCCTGGGGCGTGCTTTCATTTCCATCCGCGACAACGACTTAGCAGCCGAACTGCTGGGCATTAATTTGTTTAGCTACAAGCTGCGCGCTTTCTTTATTGCTTCGGTGTATGCTGGCGTGGCTGGTTCGCTGCTGGCCCATAATCTGCGCCACCTTAACTCCGAAACAATTGGACTCAACGATTCAATCATCATGCTAGGCATGTTGATTGTTGGCGGTCTGGGCACTAGCGTCGGCCCCATTTTTGGCACTACCCTCATCATCCTTTTGGAAGAGTTGGCAACCTTGCTAACGCCGCCCATCATCGAACTGTTCCCGGAAAATGCTGGGGGGATTGGGGCCGCGTTACGGCCGTTTATCTTTGGCCTGGCACTCACCCTGTTCCTGATTTTTGAACCACGCGGGCTGGCTTATCGCTGGCGGTTAATTAAGGCGGCTTGGCGATTACGGCCGTTTGCTAGATAGTTTTAGTGGCTGGTGGTTGGTTGCTAGTTATACCAACCACTAACCACCAGCCACTAACCGCTTTTTGCAAGGAGGTGAACTTCTACAAACCGTTTCGTACAAGTTGAAAAATCTTATTTACTCATGAAAAGGAGAGAGTAAGCATGAAGAAAACACCCATATTTACACTACTATTTTTGCTGTTGGCAACAATGTTCTTGGTAGCCTGTGGTAGCCCCGCTGAAGTGCAAGAAGCTGTGGAGGATGCTGCGAATGCCGTAGAAGAGGCGGTTGAGGAAATTGCTCCAACAGTTGAAGCTGCGGCTGAAGAAATAGCCCCGACGGTGGAAGCGGCCGTCGAAGAAGTGGCACCAACCGTTGAAGCCGCTGCGACTGACGTTGCTGAAGCTGTAGAAGAAGCTACCGGTGATGATGAAGCGACGGATGAAGAGATGCGTACCGACAATCTCGAAGGTGAAACCATCACTTTTTATCATTTTGGTGATCTTTCCGGGCCGTTGGCAGGTATCACCGGGCCGCTGATCAATGGATTCAACGATGCTGTTGCGGCCGTTAACGCCAACGGTGGTATTCGTGGCGCGCAAATAGAGCTGGAATTTACCGATACACAATCCAGCGTTGATGAAGCTGTGGCCGCCTACGATCGCTACACCAGTGAAGATGACAACGTCCTCGTTATGTTTACTTACGGCTCTGGCGATGGCGAAGCACTGGCCAGCCGCTTTGTGGAAGACCAAATCCCCAACCTTGCTGCTGGGCTTAGCTCTGTTGCCTTTTATGGCCCAGAGTCCGGCTATACCTTTGGCTATGCGCCCATCTACCCTGACCAGTTTGCCCTCTTCATGGATTACATTAGTGCTAACTGGGATGATGTGAAGCCAGAAGGTGCTGGCGACGACATCAAGGTCGCCTACATTAGCTGGCCTACCGCTTATGGGCAGGGGGCTTACACCGATGAGGCCTTGGCATACGCTGAGAGCCTCGGCATCGAGATTGTGGCCAACGAGCTGATAGAGCCTGCCCCCACGGCCGATACAACAACTGCTATCCTCAACGCCCAGGCTGCTGGTGCCAACGTTATTTACACCAACTCCCTGGCTTTTGGCCCCGCCTCGATTCTGAATGGTTTAGGTGCGCTTGGCTTACGCGACTCCTTCCTGTTTGGGGCCAATAACTGGGCAATGGACATCTCCATTTACGCTTTTGTTAGCGATCCTGCCTTGGTTGAAGGCATGATTTCTCCATTCCCCTATCTGTTCTGGACAGATGCAGACAATCCAGGCATTCAGTTTGCTGAAGAGCAATTTGCCGCCAATGAGCGCCAGCCAGCTGAGCACGGCGTGGGTTATCTGCTTACCTTTGCTGGTGTAGATTTGGCAGTTCGCGCCATTGAGCTAGCAATTGACAATGTAGGTTTTGATAATTTGACAGGGGCTGACGTTCATGCAGCCTTGATTGAGCTGGGTGCTATTGATGTGTTAGATGGTGTCATGCGTGTAGACTTCTCTAACAACAGCCGCTCCCCACACGAGGCGCAAATCCGCCAAGTGCAGGGCGGCGCATTCGTTCAATTGCAAGATTGGACATCAACGCCAGACCTCCGACCAGAAGAAAACTTCTCTAATAATTAATTTGTAGCCACAGAGAACACAGAGGTAAATGAGATTTTCTCTTAATCCTCTGTGTTCTCTGTGGCAATTTTTTTCCTATGTTAAAAATTAACAATATCGAAGTCGTTTATAGTGATGTCATTTTGGTGCTGCGCGGCGTCTCGCTGGAGGTAGAGCGAGGGCAGATTGTTTCGTTGCTCGGTGCAAATGGTGCTGGAAAGACGACGACCCTCAAAGCTATTTCTGGCTTGCTGCTGCGGGAGGATGGCGCGGTGACGCGCGGCAGTATTGAGTTTGATGGCGAACGGCTGGACACGCTGGTAGCAGAAGAAATTACGCGGCGTGGCATTGTGCAGGTATTGGAAGGTCGCCGCCTGTTTCAGCATCTAACCACGGAAGAAAATTTGCGGGTTGGTGCTTTGGTAAATCCTAGTCAGTCGGAAACTAGGCAGCTATTAGAGCAGGTGTATGATTATTTCCCCGCCCTGAAGCCCTTGCGAAACCGCACAGCTGGTTACCTTTCTGGTGGGGAGCAGCAGATGGTGGCCATTGGTCGGGCACTAATGGCCAAGCCACGCCTGATGTTGCTGGACGAGCCTTCTTTGGGATTGGCGCCATTGCTGGTGCAAAACATTTTTGAAATTATTCAGCGTATCAATCGAGAGTCGGGCGTTTCTATCTTGGTGGTTGAGCAAAATGCAAACGTGGCTTTGAAAACGGCCGAATATGCTTACGTGATGGAGAACGGCCGTATCGTGCTAGACGGCGAAGCAGACCAACTTGCCCAAAACGCCGACATCAAAGAGTTTTACCTGGGTCTCACCCAGGTTGGCGAACGCAAAAGCTACCGGGACGTAAAACATTACAAACGCCGCAAGCGTTGGTTAGGTTAAATTGTGGGGGATATCATGACTCATTTAGATGAAAAACTGAAAGAAGCAGTTCAATATGCTTACGAAAATGCGCCAGCAGTAAAGGCTTGGTTCGACAAAGTAGGCATCACGCCGAATGATATTCGGAGCGTGGCAGATTTGCCTAAGATTCCGGTGCTGCCCAAAGACGAAATTGTGGCCTTGCAGCAAGCTAGCCCACCGTTTGGCGGCATGTTGGGTATTCCGCCTGAAAAAGTCACCCACATCTTTTTCTCCCCTGGCCCCATCTATGAACCTGCCCCAGAACCGGATGAAGGTGCCTGGGACGTGGCTGTAGGTGCGCTGAAAGCAACGGGCTTCAGGCCAGGTGATGTGGTGTTAAACAGCTTTTCTTATCACTTAGTGCCAGCGGGCTATCTGTTTGATAATGCGCTGGTGCGGCTGGGGTGCACCGTGGTGCCGGGCGGCACTGGCAGTGCCGAACTCCAGCTAAAAATGATGCAGGATTTGAAGGTAACAGGCTACAGCGGAACGCCCAGCTTTTTGATGAATTTGATTAAAAAGGCGGAGGCCAGTGGCATTGATTTCAAAAACGATTTGCATCTAAAGACCGCGATTTTCTCGGCAGAACCCCTGCCGCCAACTTTGCGACAGACCTTTGTTGAGCAGTATGGCATTGCTGTAGGTAACGCTTATGCAACGGCCGATTTTGGCCTGCTGGCACTCAACACGGGTGATGGCATGGCGATGCCTCTGCTGCCGGAGCCGATCATCGAGGTGGTGGATAGCGAAACTGGCCAGCCGGTTGGCCCCGGCGAGGCGGGCGAGGTGGTGGCCACCAACTTTAGCCGCGCCTATCCGCTCATTCGCATTGGCACGGGCGACATGGCGATGAACATGGATCCGAACCCCGGCCAGAGCCAGCAGACGGAGCGCAGCATTATTTTGGTGGGGCGGTCTGGCGAGGCAGCTAAAGTGCGGGGCATGTTTGTCCATCCCAACCAGCTGCGCTTTGCCACTGGGCAAATTCCCGGTGTGCAAAAGGTGCAGGGCGTGGTGTCCCGACCCGAACTCAAGGATTATTTTGTGGTGCGGGTCGAGGCAGAAGGTGTGGATGAAACGGCCGTATCGAGTCAAATTAAAACGGCCGTTCAAGGTCTCTGCCGTGTTCGTGTGGACGAAGTTGAATTTATCTCCCCCGGTACGTTGGCCGATGATGCCCCCGGCATGGTTGATGACCGGGATTGGCAAGCGTAACAGGTAAACAGTATTCGGTAAACTATAATCCGTAGGGGCGAGACAGACGGGAAATATTTCGGCAAAGAAAACAAGCGTTGCCACCGTCTGCCTCGCCCTTTTTAGTTTATAATACAGACAATATGAGCCAAAAAACAATCATAACGGCCGCTTTAACCGGGGTCCTTACCACTAGAGCCCAATCCCCCGCTATCCCCTACACACCCGCTGAAATTGGCGAAGAAGCCCGCCGCAGCGTGGATGCGGGAGCCAGCATTGTGCATATTCATGCCCGCCAGCCAGACGGCCGTCCCGCCTACGACGTAGAAACCTATGCCCAAATCGATGTCGAGGTACGTCAACGCTGTCCCAATGTCATCATCAACTACTCCACCGGTGCCATCGGCATCGACCGGGAAACGCGCATTCACCACATTCGCGCCCTGCGGCCGGATATGGCTGCGCTCAACATGGGCTCGATGAACTACGCCATCTACTCAAGTAAGTACAAAACCTTTTACCACGATCACGTATTTGCCAATCCGTTTAAGGACATTCAGTTTTTCTTGGAAGCGATGAATGAAGCAGGCACCCGGCCAGAAATGGAATGTTTTGATAGCGGCCACATCAACAACGCCCAGCCGCTCATCGACCTGGGTTTGCTCAAGCCACCGTACCAATTTAGCCTAATTATGGGCGTACTGGGCGGCATTCCAGCCAGCACCAAACATTTGGTGCAGCAAGTGGATCAATTGCCCCCAGATTCACATTGGCAGGTGATTGGCATTGGGCAAAAGCAGTGGCGCCTGGTGGCAGCGGCCGTTTCTATGGGCGGCAACGTGCGGGTGGGGTTGGAAGACAATCTCTACTTGCCCAATGGCGATCTGGCAAAATCCAATGGCGAACTTGTAGCCAAAGCGGCCGAACTGGTTTGCCTGGTCGGTGGCGAAGTGGCCACTATCGCCGAAGCGCGCAACCAGTTACAAATCCCTCTACCAACAAAATAACTTGGCATTACCACTTCGATCAAAGGGAGAAGTCCCTGTAACTATGGCAAGCAGTTTATTTGCTTTGTTTAGGGGGGTGCTGCGATCAAATGGCAGATATTGAAATAAACGATGAGTTATGCTATCATCATTATGCATGTATAACATGGAGATTTGATTATGGCTGAGACTAATCTGAAGCGGACGACCATTATGGCGGAAGAGGAGATGCTCTACAAGATTGAGCAAATTGCCCGGCGGGAAGGAAAGTCGAAAGCGGCCATTATTCGCGAGGCATTGGTGGCTTATGTGGCGGTTGCCGAAGCTGAACAGCCACCCGATGATCCGCTGCTGCGTTTAATTGGATTGGCAGGAGAAACGGCCGTACCCACCGACATGGCTAATGGGCAGGATGAATCCGACATCCTGGAAAATATCGATCCTCGCTACGGATTTGCCTTGCGTGATGAAAAAGACCCTGCTTGATTCCAGTTTTCTCTTTGCTCTCATTAACCAAAAAGACGCGAACCACGCCGCTTGTGTAGAAGTTGCCCGCGACACCACCCTGCACAAACATCTCCCGGTAACAGTTATTCCTGAGACTTGCTATTTGTTGCATAGATGGCTGGGACATCCAGTGATGCGAGCTTTCGTTCGCAATTTGCAAGATCCAATGTGGCAAATTGAGCAAATCCAGCCACAAGATTGGGTGCGGGTGGATGCGCTGCTCAAGGAGTATGCCGATGCCCGGCTAGACCTGGTAGACGCGACCCTGGTCGCCGCCGCCGAACGCTTGAAAATTGAAACCATTCTCACTCTAGATCAGCGTGACTTTCGCTTAATTCGGCCCAGCCACATTAATTACTTCACAGTCTTGCCGATGAGACAATAGTACATTTCATGTTCTATGAATTCAGAAACTAATCCTGTTGTTTTATTGACCACCGAGACCTGGCATATCGTGGAACACAGTCGTGACTCGTATGTAGCCTGGTGCGGCAAAAAGATCACCGACCGCCGTGCCCATTCCCGCCTGAACACCATTGGGCATGAGAATCTTTGCCCAACTTGCCTTTCCCTGTTTTCCCAAAGCTATCAGGAGTGGCAGTCCTAAATCAAACTATTGCTAATCTGAGAGATGAAAGGACTGCCACTCCTGGCCGGAGCGTCATCATGGATCAACTGGAATCGACCCTCAATACACGTAGTGAAGAATACAATATCAACCGCGCCGCCATGCTCAAGTTGGTGGAGACATTGGAAGCACGGCAGGCGCAAGTACGGGCAGGCGGTGGTGAGCGGGGTGTAAAAAAGTTCCGCGATCAGGGTAAATTACTGCCCCGTGAACGGTTGGAGCTACTCCTCGACCCTGGCACGCCATTCTTGGAGCTGTCGCCGCTGGCGGCCTGGGATATGTACAACCACGAAGCCCCCGCTGCGCTGCAAATTGCGGGGATTGGCATTGTGAGCGGCGTGGAATGTCTAGTGACGGTCAATGACGCCACAGCCAAGGGGGGCGCAGTCTACCCCATGTCGCTGCAAAAAACGCTGCGGGCCCAAACCATTGCTGCCGAAAATCGGCTGCCTTGCATTACCTGCGTGGAGTCGGCCGGGGCCAATTTGCTCTACCAGGACAAAATTTTTATTCTGGGTGGGCGCACCTTTGCCAACCAAGCGCGGCTCTCGGCGGCGGGGATTCCGCAGGTGGCGCTGGTCTTTGGCTCTTCCACAGCGGGCGGGGCATATGTGCCAGGGATGAGCGACTATACCGTTTTTGTGCGTGACAAAGCGACCGCTTATCTGGGTGGGCCGCCGCTAGTGAAGATGGCCATTGGCGAAGAGGTGGATGATGAAACGCTGGGCGGGGCAGAGATGCATGCCCAGGTGTCTGGGCTGAGTGATTATTTGGCGGAGGATGATGCTGATGCGTTAAGAATCGGCCGTTTAATCGCCCGGTATCTAAAGCAGCAAAAACCGGCTGTTTGCCTCAATCGTCGCCAATCGCCTAGCGAACCAGCCTACGATCCTGACGAACTATTGGGCATTATTCCCGCTGACCCGCGCATTCCCTTCGATATTCGTGAAATTATTGCTCGGATAGTCGATGGCTCTGAATTCTTTGAGTTTAAGCCAGAATATGGGCCTACTTTGGTAACCGGATACGCGGTGATAAACGGTTGGCCGGTGGGCATTTTGGGTAACAACGGCATTTTGTTTTCCGAATCAGCTAACAAGGCGGCGCAGTTCATCCAGCTGTGCAACCAGAGCCGCACGCCGCTGATCTATCTGCAAAATATTACTGGCTTTATGGTGGGAACGCAGTACGAGCGGGGCGGCATTATCAAGCACGGCAGCCAGATGATCAACGCAGTGGCCACCAGCAGCGTGCCGCAGTTTTCGGTGATTGTGGGTGGTTCTTACGGGGCGGGGAATTATGCGATGTGCGGCCGTTCCTACGATCCGTGCTTTTTGTGGAGCTGGCCCAACAGTCGGGTGGCCGTGATGGGCGGCGAGCAGGCGGCGGGGGTGTTGGGCATTGTGCAGGAAGCGGCCGCCAAGCGGCGCGGCATTGAGCCAGACAAGACAACCATCGAGGCGATGCAGATGATGACGCGGCAAAAGTTTGAGCAGGAGTCAGACCCATATTACGCGACAGCGCGGCTGTGGGATGACGGTATTTTGGACCCGCGCGACACGCGCCGGGCGTTGAGCGTGGGACTCTCGGTAGCGCACAATGTGGATTTTATTACCCCGGGGCAGCCGCACTACGGCGTTTTTCGGATGTAAACGAGGTGCCAGTCACTTTCAAAGTGACTGGCACCTGCACAAAGCAATAATGTTATGGAGCTGGAGCCAACTCTACTGCCACAGCGATGAACTGAGTAAGTTGGTTAGCTGGGTTAAAGTTGTTGTCGGAGACGATGATAAGCAGTTGACGGCCGTCTGGCAGCATTGGGCCAAACGTCATCCCTTCCAAATTATCGGGCGCGACGCCAAAATCGGCTTCAATATCGAAGACCAGGTTTTTGGAAACGGGGGTGAGGGGTACGGCCGTTCCCGTTGCTTCATCATACAAATCATCATAAGCCGAAACATCAGTGGCACCTGCTAGACTAGTTTCAAAGATGCCTACCGTATTGCCTTTGCCTACTGAGAAAGCGCGTTCCATTGCCAGGAAGTTGCCGCTATTGTCCAGAGGCAGCAGTTCGACCAGACCATTGGTGCGGAAAGCGTCTGGCGGATCGGGAGCTTCTGGTACTTCGCCAACCACATAAACAAACTCATGGAGAGGCTGACGGGTGTGCAAATCATAAGCCAAAATGCGCGACCAACTCTCTTGTCCCACATCGGTAGCGGGGCCATCCTGCGCCAGCGCATTTTCAGTGGCCGTGACCAGATGTTGTCCGTTAGGGGTGATGGTTAAACTTTCAAAGGCTAGATTGTTGCGTACGCCAACGGTGCTACCATCCGGTAAATATTTATCGGGCACAGCCAACTCGCCATTTTGAATACCGCCGCGCGTAAAGCGCTTGATGAAGGGGTCAATGGGTGGCGTGGCACCTGCGCTGCCTTCAGAAGAAATGAAGAGCGAGCCGCGTGAGGTGAGGGCGATGCCTTCTGGATCGAGCGAGCCAGCGGCGAAAGGCTGACCATTTTCATCCAAAATGGTGGTGACGCGCACAAAATGGATGTCGCCATCGTCTAACGAGCCATCGGAGACGTCGATGTAAATGGTGTAGTAGCGGGCGTCGTTGATTTCGCTGCGGTCGTCGGCGATGGCGTAGTAGAGGCCGGTACGGCCGTCGTACACAATGCTAGACAAACCACCAACTTCCGTATTCTGGAACATGGTACCCGTAGGGAAAGTGACTTCACCCAAAAACTCAAAGCTGGCGACAGTTTGGGCGTCGTGGTGCGATTGGTTGCTTTGGGCCGCTGCTATCGACGCAAAGCTGAAGGTGAATAGCAGGAGCAGGATAAGCGTTAAACGGGAACGTGTTGTGGAAAACATGGAAACCTCCCAAGGTTACTGCTCACCAAAATGCGTGAGCAAATAGATAAATTTCGGCCGTTTGAGGATTATGCGACAATGATGGAAGTTAATTGGGTGGCGCAACGGCCGTAACGCAAGAAACCTGAAATGCCAGACCAACTGGTACTAGTGTAAGGACAGGGTAACACGAAAAAATAGGCAAATCAATATGGAGTTACCCTAAACTCAGTAGACGACAGGATGACGATGACACGGTAAAATTCAAGTATGGTTCAGCCAAATTATGAAGCCCAATTACACCAATTGATTACCCAAAACGAACGCGTAATGGCGATCTTGCGCACCGTGCGCCAATGCAATCCGCCGGATTGGCTGGTGGGGGCAGGCGTGTTACGTAATTTGGTGTGGGATCATCTGCATGGTTATCAACAATCCACCCCTGCGCGCGATATTGACGTGGCTTTTTTTGACGCGACGGATTTGTCGCCAGAGCGGGATGCTGAGGTAACGGCCCAGCTAACGGCCGTTTTGCCCACCGTCGCATGGGAAGCGACGAATCAAGCTGCTGTGCATTTGTGGTATGCGGAGTTTTTTGGCCAAACTTGGCCACCTTTCACCTCCACTGTAGAGGCGATTGCGACCTGGCCAGAAACGGCCACGTGTACGGCCGTGCGCCTGCTGCCCGATGACTCTATCGAAATTGTAGCTCCGTTTGGGCTTGAAGATCTGTTCCAGATGGTTTTGCGCCGCAATCCGGCACGGGTGACGGTTGCGCAGTTTCAGCAGCGATTTCAAGAGAAACAAATCTTGCAAAAATGGCCATTGGTCAGGCTGATTGATGGCTAATTTTGTGTGTGGTCCGGGTTTTAATGGCAAACGGCCGTCATGCACTCCCAAACTGCTTGCATTATAATTACCCATCTTTACCAGCTTACAAATCACAAGTCAGCCATCCAGGATGCGGAGCGAGCATTTCCCTTGTTTCTCTGTGTTCTCTGTGGCAAAAAATTACCCGCTGAGGATCATATGAAATTTGATGTAACCTTGCTTTCCCATGATTTGAACGAGATGGCGCAGATGGCGCAAACGGCCGAATCGCTCGGTTTTGACGGACTGTGGACGGCTGAAACCAACCACGACCCATTTTTTCCCTTGCTGCTCAGTGCCGAACACACCAGCAACTTGCAGCTTGGCACAGGCATTGCCGTTGCCTTCCCGCGCACGCCCGCCATTTTGGCGCAGATGGCCTGGGATTTGGCAAAGTTTAGCAACGGCCGTTTCATGCTCGGCCTCGGAACACAGGTGAAGGCCCACAATCGGCTGCGGCTGGGGGCACCGTGGGACAAGCCGCTCAAGCAGATGCGCGAAACGATTTTGGCCACCCGTGCCTTTTGGGATTGCTGGCAAAATGGCACCTCGCTCGATTTTTTGGGAGAATATTTCAAGCTCCAACTGATGACGCCGTTTTTTAACCCTGGCCCCATTGAGCAGCCGCACATTCCCATTTATATTGCCGCTGTAAACAAAGGGATGTTGCGGCTGGCGGGAGAGTTGTGTGAGGGGGTCCATCTCCATGCGCTGCATTCGGTGAAGTATCTGGAGGAGTTTGCCCTGCCGCACATTGAAGCCGGCTTGCAAAAGAACGGCCGTACCCGCGCCGATATTTCGTTGAATACGGCCGTTTTCGCCATCCCCACCGACGATCCAGCGTACGAAAAATGGGCAGAAAACCACATCAAGCAGCAAATCTCCTTTTACCTAAGTACGCCCGCTTACCGAGTATTGGCGGAACTGCATGGTTGGGAGGATACGGCCGTGCAGCTCAGCCAGCTTGCCCGCGAAGGCAGCTGGGCGCAAATGCCAAATCTCATCACCGATGAAATTCTTGATGTAATGGCCGTGCGAGGTACGTGGGCAGAGTTGCCGCAAATTATTCTCAACAAATATGGTGCCTTGCTGGATCGCGTGAGCTATTATCTTCCCTTCGTTCCCGGTGAAAACGAAGCGGGCTGGCAAGCATCAATAGAAGGTTTTGGGAAATAAGTTTGGGGTGGGTAGGGGCGGTTCGCGAACCGCCCCTACGACAGGCTGAGAAGCAAACCAGGAGCATATTTCATGTCAATTTACTTTAACGACGAACACGAAATGCTGCGTCAAACCGTGCAGCGGTTTGTGGAAACGGAAATTAATCCGAATGTGGAGGCGTGGGAAGACGGCCGTACGTTCCCCGCCCATGATCTTTTCAAAAAGATGGGGGATTTAGGCCTGCTGGGCATCACCTATCCCGAAGAATATGGTGGGATGGGGCTGGATTACTGGTATCAGGTGGTGATGCTGGAGGAAATTGGCCGGGCGCACTGTGCAGGCGTGCCGATGGCCATTGCTGTACAAACCGACATGGCGACCCCGGCGTTGGCCCAGTTTGGCACGCCCTGGCAGAAGGAAACATTTTTGAAAGCAGCGGTGATGGGAACGGCCGTATTCTCCATTGCCGTGAGTGAACCAGATGCTGGGTCTGACGTGGCTAACATCCAAACCCGCGCCGTGGCCGACGGCGACGATTACGTAATCAACGGCAGCAAAATGTGGATTACCAGCGGCACTCAGGCCGACTACCTCACCCTGCTGGCCCGCACCAGCGACGAACGCGGCTTCAAAGGCATGTCGCTCATCATCGTGCCAACAGACGTTCCTGGCTTTAGCGTGAGCCGCAAGCTGGAAAAGCTAGGCAACCACAGCAGCGACACCGCCATTCTCAGCTTTGACAACGTGCGCGTACCGCAAAGCCATCGCATCGGCCCTGAGGGACAAGGCTTTTTGCTGCAAATGCAGCAGTTCCAAAAAGAACGACTGGCAGGCGTGGTAATGGGTGTTTCTGGCATGGAACGCATTTTGCGGCTTACCATTGATTACTGTCGCCAGCGAGAAACCTTTGGCAAGCCACTCATTGAAAACCAGTGGATTCAATTCAAAATTTGCGAACTGCTCACCGAGGTGGAAGCCTTGCGCCAATTGGCGTACCATTGTACGCGGGTCTTGGTAGCAGGCGGCGACATGACCAAAGAAGTGTCGATGGCTAAGCTAAAGGCAGGTAGACTTGCCCGTGAAGTGGCCGACACCTGCCTGCAATTCCACGGCGGCATGGGTTATGTTGAAGAATATCCCATCGCCCGCTACTTCCGCGATGCCCGCCTGCTTTCCATTGGTGCAGGCGCAGACGAAATCATGCTGGGTATCATTGCCAAGTACGAAGGCATACTAACAAGATAGTATTCAGTAACCAGTAAGCCAGTAATCAGATAGCTGCTTACTGATTACTGACCAACTGAACACTGTTTACTGATTACCGAAAAAAGGGAGAAACCAACATGAACCAAATTCGCGTGATGCGCTCATTTGTAGACGCCGATGCGTTGGCCGAACTTATTCAAGCTGAGTATGGTCTGGCAGGGCCTGTGCGCTGTAAGCTATTTAGCAAAATGTTGCGCACGCAAGACAACGATCATTACAAAGTGACCACAGGCAATGGCGAAAAGTTTGTGGCCCGTGTGTATCAATTTGACACGCGACTCAATCGCCAGGAATCTGACTATTTGTATGAGGTTGATTGGCTCAACTATTTGCACCAGGCAGGCTTGCCTGTCTCTTATCCCATCCCCCGCGCCGATGCCGGCTTGTTGAGCAGTCTTAATGCCCCCGAAGGGAAGCGTTTTTACGCGCTGTTTAGCCTGGCGCCCGGGCGACCTATGTCTATAAAAAACGAGGAACAGTTATTTGTTTTGGGGCGGGAGATGGCGCGGATTCATTTGGCGTCCAATGATTATGACGTTAAGTACGAACGCCAGCCGATGAATTTGGGATTTTTGGTAGACAAACCAATTGAGCGCATCAAGCGATATTGGGATGAGGATCGCGCCAATGATTTGGAAATTTTAATGATTTCGGCCGAGGAAGCCAAAGAAGAAATTGAAGATTTATTGGCCAATGAACTTCACACGCCTGATGGCTGGGGGCCCATTGGCGGCGATTTCCACAGCAGCAGCGTTTTTTATACAGAAGATAATCAACCCACGTTTTTCAACTTCGATTTGTGTGGCCAGGGCTGGCGCGCCTACGATATTGCCGTCTTTTTATTTAACACCAATCTGATCCACAATCGAACCGCTGACCTATCTGAAGCGTTTTTTGCTGGCTACTATTCACAACGGCCGCTTTCCGACAACGAACATGCCGCCATTGCCCCGTTCATCACCATTCGGCGCATTTGGCAGACGGGCTTGTTCTCGATGAACGATGGCCTGGTAGGGCATACGTTTATTGCCCCGGCGAACAATTAGCGATTTAGTACCTGTCCGAATACTGGCCACAGAGTTCACAGAGAACTTAGAGGCAAAGGTTCATTTCTCAGATTTCTCTTTTTCCTACTTCGACTTCGCTCAGCACAAGCCTGTGGCTTTTTCGGATAGATTTTTAGGTAGGGGCGTTTCGCGAAACGCCCCTGCTGCGGGTTTTTTGCCGTGATTCGCTCAATTTTAATTGCCAACCGGGGGGAAATTGTCTGCCGCATTGTGCGCAGCTGCCAGCGGCTGGGCATTCGCACGGTGGCGGTTTATTCGGTGGCTGATGCTGGTGCCAAGCATGTGCTGTTGGCAGACACGGCCGTTGCCGTCGGCTTCCCTCCCGCCACAGAATCCTACCTCAATCAAAACGCTATTTTAGACGCCGCTCGCCAAACCAGAGTAGAAGCTATTCATCCCGGCTACGGCTTTCTGGCAGAAAACGCTGCTTTTGCCCGCGCCTGCACCCAGGCGGGCTTCAGCTTCATCGGGCCAAACCCGGAAGCGATTGAACTGATGGGCAACAAGCGGGCGGCCAAGCAGCGCATGGCGCAGGCGGGTGTACCGGTGCTGCCGGGGTATGCTGGGGAGGATCAGTCGGACGGCCGTTTCCAAACCGAAGCGCAGAAAATTGGGTTGCCTGTGATGGTCAAAGCAGCCGCCGGGGGTGGTGGTAAGGGGATGCGGCTGGTGCATGATTTGGCCGATTTGCCAGCCGCCCTATCTGCTGCCCGCCGCGAGGCGTTGGCTGCCTTTGGCTCCGACGACCTGTTGCTGGAACGTGCCCTCATGCAGCCCCGCCATGTGGAAATCCAACTGTTTGGCGACCAGCACGGCGACATCATTCACCTGGGCGAGCGCGACTGCTCCATCCAGCGGCGGCATCAAAAAGTGATTGAGGAGTCACCGTCACCTGCCTTAACCCCGGAATTGAGAACGCGCATGGGAGAAACGGCCGTTGCTGCTGCCCGTGCTGTCAATTATGACAATGCCGGAACCGTTGAGTTTTTGTTGGATCATCAAGGGAACTTTTACTTTTTAGAAATGAACACGCGGCTCCAGGTAGAGCATCCCGTTACCGAAATGGTGACAGGGCAAGATTTGGTGGCGTGGCAGATTCGCATAGCCAGTGGAGAACCATTGCCGCTGGCGCAGGACGAGATTTCACTCATGGGTCATGCGATTGAGGCGCGGTTGTATGCGGAAAATCCGGCCAACGACTTTTTGCCCGTGACTGGGTCAGTGCTGCTATGGCAGCCGCCCACAGGCGAGGGCATGCGGGTGGATGATGGCATCCAAACCGGGGATGAAATCTCGATCCATTATGACCCCATGCTGGCCAAAATCATTGTCCATGGGCCAGATCGAGCTACGGCCGTTCAGCGACTGGATCGTGTTTTGCAGACGGCCGTTTTACTGGGATTCACCCACAATTTGCCCTATCTGCAAGCCATCGTCCAGCAATCAGATTTTGTGTCTGGGCAGTACAATACCCACTTTTTGGCCGACAAGTTAGCGAATTGGGAGCCATCTGATGATGGCTTAATGCCAGGGCTGATTGGGGCGGCGTTGGCACAGTTTTATAGTTGGCCACAGCATCCCCAGAACAGCGGCTACTGGCGCAACAATCCCAACGGCCCACTCCGTATCCAGGTTTTGGTGAGGGATGAGATAATCACGGTGCTACTAGAGCCAGTTCGCTTCCAGACCCATCAATTTAACATAACAGTTGGGAGTGAGCAGTTTGCAGTGGCATGTGCGCCGCAGGAGGGGCCAGACTGGACGATGATGGTAAACGGCCGTTCCCATCAACTACTCATCGTGCAACAGGATGACGATTTTTGGGTGCAGACGAAAGCTGGCGCGATCTGTATGACTGCGCTGCCCAGGTTGCCCAAGCGAACGGCCGCATCTGCCACGGCTGGTTCCTTACGCGCCCCCATGCCGGGGTCTGTGCTGGCGGTGCTGGTGCAGCCAGGGCAAACAGTTGCCGAGGGCGACCCACTGCTCAAGCTGGAAGCGATGAAGATGGAACACACCATCCGTGCCCCGGCTGCAGGGCAGATAACCGAAATATTTTATGCCCCCGGTGATGCCGTGCCGGCCGACGCGCAATTGCTCCGCCTGGAGTTTGCCAATTGACAATTGCGCAAGGCGTGGCAAAATCTACCAAACGGCAAAATTGGTGACGGTATGCAGGCAATTGTCATCGCTGAGAATAGCGAAGAACGGGAGTTTTTAAGCTACATTTTGCGCCATACAGGCTTGGCCGTGGCGCGCACGGCTTTGGTGAAGCAGGTGCTTGGTTCGCTGCTGAAACAGCCGGTTGACCTCATTTTGCTGTCGGCCAAGAGCGGGACGGCCGTTTCCGATGATGTAGCCGCCGTTCGTACCATGTCGCAAGCGCCGCTGCTGCTGTTGCATGACCCCCTCACCGAAGACGCCACTTGCGAGCTGCTAGATGCAGGCGTGGACTTGATTTTGGAACGGCCGTACTCCTCGCGCATTTTGGCTCGGTACGTGACCGTCTTTTTACGCCGGGCAGGCTCTGTCCCAGTGTCCATTCTTACCACCATTCAATCAGAACAAATTAGCCTGGATCCCGCTACGCGCACGGTAATGTTGGCAGATAATCCAGCTCAGCCCCTTACCCCCCTGGAGTTCCGCCTGCTTTATGTGCTCATGTCCAATGCTGATCAAGTCATTCCTACCGAAGTGATTATTGAGCGCGTGTGGGGCTATAGTGGCGACGGCAATCGGGAGCTGGTCCGCGGATTGGTGCGTCGGCTGCGCCGCAAAATCGAGCCAGATCCCCACCAAACCACCTTCATCCATAACCATCCCGGCGTTGGCTACCGCTTCTCTGCTTAAGAACCCCAAGAATCCGTCCGAAAAAGCCACAGAGGAAAAAGAGAAATCCGAGAAACGAGCTTTCGCCTCTAAGCCCTCTGTGTACTCTGTGGCCAATATTTATTTAGAGAAAATCTGCGGATAATTTCTTGTTTTGACACGGCCGTATCCCTTTTGGCACGAAAATAACACGCCCCTTGCCCCGCTTTTTGCACGCTCGCCCCGTATAGTCATAACCATCAATATTCGCTTGGGTTCACACTGAACCCCTTATGTTAAGAAAGAGGATGCAAATCTCATGAGTATGGCTGAATCCAAAAATATTGGATTATGTCCCGACTGTGGTGAAGAAGTTCGTTTTAAAAAATTTCCTTTTGTGGGCCAGTTGATTGCCTGTCGGCGTTGCTCGGCGCAGCTAGAAGTTGTGCGCAAAGCCCCTGTGGCTTTACGGCTTAAAACGGACAATTGGGAAGAGGAAGAAGATATAGATTCATTTGAATCGTCCAAGTATAACCAGCGCCACAAACGAGAGTGGCGGTGATGAAACAACCCGCGGCAATTGATTGCCAAAAGGTTATTCTATTTCCTGATTAGGAGGTAAAAAGCATGACACTTAACCCGCAATCCAAAACAGAAGTTGGTATTTGCCCCGGCTGTGGTGCCCGCATTCGTTTTATTAACAAAGTGCAGGTTGGCGAATTTGTAAATTGTGATGAATGTGGCGACGAGCTGGAAGTCATTAGCAGTTCACCCATCAAGCTCGATTGGGCTTTTGAAGACCCGTTCGACGATGAATTTGATGGGGATTACGATGATGATTTCGACGACGATGATGAGGAAGATGACGACGCGTATGAATATGAAGACGACTGGGAGGATTAGCCAGTCGCCTTTCATGAACCCATAGCTCGTTTGCAAGGTAGGAAAATAACAGAAACCATTCCTGCCCATACAAACGCACAAAAAGCACCATCCACTATGAGAGATGGTGCTTTTTTTCTGAGTAGGGAGCAAAGAGATGATAAAGCAATTATCTATTAAACGCAGAAGAACACAGCGGCGGAAACGGCCGTTGCCCTGGGGAAAAATCTGGTATCAAACACGGCTCAACGTGGTCATGATTGTGGGTGCAGTTATGGCGGCCTTTGGCTATGCCATGTTCCAGGTGCCGTACAACATTGTGGCTGGCGGCATTTCTGGCATTGGCCTTATTGTGAACCATTTTGTAGGCTGGCCAGTGGGCCTCCTGTTTTGGCTGCTAAACTTGCCGCTGCTGGTGCTGGGCTTCTTTCATTTAGGGCGATGGGCTTTTGTGCTGCGTACCCTGGTGGCTGCCACCATCTTTTCCATTGCCACAGACATATTTGTGCTGTACATGCCTCAATGGCTCACTCAATATCCCCTCACCGACGATTTACTGCTGACCACCATTTACGGCGGTATTGTGGGTGGTATTGGTGGCGGCCTCATTTACCGTTCTGGCGGCACGATGGGCGGCACTGGCATTATCGGCCGCATCATTCAGCAAAAAACAGGCCAGCCGCTCAGCCAAGTTTACTTTTACACCGACGGCCTCACCATCATGGCCGCTGGCCTTGTCTTTGGCTGGGACATTGCGCTCTACGGCTTTCTTATGCTCTTTTTGAATGGGCTGGCTTCCGACTACACGCTGGAAGGCCCCAGCAGTGCCCGCACCGCCACCATCATCACCAATCGGCCGCAAGCCGTCATTGATGAACTGATGGTTCATCTGCATCGGGGCGTCAGCTTTTGGGAGGTGACGGGCGGCTTTACCGGGGAGACGCGATATCTGGTGCTGTGTACCGTCACACGGCCGCAGGTGAGGCAGGTAAAGCAGATAGTTGCCAAAGCCGACCCGGACGCCTTTGTAACCATCGGCGTCAGCCATGAGGCAATGGGCGCAGGCTTTACCCCTATGCCCGCCAGCGTGCTAAAGTAGAAAGCGTCTACGGCTCATCCGGCATGGGTTCCAGACGCGCCCATGCCAGCCAGCTCCACGGGGAGGTGGGGTATTGCTGAATGAGATCGAGGTAGGTGGCGACGGCCGTTTCCTCCTCCCCGTTCAGCTCAAAACTCAATCCAAGTAAATACCGAAGATGCGAAGGCTGATAAAAACTTTGTTCAGAATCCATCCGATCTAATGTTCGTTGGAGGACTTCTTGCAGGTAATCCAAATCATGTCCAGCCAATGTGTGCCATTGCATAATATGAGCATGGTTTGATACAAAGCCACGCAGGGAATCACCAGTTTCATCATATGTGAAGGTAGCAGAGTCATTAATGACATACGAATCAATCAGAAAATTCCCATCGATCAGCAAAGAACTGCCGGCATATTCTATGTCTAGCGCTAGGCATTCCGATCTATTTGGTTCCTCTAAAAATTCAATGGTTGAATTTACTTCAGTTCCCTGCCAGGAGTAGAGATGCTTCTCTAACCAATTGCAATTGGGAAAATCAAAGTCATAGTGGGGCTTTATTACTTGAATGTCTGGAACCGAGTCGTTGTTAAAATCAGCAATTGTGTAGTCCGTGTCAAACGCCGCACTGAATACCCTTGCATCACCAATCCACAATGTATCAAATGTTTTTATGAAACCTTCGTCCCACGAGAATATTTCAATAAAACCAGGGTGACCAACTGCGGTGCTTCCGTCTATACGCGCTACGATAATGATTTCGTTGACACCATCACCGGTTAGATCAATACCTGGCCTTAATTCACGTCCAAATAAAGAGCGGATTTGTTGTGGAGTAAATTCATTTGGAATTAAATGATAAGTTCCCAAGTTATCCTCATAGATTGGCACAAAAATTCTGAGATCGTACCTGGAAAATGTTGCTTCAATTAACCATTCGGTAAGCAAAGGATCATAATCAATTGGAATTGCCTGAAAACCAATCTCTGGTGACGACTGAACTAAAGGTTCAAACCTTATCTTGTTTTGATTGAGAAAATTTACTGTGCCGATCTGTAATGCTTGTGGAATTATTGCGGGTATGTAGTGAGAAAAACCTTCTCCTAAACAATTGTCCGTATCTTGAATTAACCAAGCTGTTTTTTCTAACTCCTCTTCCGTAAGCTTGTCATATTCAAACTTGAGCATTCTGAACAAGTCGCCAAAAGCATACTCTGCTCGATATTGGGTTTCATGATCGTAGTTGCAAGTTTCCTTCATCGTTGCCAACAAAACCTGAAATAAAATTGTTGTATCAGGAGTTGTTAGTCGGTATTTTGAAACATCCATTTCAACGAGTGGTATTTCAGGGTATGGGTGACCGTCCGGACTAGGCTCAAATCGTAGAAAACCTTCTGACGTTGGGGTCATCGTTGGTAATTGGGTGGGAGTAGCTGTAGCTGTTGCAATGTTAGTAGGCATGGCCGTTGCTTCCACAACAGCAACGGCCGTTTCCATCACAGTCGGTTCGATCATTGGAAGTGGGGTAGGAACGGCCGTACTCACCCCCAATTCTTCCCCCTCCACACAGGCCACCAATCCCAAAACCACAAAAATGACTGCGCCAACCCATCCCCATTTCATCACAAACCTCACCTGACACCTGAAAACTTGGAATCCTGAACACCTGCACACTTGCAACTTGCCCCATTATAAAACAGTAAACCACACTTGGAAACCACCCGCTCACCAGATAAAATAGTTTTATCCCAACAATTCGCGTCGCGCAATTTGCGCAATTCGCGCAATTCGCGGCAAAAATAAAAACCCACACCCTCACCGTAAGGAGCGTCTCACATGTTATACGGATTCACCGGCAACATCCTTCACGTTGATTTAACCAACGGCACATTAGAAATTGAAAATCCCAGCGAGGACTTTTACCGTCACTACCAGGGCGGCAGTCTGATGGGACTTTACTACCTCTGGCACAACACCCCCGCCAACGCCGACCCCCTCAGCCCGGAAAACACGCTCACCTTTGCCCTCAGTGCCCCCACCGGACTGCCCGTGAGCGGGCAAAGCCGCTGCACCGTCACCTGCAAATCCCCCAGCAGCGGCGGCGCGGCCGACAGCCAGGCCGGTGGCTTCTGGCCAGCCGAGCTGAAATACGCAGGCTTCGACTCCATCGTTGTCAAAGGGGCTTCTGACACGCCCGTCTACCTCTGGATTAACGATGGCGAGGCTGAACTGCGTGACGCTAGTCATCTGTGGGGCAAAACGACGCTGGACGTAGACAACATTCTACACGATGAACTGAACGACAAGCGGATCGAGATTGCCCAAATTGGCCCGGCGGGTGAAAAGCTGGCCAACTTTGCCGCTATCATGAACATGAGCAATCGGGCTTGGGGCCGCACGGGCGTTGGGGCCGTGATGGGTAGCAAGAAGCTGAAAGCAATAGCGGTGCGCGGCACCCAAAAAGTAACCCCCGCCGACAAAAAAGCGGTCGCCGCGCTGTCCAAAGCAGGTGCGAAAGGCTTCCCCGGCAGCGGCATGGAGAGCTTTGGTCGCTACGGCACCATCGGCAGCGTGATGGGACAAGATCGCGGCGGTGGCTTGCCCACCCATAATTGGGATTCAGGGGTGATGGCCAACGCCGAGGGCATCAGTGGCGAAAAGCTGTACGATGAAATTTTGCGCGGCGCAGAAGCAGGCAAACAAGACAAAGACGGCCGTGACACCTGCTATGCCTGCATTATCCGCTGCAAGCGGGTGGCTGAGGCCGAGTACAAAAACAATAAGCTTCTACCTGAATATGGTGGGCCGGAGTATGAAACGGCCGCTACCTTCGGTTCCTACTGCGGCGTGGATGATTTGCTCGCCGTCACCTACGCCAACCAGCTCTGCAACGAGTACGGTGTGGACACTATTTCTTGTGGGGCAACCCTCTCCTGGGCGATGGAATGCTTTGAAAACGAGGTGATCAATCTGGATGAAACCGACGGCATCGAGCTGCGCTACGGCAACGCTGAGGCGATGATCGCCATGCTCAAAAAGACGCTCAACCGGGAAGGCTTTGGCGACATTTTGGCCGATGGCTCTGCCAAAGCCGCAGATCGGCTGGGCAAGGGGCATGACTATCTGCTGACAATCAAAGGGCAGGAGCTGCCCGCCCACATGCCCCACGTCAAGCGCAGTCTCGGTGTCATCTACGCCTCCAATCCCTTTGGTGCCGATCATCAATCTTCTGAGCATGACCCGGTTTACAGCCAGAAGGCGTATGAGCGGTTTTACAAGCAGCGTTTAGACCAAATTGGCCTGCATATGCCACAGCATCCCAAGGTGATCAATGCCGAGAAAATCGAGTTTGCTCTGAAAACGCAGTATACGTACAGTGCCACCGACACGGTGAGCGTCTGCCAATTTGTGTACGGCCCTAGCTGGCAGATGTACGGCACACAGGAAATGGCTGACCTGATGCGGGCGGCGACCGGTTGGGATGTAACGGTGGAGGAGATTCAGGAAATCGGCCGTCGCCGCCTGAACCTAATGCGCGCCTTCAATGCCCGCGAGGGGCTGACCCGCGACGACGACACCTTGCCCAAGAAATTGCTCGCCAAACCGCTTGCAGGCGGCCGTTCCGATGGCATCGTCATTGAAAATGAGGAGCTGCAAGCTGGGCTAGATTTGTACCATGAACAGGCTGGCTGGGATGCCACCACTGGCACGCCCACCCGTGCCACACTGGAAGATGTTGGCCTCGCCTGGGTGGCAGATGGCTTAAATCTGTAATCTTTGTAGCCGCAGATTCTTTCTGCATTGGAAATTCGCGGAAAGAACCCGCGGCTACAAGTCACCATTATTTATTCACGATTCACAATTATTACGGCCGTTCCTGCCGCGATCATCACTCTGTCCTCTTCCAAAACAGGCATTGTTCCCGTTGAAATCAAACAATCGTAATTCTCTGCATTTGGCAGTGGGATGATTTGAAATAAATATCCGAGGTTGAAGAGAGCAACGGCCGTTTCCCCACCGTCCAATTCCCGCGCATACGCATAAGTTTGGGTTGCTGCATCCACATGCAGCCGGGTGCGCTTGCCGCGCTGCAAAGCTGGCAATGTGCGCCGCAAATGAACCAATCGGCGATAAAACGACAGCAATTCCTCATCCCAATCTTCTGGCTGCCAGGGCATATCGGCCCGCACGTGGTGGTCGCCACCAAAGCCAGATTGGTTCTTGTTCACCGCTTGCGACAGCCCCACCTCGGTGCCGTAATAGATGATTGGCGTGGGAGCCAGCGTAAATTGGCACAGTGCCGCTAGCTTCAGCCGATTCACGTCGCCACCTGCCATGAAGAGGAAGCGATTCATGTCGTGGTTGTCCAAAAAGCTGGCTCGATCTGCGCCGCTGGCCATGTACGCCTCGTAGCTTTGCAAAAAGGCGTCTAGCTGGGTCACATCCCACAAATCGAGGGCAAAGGCGTAGCGAAACGCGGTTGCCAACGGAAAGTCGAGCACATGGCTCATTCGCCCCCGGTAACGGCGCAGCGCATCGGGCGAATCCGTCGCCTCACCAATCGTCACTGCTTCAGGATTGGCCGCCTGCACCGCCTGACGGAACTGCACCCAAAAATCCATGCCGTGCCCGATAACGTGATCCAGCCGGAAGCCGTCTAGCTTAAATTTGTTCAGCCAGTAAACGGCCGCATCGCAAATATGCTGCCGTCCGGCGGGATCATTGGTGTCAAACGAGGGCAGCAGCTTGGCCAGACCCAAAAAACAGCGATAGTTGTCTGGGTGTTCATAAAAGACAAACCAGGAGGCGGTGTCTGCCTCTGGGTCTTCCTGGGCGGCGAGGAAGGCGGGGTGCTTCCAGGAGCAGTGGCTGGGCACAAAGTCCAAAATGACGCGAATGTTCCGTGCGTGAGCCTGCTCTACCAGCTCATGCAAATCGGCTTCGCTGCCAAGCTCTGGATCGATGGCGAACAGATCTTTCGTGTCGTAACGATGATACGTGTCTGCCAAGCCTAGTGGTGAGAGCCAGAGGCAGTTGATGCCCAGCTTTTCCAGATAAGGCAATGTTTGAGTAACGCCGCGCAGTGTGCCGCCGTGCCGAGCATGGGGGTCAGTTTGGTCAATTTTGGGGGAGAAACGGCCGTCTACCGTCCCCGGATGGTAGCGATCCAAAAAAATATGGTAAATCACCGCCTCCTGCATCCAATCTGGGCCGACGGGCTGGTCTGGCTCTACGAAGTAGGCAAAGGTTTGGATGCCCGTCTCGTCAGCCACCGGATACCAGAAGCCCTGGCCGTCGTGGGCAAACAGATCGGGCGGGGCGTCGGCGGGGCGGCCTGCCTGCCAGCCAGCGATGCGGTAGCGCACGGCCGTTCCGCCCACCTGTCCTGGCAAAATAGCCTGCCAGCGGCTCAGGTAGCCCGCACCCGCTTCCCAATCAACCATTTTTGCTACCATTGGGATTTTGTGGGAACTTTGATCTGGCAAACGGCCGTCCGTCGTAAACCACACTTCAGCCCGGTCTAATGGCATCTCGACCCCGCTGGTGGCCCAAATTTCTACAGGTTCGTCAGGTTGAGGGGCAAACGGCCGTATCGTGTTGTCGTGGCGGAACTGGTTGGCTTGTGCTGCGATCCGCTCGCGCACCATCGGCAACGGAATGTCACCAGGGGCGGTTGCGATTGCTTCATTTTCATCGTCAAAAATGTTTTTTACTTCAGCCATCGGGTATCTCTCCAAATAATGTTCTTAGCGTAACGCAGAACGCCAATTGGTTAAAAGGTTCAGTAATTGGATTCGTTCAGCTTCGCTAAATGTTGTTAGGCTGGATTGCAATGTTTCCAAATGGGCGACTTGCGCTTTTTCTCGGTGGGCATTGCCCTGGGCTGTCAAAAAAACCTGTTGGGCGCGACGATCTTCGGAGTCGGGGCGACGTTCAGCCCAGCTTTGTGCTTCCAGATAATCGACGATGCGAGTCATTTTGCTGTTGTCCACCAGCAGACGGCCGCTCAAATCCCCCATGCGCCAGCCATTGTCAACTTCCAGCAGCAGGAGGGTGTCAAACTGTTCCGGGGTGAGGTGGAACGGCCGCAGCACCCGCATCATCTCCCAAACCAGCAGCAGCAGCAGTTCCCGCAGCGTTGTAAAAAGCTCTTTTTCCATAAGATTATATTTGCAAATAATATATTCTCAAATGAGAACATTTGGTAAATTGTAGCGTAAACTTGGGAGCGTGGCAACCAAGGTTTTCGGGCTTAAAAGTTTGAAAATTTTTACATTGGGAACGGCCGTTTGTGTTATACTTGTTTACCATGTGGGGCATTACAACAAAACTGTAGGTTTGTGAAAGCCTTACCCTCCTCGTTTTGAAAATCTGTAACCGCAATCTGCGCCAATCTGCGAAATCTGCGGATAGTCTTAGGGAAATTGTCCATCATGTGTGAAAACCACAACCAGTTTGTTCACCTGCATTGCCACAGCGAATTCTCACTGCTCGATGGCCTCAGCCGCGTCAAGGATTTGGTCAACCGCGCGGCCGAGCTGGACCAACCCGCCATTGCCCTGACTGACCACGGCGCGATGTACGGTACGATGCCGTTTTATCGCGCCGCCAAGGCAGCAGGCGTCAAGCCCATCATCGGCGTCGAAACGTACCTGGCACAGCGCACCATGCAAGATCGCGACCCACAGCTGGATAAAAACCGCTTTCACATGCTGCTGCTGGCTGAAAACCAAACTGGTTATCTCAATTTGCTGCAAATCGCCAGCAAATCCCAGCTGGACGGCTACTATTACAAGCCGCGCATTGACCGTGCTTTCATGGCACAGTACAGTGAAGGACTCATCGCCACCACCGGCTGCATGGCGGCCGAAATTCCGCGCGCGCTCGGCGACAACAATCCCAAGCTGGCCAAAAAATTGATGGGCGAATACTTGGATATTTTTGGCAAAGATCGGCTGTTTATTGAGCTGCAAGAGCATTCCATCCCCGAACTGACAGAAATCAACAAGAAACTTATCGAACTAGCCCCACATTTTGGGCTGGAACACAATTTCCTAGCCACTAACGACGTGCATTACACGCTCGCCAGCGACGCTGACCCACATGAGGTGTTGCTTTGCATCCAGACTGGCTCCACCGTCAATGCGCCCAAGCTCACGTTCTCTGACAAAGAGTATTATGTCAAATCGCGGGATGAGATGTTCCAACTTTTTCAGCGTAACGGCTACCAGGAAGAGCTTATTCTGAATTCGCTGATGAACAGCCTGCGCGTCGTGGAAATGTGCGATGTGAGCCTGGATTCTGAAGGGTACCATCTGCCAGAATTTGAGGTGCCAGCCGGGCATGACCCCCACTCTTATTTGCGGCTGCTGTGTGAAAAAGGACTTATTGGGCGGTATGGTGCAGATCGTGCCGAAAATGATGCGGAGCTGCGTGCCCGATTAGACCATGAGCTAAACATCATTAGCCGGATGGGTTTTGAAACGTACTTCCTGATTGTGTGGGATTTGTGCGAATGGGCCGCCCGCACCGATGAATGGTGGGAGCAGTATCAGGACCCATTCCCGTACGATAGCTACAGCGAGTGGAAAGAAAATGATATTTGGTGGAACGTGCGTGGCTCCGGTGCTGGTTCCGTCGTGGCCTTCACGCTGGGCATCACCAGCATTGATCCGCTGGCCAATGGCCTCATTTTTGAGCGATTCCTGAATCCAGGGCGGGTTTCCATGCCCGATATTGATTTGGATTACCCAGATGACGTGCGCCATTGGATGGTCGCCTACTCCAAGCGGCGCTACGGCTCTGAGAAAGTGGCGCAAATCATTACGTTTGGAACGCTGGGAGCGCGGGCGGCGATCCGGGATGTGGGGCGGGCGATGGACATGCCGCTGGAAGAGGTGGATGTCCTTGCCCGGATGGTGCCCGCTATCCCCGGCAAGCCAGTGAAGATCGAAAATGTGCTGGACAAGGAGCATGAGTTTTACTCAAATGAGCTAGAGCAAAAGTACAAGGGGGAAACGGCCGTTCGTACCCTCCTGGATACTGCCCGCAATTTAGAGGGGGTGGCCCGCCACGCTTCCAGCCACGCCGCCGGGGTCATCATCTCCGACCGGCCTTTGCACGAATATGTCCCGCTCAATAAACCCACCAGCGGCGATGAAGGGCTAGGTGGCGTAGACCGCGTGACTCAATGGCCGATGGAAATTGTAGAGTCCATTGGCTTGCTCAAGGTGGACTTTTTAGGCTTGAGTACGCTTACCGTGATGCGTCGAGCCGCCCGCTTGATTGAAGAGCGATACGGCATCGCTTACACCATGGACAACATCCCTTACGATGAGGGGCATGTTGGGCCAGACCCCACCAAAAAACCAGAAATCTTGTTTGATATGCTGGGGCGGGGCGAGGTGGCTGGCGTGTTCCAGGTGGAAGGTGCGGGTATGCGCCGCCTGATGATGGAGATGAAGCCCCGTCGCTTTGACCACATTATGGCCGCCATTTCCCTTTACCGCCCTGGTCCGATGGAAAATATCCCCGAATATATTCGCCGGATGCACTCAGCTATCTATGATGAAAAAGACATCGTGGAGTACCATGATCCTGCTCTGGAGCCAATCTTAAATGATACTTACGGTATTTTGGTTTACCAGGAGCAAATCATCCGCATTGCCTCTGATCTGGCCGGATATGAGCCAGGTGAAGCAGACATTATTCGCAAAGCTGTCTCCAAAAAGAAAAAAGATTTAATGGAGAAGCATCATGCCCAATTTGTGGACAGGGTTGTGGCTAAGGGGTTGAGTCGAGAAGTTGGCGAAGCTATTTGGGGGGATATTGAATTCTTTGCCCGATATGGCTTTAACAAAGCTCACGCAGCCGATTACGCCAAAGTGACTTGTCAGACTGCATTTTTGAAGGCGCATTATCCGGTGGAATATCTCACCGCTATGCTCTCGGTGGAGCGGGATAACACAGAAAAGGTACGTCGCTATTTTGCCGAAGCCAAGAATTTGGGTATTGACGTGGGCCCGCCAGACATCAACAGCTCTGGCCTGGACTTTACGATTGAAGATGATGCGGAACGGCCGCTCATCCGCTTTGGTCTGGGTGCCATCAAAAATGCCGGGGCAGCAGCACTTATGACAATTATTGAGGAGCGCGAGGCCAACGGCCCCTTTGAGAGCCTGCAAGATTTGTGCAAGCGGGTGGATTTGAAGCGCGTGGGCAAACGGCCGCTAGAATATATGGCCAAAGGGCGGGTATTTGACACCTGGGGCACGCCACTGCAATTTGTGGATGCACTTGATCGTATCATCAATTTCAGCAGCAGCGAACATGCGGCTGCTTCCACAGGCCAGATGAGCCTGTTCGGCGGGGGGGCTAGCACGCCTGCGCTTAAGGTGGCCGTGGATCTGCTGCACGATCCTAAGCAAATCAAGCCCATCAAGCACAAGGAACTGCTGGAGTGGGAAAAAGAGGCGTTGGGCGTGCATGTGTCTGAGCATCCATTGGAACGGCCGTTAGCCATGCTGCAGTCCCGCACCAACGCCACCATTGGCGACATAGACGTGAATTGGAATGGCAAACAGGTGCGGCTAGCGGGCATGATCAGCACGCTGCGACCGCTCACTACCAAAAAGGGCGACCCGATGGCTTTTGCCACGCTGGAAGATTTAGACGGCAAGCTAGATTTGGTGCTGTTCCCCCGCACCTGGCAAGCGTGCCGCGACGATGTGGCCGTAGACCAGGTGATGCTGGTAACGGGCAAGGTGCAGCTAAAGGGCGAAGATGTGAACCTGATTGTGGATCGCGTGGAAACCAATTTGGAGATTGCCCAAGATGCAGATGCTACGCCTAAATCGGTGCCGTCTGCAAAACCAAAGCCCGCACGGCAAACGGCCGTTGCCTACAAACCAAATGGCAATGGACACAATCACACGCCACCGCCACCCGCCTACGTGGCAGAACCCAAACCCAGCTTGCAGCAGATGGCTCCACCAAGCGAAACGGCCACTTCGGCTTCGCTCAGTGCGGGCGTTGCCAGCAATAATCAAATACCACCGCCACCCCCAAACTTTGACGCAGATTCGGAAGCACAACCATTAACTCAGGCCGCCGACAGTAGTGGAAACGGCTTAGCTGCGAAACCAGTCAAGGAGCCATTCGTTAGCCCTGCACCCACGCGCCAAACCAATGGCATCTACAAAACCGTCGTGGTGGAGGTGCGCCCCGTGGGTAACTGGCAAGCCGCCTGCCGCCGCGTGCTCAACAAGGTGAATGAGTACGAAGGGGATGACGGGCTGGCAATTTTGATTAGTGGGCAAGATTTGAAGATGGAATTTGAAAACGGCCGTACCCGCAGCTGCCCTGAACTCCTGGAAACCCTCCGCACCATCCCCGGCATCGCCAAAGTTTACAATCAATAATATAGCAAAATGAAATGATCATTTTGCTATTCACCTAACATTCTGCTATTATTTTGACCATGTTTGAGGTAACTTACAAAAAGCAAGCTGAAAAGATGTTGCTTAAATTACCTGACCATTTGAAAAAACGCATTCGTCAAAAGATGGCAATTATTGCCCAAGACCCTTTTGGTCAGCACAATAACGTTACCAAACTTAAAGATCGTCCAGGTTATCGTTTGCGAGTAGGAGATTGGCGAGTAATTTATAGAATTATTGATGATCAAGTGTGCATTTTGGTTGTGAAGATCGCACCAAGGGGTTCTGTTTACCGATGAGCAAAGTTCAACTAATCCTCAAAGAAGGCCAGCCTGAATATGCTGTGCTACCTTATGACCTGTACACACAGCTTGTTGAAGATGCCGAAATGTTGCAGGATATTCGGGATTATGATGAAGCAATAGCTCAACTTGAAAGCGGTGAGGAAGAAATAATTCCGGCGCATGTGCCGTATGCTATTATTGACGGGGAAAATCCGATAAAGGTGTGGCGGGAGTATCGTGGCTTGACGCAGCAACAGTTGGCAGAAGCAGCGGGCATTAGCGCAGCCTATTTGTCCCAGATTGAAACAGGGAAGCGCGAGGGGAAAACGGCCGTTCTCCAAGCCATCGCCCGCGCCCTGAATTTAGACTTGGACGATGTAGTTTACAATCCACCCCCAGACGAATAACAAGAACCGAAAAAGACACTATAATGTCACCGCATTGACACCGAAAGAGTAGTGTGCTACACTGTTTACGTACTTCCTCGTTTCAATCTCTTTTACTTGGATTTACCAGGAAAGGAAATTGGGAGACTGGGCGGGGTTTAATAAGGTTTCCCCGCCCATCTGTTTTTCTAATGGGAGCCATTCATCCAGGAACGACTTTTTTGGTTTGGGAGTGGGAAGATTGATTTGCAGCAGGCGCAGCCAGCTTTGGTAAAGAACGGCCGCAATCTCTCCGTTCACGCATCATTAAATGTTCATCCCCTCACTTTAATTCTCAATCAAATCCCGCAAAGTCTTCAAATTCACCGGATCCATCTCGATTTCGTTGCCGTCTTCGTCCTCTTTCGTTTTGGGGGTTTCCAGATGGGCGGGGTGGTTAGCCCAGCGCAGGTCATTCACAAAGTTGGCAAAGCCAGATTTGCCAATAAATCCCTCGCCGATATGCTCGTGCCGATCTTTGTTGGAGCCTAGCTCATGCTTGCTGTCGTTCAGGTGGAAGCATTTAATCTTGTCCAGACCAATCGCTTTGTCGAAAGCGTCTATCGTAGTGGCGTATGTTTCTGGAGTGCGGATGTCGTAGCCCGCAGCAAAGACGTGGCAGGTGTCGAAGCAGACGCCTAGCCGCTCGTGTTCGCCAACTTCGTTGAGGATGGTAGCGATCTGCTCGAAACTACGGCCGATATGGGTGCCTTGTCCGGCCATTGTTTCCAGGCAAACAGTGACGTTGTTGGCGGATACGGCCGTTTCCGCCAACAATCGTTTCAACCCCTCAGCAATCCGC
Source organism: Candidatus Leptofilum sp. (assembly GCF_965223285.1). Classification (GTDB taxonomy): domain Bacteria; phylum Chloroflexota; class Anaerolineae; order Promineifilales; family Promineifilaceae; genus Leptofilum. Next base: position 2,743,839 of record NZ_OZ244997.1, on the reverse strand, counting down.
CCCATACCCGCTGCCGCATCACTTTTCATGAACGAACCGGGGTGGAATGTGAGCAAAGGCAAATCAAAGGCAGCCGCCCGCTCTACTTCGTCTTTCAACGCCTGGTACGATTTTTCCCACAGCGCATCATCTGGTGAGGCAATGTTGATGAGGTAGCTGGCGTGTACGGCAACGGGCTGGATGTGGGCATACTCAGCCGCCGCTTTCTTGTATTTTTCAACATCTTTTTCGGTGATTGGTTTGGCCTTCCACTGCCGATTGCTTTTGGTAAAGACCAGCATAGAATCGCAGCCAGCCTCGTCCCCACGGGCAAACGCCTTGAACAAGCCGCCTGCCGCGCTCATATGTGCGCCTAATCGCATAAATGACCTCGCTTTTTTTCAATGTTCGACGGCAGGACTGGCAGTCCTACGGCCGTATTTGAGTTAAGTTGAGAAAATCAAGGACTGCCAATCCTAAAATCCTAGAAATCGTACTGTTCGCTGCGGCGGGCACCGAAGAAGCCAATGGTTTCGCTGCCGTCCAGCGTGTAAACGCCATCGCCTACGACGCGCCAGATGCGTTTTCCGGCTAAATCTTCGATGAAGCCATCCCGCAGTTGGCCTGTTGGTTCGCCGCCCATTGTATAAAGCGTGCTGCCTTGTAAATATGCAAACTGTTCACCTTTACGATCAATTAAACCACGCATCTCAAGGTACCTCGTACGTTACGCGGGTGGTACCCGTGCTGTCTTGTAACGTCACGGTTTCACCCGACGTCCAAATGGCTTCGTTGAGCCCCCAGTAGAGGGCAGTGGGGCTATTGGCTCCACTGGTTGTGTTGATTCGCAAATCGGAACCGGCAAAAAGTGTGACTTGACCAAACTCGTATTCATGGCCGTCCTCATCCAATAGCGTCCAGTTTTGCAGCGCAATGGGTGCCTCCCCGCTATTGGTGAGCAGGATAGCCTCGTCGGCGAGTCGATCAGGGCCAATAACGGCCGTAATTTCCACCACTGCCTCGCCAGCCCCTACCGGTTCTGTGGGGATGGGTGAGGGCAGGACGGCTTCTTCAGGTACGGCCGTATCCTCTGGCACAGGTGTCGAAACCCCGCCAATGGGTATAACAAGCTGCTGCCCAACGGAGATAATATTGGGATTGCTCAGCCCGTTTTCTGCCATGATCTCATCCAAAGACACATCGTAAAGCTGGCTGATGGTGCCTAGCGTATCCCCAGGCTGCACAATGTGAATGAGGGGGCCATCGTCTGGCTCTGGGGTGTTGGTCGGGGCGATTGGGGGAAACACCACGGTGTTTTGCACGGGGATAGCTGGGGTGATGGTGGTGGGTATGGAAACGGCCGTTTCTGAGCCACCATCCCGGTTATCCCACCAATACAAAATTGCCAGAACCACCACCGAAGACACCAGAACATTGAGCAACAAAAAAGGAATCATCTTACGAGCCGACATGCCATTCTCCTCATTTGTTGATATTGTACATCACTGCCAAAGCCATACCAAAATCGGACAAATCAATGTGTCACCTACTCTTGAATAAAGACAAAAAACAGGGACAATAGCGGCTGATACCTAATAGGAAGATTAAGAGGCAGTTTGATGTCCGAAAAATACAAGATTTTGTTTCTAAGTGCTGAGGTTTCACCCTTTGCTAAAACAGGTGGATTGGGCGACGTTGGCGGCTCGTTGCCAAAAGCACTGCATGAGCTTGGCCACGACGTTCGAGTTGTGATGCCTGCCTTCCAAAAGATTGAGGCTGGCTACCCTGGCGTAACCCCCATGCCCGGTTCGCTCATGGTTCCCACTGGCACGGGCCAACTGCCAGCAGGCGTTTTCCAAAGTACGCTGCCCAAGAGCGACGTTCCCATCTACTTTATTGCCGAGGGGAACCTGTTTAATCGCTCCCAACTATACGGTTACAATGACGATGCCTACCGCTTTGCTTTCTTTAGCCGTGCTGCCCTGGAGCTAACCGTTGCTCTGGACTGGAAGCCAGACATTGTTCATGCGCATGATTGGCATACCGCTCCGGCACTCGCCTGGCTATCTACGGCCGGGCAAGGGTATGAAGCGTTTCGCGGCATTGCTACCGTTTTTACCATCCACAATTTGGCACACCAGGGCAAAACGAGTTGGCACATTTTTGATTACATGGGGCTGCAAACCCATGCGCTGGCAGAAGAGGGCTACAACGAAGTCAACTTCATGGCGCGGGGTATTTACCACGCCACCATGGTGAACACGGTTAGCCCCACCTACGCGCAAGAAATCATGACGCCAGCGGGTGGGGCAGGCATGGATGCACTGCTGCGCCATCGGCATTATGATGTGCATGGCATCTTAAATGGATTGGATTATGAAGAATGGGACCCAGCGGCAGACGGCCGTTTAGCCAGCCATTATGATGCAGAAAACCTAGCCAACCGCATCCATAACCGCCGCGCCCTGCAAGCCCGCGCCAATCTGCCACAGCGAGACAACATTCCCTTAATCGCTATGGTTTCCCGGCTAGATTGGCAAAAAGGGCTGGACATTACTGGCCATGTGATCCACCTGCTTATGAATGGTCTCTCTGGCGATGCCCAATTCATTGTGCTGGGCACTGGCGATCCTGCTTACGAAGAGATGTTTGCCCGCCTCGCCGGGTATCATCCAGAAAAAATGACTGCTTTTCTGAGCTACGATGCCAACTTTGCCCCCCTCATCTATGCGGGTAGCGACATGTTCCTCATGCCTTCGCTGTTTGAGCCGTGTGGGTTGGGGCAGCTTATTGCCATGCGTTACGGCAGCGTGCCGGTGGTGCGCGCCACGGGTGGCCTGGCCGATACTGTACAGGATAGCGAAACGGGCTTCCTTTTTAATGATTACAACGCCGATGCTTTCTGGAATGCACTCCAACGAGCCATCTACGTTTACAATGTGGACAAACCGCGCTGGCAAACCATCCAGCAAAATGGCATGATGACCGATTTTTCCTGGCAGCGTTCCGCCACTGGTTACCATCAGCTTTATGAATGGGCCATTGCCCGCACTTTGCAAGGATGATCTCGTAAGGGCGCGTCGCGACGCGCCCCTACCAACCCCAAACTTTTGGAATAAAAGGTTTTAAATTATGCGCTTTGAACGTGCCGCAGGCATTCTTCTCCATCCCACCTCGTTCCCCAGCCGTTACGGCATTGGCGACTTTGGTGACGCTGCGTACCAGTTTGTCGAGTTCCTGGGGGACAGCAAGCAATCTTTGTGGCAAATTTTGCCCCTTGGCCCCACCGGGTATGGCGACTCGCCATACCAATGTTTTTCAGCCTTTGCCGGGAACCCACTGTTAATTAGCCCAGACAGATTGGTGCGCGATGGCTATTTGCCAGAAACGGCCGTTTCCCAACTCCCTCACTTTCCCCAACATGCCGTCGATTTTGGCCCCGTCATCGAGTACAAAACCGCCTTGTTGCAGCAGGCCCACGAACATTTTCTGGCACATGGTTCCTCCAACCAAAAAGCTGGCTACCAACGCTTTTGCACCGAGCAAAGCAGTTGGCTGGAAGACTTTGCCCTCTTCATGGCTCTGAAAAATCATCACGTTGCCCATGAAGGCGGCGTCTGGAACACATGGCCTCGCGAGATTGCCTTGCGCGAACCGGATGCGCTGGCCAGTTGGGGTGAGAAGCTGGCGACAGAAGTGGATCGGCACAAATTCTTACAGTTCCTCTTCTTCCAGCAGTGGCTTAGCCTAAAAGCATACGCCAATGAGCGAGGCATTCAGATCATCGGCGATATTCCCATCTTTGTAGCCTTTGATAGTGCCGATGTGTGGGCTAACCCGGAGCTTTTCTATCTGGATGAGACCGGTGCGCCTACCGTCATTGCGGGTGTGCCCCCAGACTACTTCAGTGAGACGGGGCAACGCTGGGGCAATCCGCTTTACCGCTGGGAGCGCATGGCCGAGCGGGGTTATGCTTGGTGGGCGAGCCGCCTGCAAATGTGCTTTACGCAAGCAGACATTGTGCGTATTGACCATTTTCGTGGCTTTGACGCTTATTGGGAGATTCCGGCTGATGAGCCAACGGCCGTTGTGGGACAATGGGTTCCAGGGCCAGGCGCAAAATTCTTCCAGGCGATGCTCGACCAACTGGGAGAGCTCCCCCTCATTGCGGAAGATTTGGGCGTTATTACGTCAGAGGTTATTGCTTTGCGTGAGGAATTTGACTTTCCTGGCATGAAAATTCTGCAATTTGCTTTTGGAGGTGAACAAAACAGCACCTTCTTACCCCACACCTTTAACAAAAATTGCGTTGTTTACACCGGCACACACGACAATGAAACGGTGCTGGGCTGGTATCAAAACGCCAACGACGCCGAGCGGGATCACATCCGCCGCTACATGCAAATCAGTGGGCAAAATATCTCCTGGGATATGACCCGGCTGGCGTATGCGTCTGTGGCCAATACGGCCGTTGCTACCCTGCAAGACCTCATGGGGCTGGGCAACGAAGCCCGGATGAACTTCCCCGGCAAGGTAGGTGGCTACTGGCGCTGGCGCTACCTACCCCATATGCTCACCGACGGCATTGCCAAGCGTTTGGGAGACATGACTGAGTTGTACGGCCGTGTGCCCCAGCTAGAAGAAAGTAATTAAGCAATTGGGTAATTGGCGATATACGATAGCCGCTTCCTCATTCCTGAGGTACCCAAATGTTGATAGGTACAATTGAATTAATGGCGACGTCTGTATCTGGGACAAAGGTGCCAGCCCAGAAGTTGCCACCAGCCCAGAAATTACCGCCGGCCCAGAAGTTGCCCCCGGCCCAGAAGTTGCCCCCGGCCCAGAAGTTGCCGCCAGCCCAGAAGTTGCCTTCGTTCCAGAGATACCCTTCTTGATCGACAAGGTAAAAATTTCCGTTTTCATCTTTGTCTACATAGCCTTGATAATGGGCTGTTCCTGCCAGGTCCAGGGCAATATCCATACCTTGGTTGGCACAGCCGCTTTCAGTACTAAAAACGGCATCCCAGGCGTTTACCCGACCAGCACCCTGCTGCAAAATACTGTATACGAGCGTGCCATTGCCATCCTCATCGCCCTGACTATCTTCATTAAGTGCCGGTCTTGCAGTTAGCATCAAGCGACATTTCAAGTCGTCGGGAGTCAGGCTGGGATCATGTTGCAGCATTAGAGCCGCCACCCCGCTGACAACCGCCGTAGCCTGTGACGTTCCGGACATGGTGAAGTACCGATCTTGAACCTGGAACTCAGGATAGGTCTTGGCCAATGTGCTGTTTGTCTTCATCAATCCCAGCACATGACCGCCTGGGGCTATCAGCTCTGGTTTGACAAAGCCTTCCACGGTAGGCCCAGCTGCGGAAAAGGTGGTTAGGAAATCATCGCTGTCATCATAAGGGGTGTAATTGTCAGAAAATGCCCCCACGGTGATGATATAGGGTACGTTTCCTGGCACACCAATGGTCATTGGCTCGGGCCCACCGTTACCCGCAGCAGCCACAACCACAATTCCCTGCTGCCAGGCGGTCATCACGGCCTGATTCAGTGGATCATCCCAATAATAGGACTGTGGCGGGGTACTGAAAGAGAGGTTTACCACGCGAATGTTGTAGGTATCCTTGTTGGCGATGATCCAGTCTAGTCCTCGGATTACATCCAGGTAAGTGCTAACTCCATTCTCATCAAATGCCTTCACTATTACCAGGTTGGCATCTGGGGCTACGCCATTATAGTTACCACCAGCTTGGCCGCTGCTAACCATGACGCTGTTAACATGGGTTCCATGTCCACTGTCGTCAGAATTCTTTGAAGGCGAGATAGCATTGTCAATGATAGCATCGTATTGGGCCAAAATTCTGGGAGCATTTCCAGTTTTGAATTCTAGAAACTCATCACTCTGATAACCCGTGTCAACGACAGCAATCGTTACACCCTCGCCTGTAATCGGAATGGTGTTCTTGCCGCCTCTTAAATCGTGGAGTCGGTTCGCTTCAATGATCGAAGGGATATAGGTTTCAATGGCAGTTGATGGAGCTCCACCGCCGCCTTTGGCAACACGCATCTCCCTACTAGCATAGATTCGGCTTACAGATGGGTTCTTCTGCAGTAGTTGCCACTGTTGGGTTGAAAGGTTGGCACCGACGGCGTTAATAATATTCAATTCGTGGGTGATGGCGCCGCTGGACATCGAGCGCACGGTAGGACTGAGCGAGGGCAATATCTTTGCTGGGGAGTTTATGGGGCCGCAAATGTACTTTTTCCGCCCCGCCCCCGGCTGGAACCAGTATCGTACGCCAATTAAAGGATACTACCAATGCGGCTCTGGCACCCACCCCGGCGGCTGCGTCATGGGCGCACCGGGCAAGCTCGCGGCAATGCAGATTTTGGGGGATTTGAAGAAGTAGGCGGGTTTGCAGTGACAAGTGGGCAGGTGAAAGGTAAAAAGTGGGTTGCCTGCTTTAGGGATTTGAAATGCCAAGATTATCTGGACGAGAAAGAGAAGCTAAAATGATCCGCCAAGCCAACCGAGCAGCGTCCGTTGGCCGTTTGATGCTTGGTCAATTCAATACTTGGCAAGAATTTCTCAAGGCTGATGTTTTAGATTTAGAAAATCTACCCCGTCGTCAGCTTAAATCTGGAAAAACTGATGTAAAAAGAAGGCTTTCGCCGGAGATAAAGGGCTTTTGTTCAAGAAACTTCCGAGGCATGACCAAGAGCAAACTTTCTTTGCTTTACGAAGACATCAAAGCGTTTCGAGGGCTTGAAATTCCATTGAAGGAATTTGAAAAAAATTATGCTCGTGTTAATCGTAAAGTTTTGAAAGGCAACCCTGCCCATTTAACGGTTAGTATTTCTTTATGGGGTCCTAGCTACATATCACTTTCAAAAATAGGGGACAAAATGGATGGGAACAGGGAGATCCAAGCGTAAACAACGCTCAATCCAGTCCCAGCCCAAACGAAAATAACTTTTGTCCCGACGACTCTTATGGTCAAGCAAATGACGAAACCCGCGTTTCACAACCCAACTGCCCAAAGTGATGACCCAAACAAAGGTCAAACAAACGGCCAAAACCAAGCGAGAAATGCGGTCGCAATCATTAAGATGAGTTGCTTCCAAATCAAACCCATGACCTTTCATGTCACCATACATTTCTTCAATCCACATCCGCATTTTGTAATAACGAATCAGTTGGCCGACAGAAGGGTGGTTGCTAAGAAGATACCAAGAGTCTTCTTCGCCTTGCTCCCAGTGCAAAACCAAGAAATACCAGCCTACATCATAGCTGGCGGTGACGCGCACCCAGCCAATAGCGCGGGTTTCGCCTTCTTCTATTGGCAATTGACTCAACTTCACCCATGGCTGTCCTTGCCAACGCACTTGGGTACGGCCGTTTTGTCGAATGACAAACGACCAACCTTGACGACGCAACCAGTTAGCCAGGTGAATCGATTCAAAGCCAGCATCTCCCATGACCCACACCTGCGCTCTGGCTGGCAGCAGCGTTTGGACATACTTGAACAACTTCAACTGCTCCTCAAGACCAACATGCCCTTTTCGGCCTTTGTGGATACTCCAAACCAGGGGCAGTGTTCGTTTTTTGTAGGCCATGCCAATCATCATCATCCGAAAATGAAAGCCAACTTTCGTGCAATCAATCACCAAGCGAATGTCTCGTCCAGCAAAGGAGCGTACCAACTGTTGCGCCAATGGATGATACCAATCTCGAACATGGAGATGCTTATTATTCAAAAAGCGGCGCAAGCGGTTGGTAAGGCTTGGTATTTTTCCCGGCAACGGCCATTTCCGCACCACCAGAGGCAGGTTGACTGCCCCACTCAACTGCAAGCCCAACATCAGCAACGCCATATTTCGCAATCGCGTTATCCGTTCTTTTGGCAACCATTGGCAAAGTTGGGTCAACGTTTTATGATAGGTTTGAAGGTTGTTTGGCATCATTTACTCCTTGATATGTTTGTTCGTCAAAACAATTTTATCGGAGTTGATGCCCAACCTTCTTTTTTTAATGTTCAAAGTGATATGTAGCTAGTCGTGTAAAAAGTGACTAACGTACTATTCGCGTTAAGCTCTCCTTCTTATGTTCATGACACATTGCATTATGCTTTTCGCCTAAGTAGCGCGTGACAGTTGTCACTCTGAATACCCCCCGAAAGCATCTACAATAACTTCGCTAACTTATGCCTAGCATAAGAAAAGCTAATCATCATGACACATTGCATTATGCTTTTTTCATACATATCACATGACAGTTGTCACTCATGGTGTTTATCATAAGTATTTACAATGGAAGTTATAGTTTGTGAAATTTTTCGCAATTGGGTAAACGCCAACAAATACCTTGAATTAGATTGAGCGCAAAATTGGCTTTTACCTGAGCAAATCACTACAAAGTTGGTTTGCTTATTCTGAACATCTTGTTGTGATTTACTTAACAAACAGCCAAGCGACTGATTACAAAAGCACATTTGCAAAACCTGGGGAGCAAAGCAAGCCTGCATTTGCTTTGTCTCCTTTGCTTGTGTGCCATTTTTTTATTTCTGGAGGATGAAATGATAGATGCAACAGTACCTGAAGTGGGTCTCGATAAAGAGACCCGCGACATGATTTTAGAAACCCTCAAAAAATATGCAGAGCGGAAGTTAACCCCCGAATTTTTACTAGAGTTAGACCACAACGATACATTTCCCCACGACGTCCTAAAAGAACTGTACGATCCAATGTCCATTGGTCTGCACCTGCTTTTCATTCCCGAAAAATATGATGGGCTAGGCGGCGGCGCGTACGATATTTATCGCGTCTCTGAAATTATGGCCTCAGTAGATTTAGGCATTGCCACCGGGGTTCTGGCTACCTTTCTTGGCTCCGACCCCATTAGCGTGGGGGCAACAGAAGAGCAAAAGCAGCATTGGTTCGGCCGGATTGCCGAAGAAGCCTTGCTGTGTGCTTATGGAGCCACTGAGCCACAGGCGGGCAGCGACTTGGGCGCGATGACCACCAAAGCGGAGCCGGTTGAGGAGAATGGCGAAGTCGTTGGTTACAACATCACCGGGCGCAAGCAGTGGATTAGCAACGGCGGTGTCGCCGATATTTACACCATTTTGGCTTTAGCTCCAGGCGGCCCCTCTTGGTTCATCGTGGATGCCGATGCGGAAGGGTTCACCAAGGGTAAACCCGAAGATAAACACGGTATTCGCGCTAGCAATACGGCCGCTCTCTTCCTGGATAACGTCTACGTCCCCGTTGACAGGCTAGTAGGGCTGGAAGAAGGCAAAGGCTTGGCACAGGCACAGGCTGTTTTTGGCTACACCCGCCTGATGGTGGGCGCCTTTGGTCTGGGAGCTGGCTGGGAAGCGTTGCGCCGGGCCATTCGCTACTCGCAAGAGCGCATTCAAGGGGGTGCGCCGTTGAGCCAAAAGCAAGGCTACACCCACAAGCTCATCGTTCCCAATGCCGCCAAGCTAGAAGCAGCCCGCACTTACATTGAGTGGGTGGCCGAACGGCTGGACAGCGGCGAAGAAGGGCTGCAAACGGAAGGCGCCGTCGCCAAATATATGGCGACCGAAGCCGGTAACAAAATGGCGGAGGATGCTATTCAGGCGATGGGCGGCTATGGCTACACCAAAGAGTACATGGTAGAAAAAATCAAGCGCGACGTGCGTATCACCACCATTTATGAAGGCACGTCGGAAATTATGGAATGGACGATTGCCCGTGACCGCTGGCAGGAGCATCTAAAATCGCGCGGTGATTATTACAAAGAGTGGGCCAATCGACTGGCTGCCATTCACCAAGAATATCCTGACAACGGTGCGAACTTTGCGGCCATGGCGATGCGTGCTTTGGCCGTCATTTTGGAGCGGTGTCGGCTGGATCGGCTGACGCGCAACCAGCACGTTTTGTTCCGCCTGGGTGAATTGGTGGCTTATGCGGAGTGTGCGGCCGTTTTCGCCGAGCGCGTGGTGCAGAAACCAACCGAAGCCATCCAGCTAGACGTGCCCACTCGCCAGGCGTTGGCACGCATTTTTGCCCGCGAAGCCGCCCTCAAGGTAGCCGCCGACGGCTTGCGCTGGACGATTGGCGCCGGCCAAACCGACCCGAACCTAGCCGCCTCGCTTGATTTGCCAGGCATTTACCAAGCACAAACGGGCAACGTAGCCGATATGGATTTTGCGGCGGAGCAGTTGAATAAGGTTTTTACAGCTTAATGTGTAATTGAGTAATTAAGTAATTGGGTAATTGGCAGATAAATTACTTAGTTACCCAATTACTCAATTACTTCCTTTTTGGAGTAAACGAGATGAGTGAAACAGCAGACCGAGCAATTGCCATTGTGGCGGTGGGCGCGTTGCTGCCGGAGGCGCCAAGTGCGGCGGCTTTTTGGCAAAATGTGCTGAACAAACGGTACAGCATCACCGAGACGCCTCCCAACCGCTGGCGCATTGCCGACTATTACGACCCCGACCCCAAAGCCCCGGATAAAACGTACAGCAAAATCGGTGGCTGGGTGCAGGGTTTTCAGTTTGATTGGAAGCGTTTTCGGATGCCGCCAAAGGTTGCTGCCTCGATGGATGAAGGGCAGCAATGGGCGGTGACGGTGGCAGCGGATGTTTTGGCGGATTATGGCTATCCAGAACGGCCGTTAGACACTGACCGCGTCGCTACCATTATTGGTACGGCAATGGGTGGTGAACGAACCTACGAAACCAATACCCGCATTGTCTTTCCCGAATATGCCAACGCGCTGGCTGGCGTGGCTGAATTCCAGGCACTGCCCAGTGCAACCCGCGAAGCCATTTTAACGGGCTGGCACAACCACATTAATAAACAAATCCCCCCGATTACCGAAGATTCCATGCCCGGTGAGCTTCCAAACATCGTCTCTGGGCGGGTAGCCAACATGCTAAATCTGCGCGGGCCAAACTTCATCACCGATGCTGCTTGTGCTTCCAGCTTTGCCGCTATGGAAGCCGCCGCAGAAATGCTCATTGAAGGCAAAGCAGATGCCGTCGTGAGTGGTGGCGTTGACCGCAACATGGGCATCGGCAGCTTTGTGAAGTTCTGCAAAATTGGGGCGTTGAGTGCAACTGGCACACGGCCGTTTGGCGACGGTGCTGACGGCTTTGTGATGGGTGAAGGCACGGGACTCTTCCTATTAAAGCGTCTGGCCGATGCCGAGCGTGACGGCGACAAGATTTACGCCGTGATTCGTGGCGTTGGCGGTGCCAGCGATGGCAAGGGCAAGGGCATCACCGCTCCGAACCCAATTGGGCAGCAGTTGGCCATTGCCCGCGCCTGGGAAAACGCCGGGTTAGACCCAGCCACCGCCTCGCTGGTAGAAGCCCACGGCACCAGCACCCGCGTGGGCGACGTGGTGGAAGTGGAAAGCCTGACCAAAATTTTTGGCGAAGCCAAACGCGGCAGTATCGGTTTGGGCTCAGCCAAGAGTAATATTGGTCATCTCAAAGCAGGCGCAGGCGCAGCGGGCATGCTTAAAGCGACGATGGGGCTGTATCATAAAATTTTGCCCCCCACGCTTAATGCCAATCCTGCCAACCCCAACATTGATTTTAGCCAGACGCCGTTTAGCCTGATACATGAAGCCCGTAACTGGGAAACGAGTAACGGCACGCCGCGCCGCTGTGGCGTGAGCGCCTATGGCTTTGGCGGCACCAATTTCCATCTGGTCTTGGAAGAACACATTCCAGGGGCGTTAACGCGAGAGCGCAAACAGTTTGCCATGAGTGAAAAGGTAAACGGCCGTCCCCCAGCACCACCTCCCGTCCCACCTCGTGGCATTGTCGCTCTAGGAGCCAACGACAAAGCTGGCCTGAGCCAACAGCTCGACGCGATGCTGAAAAAGGTGGAAGGTGGTTGGACGCCGGAGTTTGCCTTGCCGGATACGGCCGTTATCCAATCCCCCGAACGCCTCATCATTGACTTTGGCAGCCATGAAGAGCTGCTGGGTCGGCTGCAAAAAGCACAAAAAGTAATGGGCATGGATTCCGCACAGGCCTGGAAAGCGATGGAAGCCCAGGGCATCTTCCGGGGTTCCGGTAAGCCCATAGGCAAAATTGCGTTCATGTTCCCCGGCCAGGGTAGCCAATACGTGAACATGGGCAAAGAGCTGGTTGAATTTTCACCCATCGTCAAAAAAGTTTTTGATGAAGCCGATGCGGTGATGAAGCCGATCTTGGGCAAGCCACTCACCGATTATATTTTTGTAGACCCAGATGACAAGGACGCCATCAATCAGGCCACTTTTGATTTGATGCAAACCGAAATTACCCAGCCCGCCATGCTGACGATGGATATTGCCCTCTTGAAGCTGCTGCAAAGCTATGGCTTTAACCCAGAGATGGTGATGGGGCATTCATTGGGCGAATATGCCGCGCTGATTGCGGCAGGCATTATGCCTTTTGCCCACGCGCTAGAAGCATCCGCAGCACGCGGTGCAGAAATGGCGGCGGTAGACGTACCCGATAAGGGCAAGATGGCCGCTGTTTTAGCCCCATACGAAGAAGTTGAGGCGGTTCTAAACAGCATAGATGGCTACGTTGTTCCGGCCAACATCAACAGCCGCAGCCAATGTGTTTTTGGTGGCGCGAGTGAAGCTGTAGAAGAAGCTGTGAAGCAGTTTGAAGCGAAAGGGTATCGGGGCATGTTGCTGCCCGTAAGCCACGCTTTCCACACCAGCATTGTGGCTCCAGCTAGCGAACCGCTGCGGCGGGTGCTGGATCGGTTAGACATCCAGCCAGGGCAGCTACCATTGGTAGCCAACGTCACGGGCGAAATTTACCCGACTGACGTGGAAGCAATCAAAGATATGTTGAAGCTACAGATTGCTTCCCCAGTACAGTGGGTGAAAGGGCTGGAAACGCTTTACGCCAATGGCATACGCGCCTTTGTAGAAGTTGGGCCAAAGCGAGCTTTGCGCGGCTTTGCCAACGATGTTTTTGCTGATAAAGAAGATGTCATCGCTCTGATGACGAACCATCCCAAAAACGGCACGATGCCTTCCTTTAACCAGGCGTTGTGCGGCTTGTATGCGGCCGGATATGTAGGGCAGTTTGCGCAACCAACACCCCCATCGGCCAATGGTTTACAACAAGAGGAACCAGTTATGAAAGTTTCAACCCCGGCGGCAAATGGCAGTCCAACGGCCGTTGCTTCGCCAGACAATTTAGGGCAGTTACTCCAAGCCCTTCAAACCAATCTTCAATCTCCAGTCTCCAATCTCCCCTACAACCGCAACCAGGAACCAAACGGCTCGGTTGTGATTAGCGGCACAGGGCTGGGACTGCCCGGCACTGAAAAGCCAGTGATGGATCCGGATAATGCCTTGCGGATTTTGCAGGGTGAACAGTTTGTTGATCTCATTCCCGAACGGTTCCGCCGCAAGATGGTGGACAAGCGCATTACCCGGTTGGTAAAGGCCGCCGATGGCAGCGGCAGCTTTGCCACCATTGACGACCAGGACAAAGTGATTCGTTTGGCAGGCCGCCCCGGCAGCTTTGATCTAGCTGAAGAGTATGGCGTACCCCAAAAATTGGTGGATGCGCTAGACATCACCACGCAGCTAGCGATGGCCGCTGGGCTAGACGCTTTGCGTGAAGCGGGCATTCCGCTGACGATGACCTACAAGAAGACGACGACGGGCAGCTATCTGCCGCAAAAATGGATGTTGCCTGAGGCGTTGCGAGATGAAACGGCCGTTATCTTTGCCAGCGCCTTCCCCGGCGGCGACCGTTTTGCTGAAGATTTTGAGCAGTTCTACACGCACCAAAGCCGGGTCGAACAGCTAGAGATGCTGGAGGATTTGCGTCGCTACACCACAGACCAAAGTGCGCTGCTGGAGATTACGCGCCGCATCAACGACCTACGTGAAAAGCTGACCAACGAGCCTTACATCTTTGACCGCCGCTTTATCTTCCGCATTTTGGCGATGGGGCACAGCCAGTTTGCCGAGTATATCGGCGCACGCGGCCCCAACACGCAGGTGAATGCCGCTTGCGCCAGCACCACCCAGGCGATTGCCATGGCGGAAGATTGGATTCGGAACGGCCGTTGCCGCCGAGCCATTGTCATCGCCGCCGACGACGTGACCGGCGACCACCTGATGGAATGGGTAGGCTCCGGTTTCCTGGCGCTAGGCGCAGCCGCCACCGACGACCGCGTAGATGAAGCTGCCCTGCCGTTTGACAAGCGTCGTCATGGCACCATCTTGGGCATGGGCGCTTGTGCCCTGGTCGTAGAAAGTGAGGATGCTGTACAGGAACGCGGGATGCGCGGCATTGTAGAAGTTCTTAGTACCGAAACCCGCAACAGTGCCTTCCACGGCTCCCGGCTAGATGTGGATCACATCTCCATGGTGATGGACGATTTGCTGAAAACGGCCGAACGTCGTTTTGGTCTCAATCGCTATGCTATGGCTCCGCAGTTGGTCTTTATGTCCCATGAAACCTTCACCCCGGCACGCGGCGGCAGCGCAGCGGCCGAAGTGACGGCCCTGCGTGAAAACTTTGGCGAAGCGGCCAAAGAGATCATTGTGGCGAACACCAAAGGCTTTACCGGACATCCCATGGGCGTGGGCGTTGAAGACGTGATTGCCCTCAAGATTTTGGAACACGGCATTGTACCGCCAGTCCCCAACTACAAAGAGGTAGACCCAGACTTAGGCCAACTCAACCTGAGCCGGGGCGGACGGTATCCGGTGCAATATTCGCTTCACCTGGCCGCAGGCTTTGGTTCCCAAATTGCCTTTAGCCTCACGCGGCGCATTCCTGGCGGCCCTAACCGTATAGACCAGCAACCTCGCTACCAACAATGGCTCGATGCCATCAGCGGTTACGACTACGCCGAACTGGAAGTAGAAAAGCGGAACTTACGCATCGTGGCTAAAGGTAATCCAGGACGGCCGCCTGCCCCCAGCAACTGGCAGTACGGCACTGGCCCCGTGGTTCGCACCCAAATTGGACAAGGCAGCGTTGGCATTGCAGCACAACCCGCACCAATCGTCATGCCCGAACCAGTGGTCAGTAAACAGTCAACAGTAATCAGTGAGCCAGTAAAGGCAAAGCCGGAACCGGAACCTGTAGCCGTTGAAGCCAAACCGGTAGAGGTGAAGCCAGTTGAGGTGAAAGTAGAAACCCCACCACCTGCACCGCCAGCCGCTGAGCCTGTTGTGCAAACAGACACGGTGACGGAACAAGTGCTCAATATCATTGCCGAACAAACCGGATACCCCACCGACATGCTGGAACCAGAGCTTGATTTGGAAGCAGACCTGGGCATTGACACGGTGAAACAGGCCGAAACCTTCGTCGCCATTCGCCAGGCGTTTGACATTCCCCGCCGAGATGATTTGAATCTGCGCGATTACAACACGCTGGAAAGAGTCGTTGGCTTTGTAAAAGAGATGCGACCTGATTTGGTAATCAGTGAATCGGTAATCAGTGAACCAGTTGTTGAAGCAGAGCCAGTCTCTAGTCCCCAGTCTCCAGCCTCCGACGGTGACCCGGTGATGGATCAGGTGTTGAACATCATCGCCGAGCAAACTGGGTATCCAGTGGACATGCTGGAACCAGATTTGGATTTGGAAGCGGACTTGGGGATTGACACGGTGAAGCAGGCGGAGACGTTTGTGGCGATTCGGCAGGCGTTTGACATTCCGCGTCGGGATGACTTGAACCTGCGCGATTACAACACATTGGCAAGAGTTGTTGGCTTCGTGAAGGAGATGCGACCTGATTTGGCAGTCAGTCCATCAGAGAACAGTAATCCAGTGGTCAGCAAGACAGTAAGCAGCGCACCAGTAGTTAGTGAACCAGTCGCCGCTCCTCAGGCTCCAGTCGCTGATGGCAACCCGGTGATGGATCAGGTGTTGAACATCATTGCTGAACAAACTGGCTACCCAGTGGACATGCTGGAGCCGGATTTGGATTTGGAAGCGGATTTAGGCATCGACACGGTAAAGCAGGCAGAAACATTTGTCGCTATCAGGCAGGCGTTTGACATTCCGCGACGGGATGACCTGAATTTGCGTGATTACAACACGCTGGCGAAGGTGGTTGGCTTTGTGCGGGAGATGCGACCCGAGTTGGCGGTCAGTGAGCCAGTGGTCAGTGAATCAGTAATGTCGCCTAGCGACCGCGTTGCGAACAGTGAACCAGTCTCTAGTCCCCAGTCTCCAGTTGCCGACGGCGACCCTGTGATGGATCAAGTTTTGAACATCATCGCCGACCAAACGGGCTACCCGGTGGACATGCTGGAGCCGGATTTGGATTTGGAAGCGGATTTGGGGATTGATACGGTGAAGCAAGCGGAGACGTTTGTGGCAATTCGGCAGGCGTTTGACATTCCGAGGCGGGATGATTTGAACCTGCGGGATTACAACACATTAGCCAAAGTGGTTGGCTTTGTTCGGGAAATGCGGCCTGATTTAAAAGCACAGAGCCGTTTGCAGGATGAGGACGCGGTTGACACGGCCGTTTCCACCCCATCACCCACCCCGCAAACGGCCGTTTCCCAATATAACCTCGAAGATGCAGACGCATTCCCTCGTCGCGTGGCAACGGCCGTTTTGCGGCCAGACCTCGACCAGTGCGTACCCACAGGCGTTGTGCTAGATGACAACAGCCGCGTGATTGTCGCTTTGGACGGCGGCGGCGTAGGCAAAGCCCTCGTTAAGAAGCTGGAGAAGATGGGTGCAACCGTTCTGACGTTAGACGTGACGTTGCCCCAAGCTGAACTAGAGGCACAGCTACAAAGCTGGTTAGCTGAAGGGGCTGTGCAGGGTGTTTATTGGCTACCCGCGCTAGACGTGGAAGCTGACCTGATGACGATGGATTTAGCAACTTGGCGCGAAGCCAACAGGATTCGAGTAAAGAACCTCTCCATCAGTATGCGCGTTTTGTACGACACGGTGAATGAGGCGGGCAACTTCCTTGTTTCGGCAACGCGGCTAGGCGGGCAGCACGGTTACGACCCGGCTGGCGCAGTGGCACCTCTGGGTGGCGGCGTGACGGGCTTCAGTAAAGCGTATCGCCACGAACGGCCAGACGTGTTAGTGAAAGCAGTAGACTTTGAGGTGAGCCGCAAAACGGCCGCTTTTGCCGACCTCCTCATCGCTGAAACCACAACCGACCCCGGTGTGGTGGAGGTTGGGTATGTGGGTGACAGGCGAACGGCCGTTACCCTCCTCGAACAACCAGCAGACGACGGCCAACCCGGCCTGACGCTGAACAAAGAAACGGTGTTTGTGGTTACAGGTGCGGCGGGTGGCATTACCAGTGCCATCGTCAGCGATTTGGCGGCGGCCAGCGGCGGCGTTTTCTACCTGCTGGATTTGGTAGAAGCACCCGCGCCGGACGATCCGCATATCCAACTGTTCCGCCAGGATGAAAATGCACTCAAGACGCAGCTCATCGCGGAAGCCAAAGCGGCTGGTGAAAAACCGACCCCGGTGATGATCAACCAGAAGCTGATGGCGATTGAACGGTCGGAAGCGGCGTTGAGCGCGATTGAAGCGGTAACGGCCGCAGGCGGACTGCCCCTTTACCACAGCATGAATTTGCTGGACGGGGAGGCGATTACGGCTGTGGTCGCCAACATCCGCGAAACCTACGGCAAAATTGATGTGCTCGTCCACGCTGGCGGCATCGAAATTAGCCGAGGGCTGGACAAGAAAGATGCAGCCCAGTTCGACTTGGTGTACGACATCAAATCCGACGGCTTTTTTAGCTTACTGAGTGCAGCTAAAGAGATGCCCATTGGCGCCACGGTCGTCTTTAGCTCGGTGGCGGGACGATTTGGCAACAACGGCCAGACCGACTACAGCGCGGCCAACGACCTCCTGTGCAAGCTCACCAGCAGCTTCCGCACCACGCGACCAGATACTAAGGGCATTGCCATTGACTGGACGGCCTGGGGCGGCATTGGCATGGCCACACGCGGCTCCATCCCCAGAATTATGGAGATGGCGGGCATCGAGATGCTGCCGCCAGAGGTAGGTGTACCCACCGTGCGGCGCGAGCTGGTGGCGGGCGGCTTCAAGGGCGAGATTTTGGCAGGCGGCAAGCTCGGCATTCTCACCGAGGAGCGACATCCCACAGGCGGTCTCGATGTAGACAAAGTAAACGCAAATGATTGGCTGATGGTGGGCAACGTGACGGCTTACAATCTGTACGATGGCCTCCAGGCAGAAACGACGCTCGACCCGAATGAACAGCCGTTTTTGTTTGACCACGCGATGGACGGCACACCGCTGCTGCCTGGCGTGATGGGTACAGAAACGTTTGCTGAAATTGCTTCGCTGGTGGTACCGGACTACAAAGTGGTGGCGGTAGAAAATGAAGATTTTCACGCCCCGTTCAAGTTTTACCGGATGGAACCGCAGACGATGATTTTGAGCGCAACGGCCGTTCCAGACGGAAAAGAGATTCTGGTACACACTAGCTTGCAATCTCGCCGCGAACTCAAAACCGGCGTACAGGAGAAGCTGCATTTCACCGCCACCGTGCGGCTGGCGGCTAAAGCACCCAAAACCAAGAAGCTCAAATTCAAAGCCCCCAAAGCTGAAGAGATGAGCATCGTGGCTGAGGACATCTACAAAATCTATTTCCACGGTCCGGCTTACCAGGTTTTGGAAGGCGTGCAGGTAGATGGCAACACGGCGATTGGTCTGTTGGCTGAGAACTTACCCGCGAACAGCCTGCCAGCCGACGCGCCAGAGCTAATCGCCCCAAGACTGGTTGAGTTCTGCTTCCAAACGGCGGGCGTGTGGGAAATCCACAGTAAGCAGCAGATGGCCCTCCCACTGGCCATTAGCAGCGTAACCGCCTATCGGCAAGAAGCAGAGGCGAAAGGGCGGCTGTACGCCATCGTAGAAGCGGTGGATGACGGCGCAGCCTTTAATGCACAAGTTGTGGACAAATCTGGCAACGTGTTTGTTGAGCTGAACGGGTATCGGACGGTTCAATTGCCGGGTGAAGTTTCACTTTAGGAATTTGGGGAGATTAGAGATTGGAGACTGGAGATTGGGCTGTTTGAGCAGCCAATCTCTAATCTCTGATTCTCCAATCTCCAAGGATGAAAAATGATCCACTGGCTGGCACAATCCCACGAAGTTGTTCCGAAGACGGCCGTTACTGGCGGTTCGTTTCAATTTTTGAGTGAAAAGGAAGCAGCGCGACTGGCTTCATTGAAAACAGAAAAGCGGCGGCGTGACTGGCTGCTGGGTCGCTGGACGACCAAGCGGCTGCTGCAAACGGTGGTGTGGGAAACCCAAAACACCACCGTGCCGCTCGACCTCATCACGGTGAGCAACAACCCGGATGGGGTTCCCACCATCGAGTCGCAGCTGCCGATGGTTAACGGGCAGTTCAGCATTTCGATTAGCCACTCGCACGGGCACGCGCTGGTAACGGCCGTTGCCAAACCCGATTGGCCTATCGGTTGTGACCTGGAACTGATCAAACCGCGCAGTGAAGCGTTTATTGATGATTATTTTACCGAAACGGAAGCCCTCTTGGTACGGCAAGCAGCAGGCGAGCAGCGAGATTTGCTGGTAACGGCCGTGTGGAGCGCCAAAGAGTCTGTGCTAAAAGCCTTGCACCTGGGTTTGTCAGTCGATACCCGCGCCATTTCTTGCTTGATTGATCCAGGGGAACGGCCGTCTGATAGCTGGATGCCCTTCAAAATACGCTGCGACAACGGCCGTCTGCCCAAAGAAGCCCCCCATTTTTCAGGCTGGTGGCGCACGATGGAGCAGTTTGTGATGACGCTGGTGGTGAAACAATAAAACGGCAGATAAATCTGCACCTACGGTTACAAAGTCGGCCTTCGCCGACTGGAAACAGTCCACGCAGGTGGACTTCGTAAATGTCGCTGCGAATTTATT